>NZ_JBWKWP010000004.1:0-389754 GCF_059422285.1 Curvibacter sp. GW821-FHT01G03
GGGATGCCTTGGGGAACGATGAGTCCGAGCTCGGAGAGCAGGCCACTGATCTGATTTGCCAGCGCCGTGCGTGCCTTCACAAAGCCATGGCACACGGTGTAGCGCTAGTACGGCCTGCTGCTCAGCATTCTTGACGGGCACGAAGCGCATATTTGAGCACGCAACCGCCTCACATATCGCCTCCGCATCGGCAGCATCATTTTTGTTGGTCTTCACGTAGGCCTTCACGAACTGCGAGACCATCAAGCGAACGGTATGGCCCATTGCCTGTAGCTTCCGCACCCAGTGGTGTGCACTGCCACAGGCCTCAACGCCGATCAGGCAAGGCGGGATGTTCACGAAGAAGGCCGCCACCTGATCCCGGCGCAGCTGTATCTTTACCAGCGCCTTGCCATGCGTGCTAACTCCGTGGACCTGAAATACGTTCTTGGTCAGGTCAATGCCAGCGGTCGTAAGTTCCATGCTGGACACCCCTCTCGGTTCAAGCGAATGATCAGCGATCCCACTTTGGCACATTGGTGCCACGGTAACGGTGGGAGCGTTCATCCCATTGCTTACGCACTTCTGCGACCCGCACAGCCCATGGCAGAGCAGCTCCTGCGAGAACACTAACGACCTGATATGCCAATACTTGCCCAAGAGCTCAGACCTGTCTGTACACAGCTAGGAGCAGCTCCATTCAATTGCCGACCGGCTCAACAACCGCCCGCACGCTATCCACGGGGTTTACTCGCCCATCAGTGTCTACTTGCACAAGCTCATTCCCCCCAATTCCTCAACTCAAAAACCCAGTGTTGCACTTGCTGCTTGATTCCGCCGGGTTAAACATCCAAATCATGGGAACTCATAAAAAAGAGTGACAAGAGTTGCCCACAAAATTGCAAAAAGAATCAAAACAAATAATAGTGTAGAAGTTTAAAAATCAGTACCCATGCGGATGGGAAGATTTCAACAATGAAGAATCCTTACTGGAAATAACAATAACCTCACGAAACATAACAACAAAGGCAACCAAAACCACAAACAGCACAATCCATGGTATCAAATAAAAACCAATCAAAGGCGCCAAGAGATAAAAAATTAAGAATTTAGCCAAAAATATAAAAAAGGATATAAAAAACCAAAAATAAACATACCCACATGAGTTAACAAGCGCTACCATAGGCCAAATAAGCCCCATAACCAACGAAGAAGCACAAATAGAAATTAATATGTAAAAATCATCACGATACGACAACCCTATTAAATCCATAAACACATCCCCAAAGAAAAATACTCCGAGTATTATCAAAAAATAGAATATCGACAAAACAGAAAATATTTCCAGAAAGCACTTTCTCAATTCAACATGATTACCAACAGAAAACAAACGTGAAAACTTTGGTCCATAATACATATTAATACCACCGGAAACCAAGGCAAATACGCTTCCTGTTTTCAAACATAAAAAATAAACTACTGATGCATGCTGACTCACTGAAGAAGAAATTATAACTGGATCCAAAAATTGCGAAGCAGCGTCACAAACAAGACCAAGATAGACACCAAACGAAACCCAACCCCATTCACGCAGTCGAACTTCAGAGCGTCCAAATAAAGACCATCTCTTCTTCCCGAGGAAAAGCACGCCAATGATCAAACATACAATGAGAGCCAAAAGAAAAATTGATTTTATTATTAATATATCAATGTAACCCCAGAAAGAATATGCTGCGACACAAAAAAGAATCATCAAGATTTTTGAAAAAATCTCACGGAAAAAATCTCCGACTGCCGACCCATATTGCACACGAATAAAATGCGAAAGATACGCCAAATACGCCAACCCCAAAAAGCAAAGCGAATCAAGAAATAAATCCGTTCCCGTGGACCATTTGCCCGCAACTTTCAAATAGACAAAATAAAAACAAAATGTCAAAATTGAAAACAAGAGAACAGAACTCAAGCCAAAGAAAAATAAGCCCTTCTGCAAATGCTCAGATCCCTTAGAAATCAGTAATTTGGGCCAAGTTCTGAGCAAGAAAGAATCTTGTCCGAAAATAGAAACTACAGCCAAAAAAGAAATCAAATTAATAAAGATATTGAAGTTCTGAAATTGCTCGAAAGGCAAAATTCTTTTCAAATAAATTATCCAAAAATAAGTAAGAAGAGATCCAAATATTCTAATAAATAAATACGGAGATGCGAAAATTAAGTCTTTTGATATTCTAGCCATCTTAAACTCGATAAAATTTATTGAATTTAAGATATCCCTCTCCGGAATCAGAAAACAACATAATGCCCGCACTTATGAAAAATGGAGATAGCGCCATAGGCGAGAAAATCGCCTCCTCTTGTAAGACTCCGTTTAAGCATATTGAAAAAATAGAAATTCCAACTACGCAACCAAAAACATCATTAGCTTTACAAGAAAAATCAACAAGAATGTATGCTATATAAATGAATAACCAATAAAAAATGAATGCACCAAATCCAATTTGATCCAGCATTACTCCAAACGCACTTTCAACAGCAACTTCTGTAAATCCAAGATATTGAGCATCATACCAATTCAGCTCTGACCAGGAACCACTAATATTACCGCCATGACCGATCCCGTAGCCCAATGGATTACCAACAAAACTTTTCACCCCTGCAAAAAATCCAAGAACATGAAAATCACCACTAAATCCACCCCATATTATTGCGAAACAAATATAAATCATTAATCCATAAGCGATAAATTTACATTTCGCCTTTAGATTTCCAGGTGCAAAAACAAGAAAACAGGCTGATAGAACAGTAACAATCGCGCCCTTTGAACCAACTATTAATAATAGTGGAATTGCAGCAATAAAATAAACCAATTTTCCTCTAGCCATCTGCAAAATAGAAAAATACGCAATCGCATAAGCATAGGTTATAGGATGAAAATTTGGTCCCGCAAGCCGAACGACATAAACGCCCCATTCAGCGAAAAAGTTCAAATTCAAAAGCGGAACTTCATTCTTCAACATTGCGGAAATATCGCCATTCTTTGCCCAAAACTCGCTTGTGACTGCATCACGCGCTCTAGCATACGCATAAACATCACCATTAATCAGATTGTACAAAAAATCCTGATTTAAAAATTCCAAAAATCCAAAGCCTATTAGCACAGATAGAAAAAATGCTGTAGGAAATGACTCCAATTTGTATCCAACTTTACCCAGATAAATACCTACAACTAGCATCACCACCGGATTAGCGATATTTCTGATGTATGCAGCCGCTGGAGAGCCATATGCGAATAAGCCCCACAGACCATATAAGAATACGAATCCAATACAAACAGTCAAGATCCAAAATATACGCCCCCTAAAACTGGAGGAACCTAGGTGCACACGAATAATATCAAAATAACAAAAAATAAAGACAACACCAAGAAATAGAAATGACAAACCTCGTATTTTATCAAACTCATCCCCAGCCATATCCAAAACAGGAGATATAAGGGACACAAAAAAGTTCTGAAACAGCAAAAAACCCATCAAAATAGGGAATAAGAATTTATTAAATCTCAAAAAAACCAAAACAGCAAAGAAAATCACTGCAACATAAGATATTATGTTACTGAATGGAAAAATAAATATACAAAAGGGAACGAAAACAAGAAAAACAAATGCAGCAAAAAAATTATCGCGATTACTTTTCAAAATTTTCTCCATTCCTTATTTTTATATAGCACCACATGGCGTGAATATTTGTGGTGAAATATCGCCAAAATAATCTTTTAGGCTCTAAAGCCAATCTAAAAAGCCACTCGACCCCCAATTTCTGCATCAAGAGAGGTGCTCGTATATTTTTCCCAGAAATGAAGTCGAAAAGCCCGCCACAAGTGTTAATGACAGCAACATCGCAAAGCTTATCTAGATTTTCATAACAAAATTTCTGCTCCAAAGGGACACCTAAACCAACCCACAACACATCAGGTCTAAATTTATTAATAGATTTGATAACATCAGGCAATGATGACTCCTGAAAGTAACCGTCCCGGCCATTGATTTCTAATTCAGGGTATTTTTTATTAACTACCTCCAAAGTGGCGCGAGATATTTCTGGTGTCCCTCCCAAAAAATAGAAACGCGCATGCTTATCTCTTGCAAACTCTTTTGCAACATCATGAAAAAAATCCGTGGTTGCAACTCGTTCGGGAAACGGGACTTGACAGAATAATCTCGAAGCAAAGACTGCAGACATCCCATCGACCTGTAATAGATCCACCTTCCCCATGTATCGCCTAAGATTCATATCAGAATGATATCTTGAAACGATATTTCCATTAAGAGAGCTAAATAGAAACGGGCGTAAAGCAGGGTTATTTCTCTTCAAAAGTGCAGCACGGTAAAGGAGTTTCGCCCATTGATCTCGATTTAACGCCGCAGCTTCCACCCCTCCAACAGAGGATTTGGGGACCGAAAGAATTTCCTTATTCTCATACGTGCAATTCATACAATCTCACTCAAATTCAATAAAATTTTTCGAGTTACCAAAAAACCCAAAATCATTCAATTGGAGAGAATCTTTATAAACTACACTTTGATTCGAATAAAAATTCAATCCACCATTTTCGGAAAAATACGCCGCATACTTTTTATACTCCTCCGACCCATTAAAATGACTTCCGTCTCGAATGGCATTCGAGACCTTCTCCTCAAAGTCTGGCAAGAATTTAAAATGACTGATTACAAAAATAAAGTCAGCCTCAACGACTTTAGTGCTTCGATGATTTGAATAATAAAATGTCCTCCCAGCCTGCCACTTAATCAACGGGATTTTAATCAAAAGCGGTGGGACGCTCACTGAAAATCCACGCAAATTAAAGCGGGACTTCAATAATCTCTTGAACCTTTCAAAAGAAGATGAAATAAAGGTATGGCGACCTTCATAAACTACACGAGCTCTCGGTCCACCAAACACAGCAAAGCTAGGTGATTTTCTTGAAAAACCAGAAGGAAATTTAAAGAAACGGTATTTACGATCAAAGCATGGGCATGATGAAAGCAATGAATCGCCAGCCTTATAATTAGAGGGAAATCTCTCCGGATAATGATCCAAAAGAAAACCACCGACTCCTTCGTAGCCATTATTATCCAGGTAATCGAGGACTTTATCCATCCCTTTCAATTCCCAATTTGGATACTGTATAAGCTCATCTGAGTCTACCGTAAGAGCCCATCTTCCATCTGCATAGTGATTTGCTACAGCGTTAACCCAATCAATTCCATGATTATTTTCCGCGAATGATTGATTTGTTTTCAACACAACAACCCCACTATTACAGGCGGCGAAATCAAGCAATATTGATTCAGTATCATCCCGGGATCTATTTAGAATAAACACAAAGGCATGAACATCTATCTTTTTATAATGCTCAATAAAGCTTTTAATTCTCAAACCTTCATCCCGAAGTACGCATATGAGAATTAGTCTTTCATTCCGGATGCCGATACCACTGTCGATTCTTTCGCACCAATCGAATGAACTCAAGCGGGCGGTCTCTACAAGATTTTGATTATTTTCTTTCATACAATCCTCATCAATAAATTTTCATTCAAAGCAGAAAAAATAGCGCACGAAATTAATTTCAGATTACTCAATTGAGTAGCTTCTGCACCAAAATACGCAAAATGCGTTTTCAACCTTAAATCACACCAATAACATCGAAAAAGTTTATAGAAATTTAAATCTCATTAAAACCCAACCCGCATATAAATGAAATCCATTTAATGCGAGAAAAAACAACCAATTTCTCCTAAAAATCACGCAGAAATAGAGGATCTTATCTTGCCCATATTTAACAGGCCAGCCACGGTGGTGAGGCAGAAAATAAAATACTTCAAACATGATGACCCGCCAATCTCGCATCCAAAAATAAAATTTTATTCTTAAAGCCATCGAAAAAGATAAAAGATATCTTACTTATCCAACACTTCGGCTTATAAGCAAATTAGTGCGAATGATCCAATGAAATTCATCTTGCAAAAAATATCAAAGGCAACCATAAAAACCGAACTCAATACCTCCATGCCGAATATATATCAAACAGCGAGTTACGGAAAAGAAGCAGGCGGCACATAATTTTTTCAATAGCAAGAAATAATTTTCTGTATGAAAATTAGTGCACGTCAATTCTAGTAAGCATTAGCCGAGAAAAATCCTTTAAATACTGTCATTGAAATAATTTTCAGATCCAACCAAACCGACCAGTTTTCAATGTAAAAAAGATCAGCCTGAACTCGGGCTTCCATTTTGTCAACCGTATCGGTTTCTCCACGCAAGCCATTCACCTGCGCCCAGCCCGTGATTCCAGGTTTGACTTTATGCCGCAGCATGTAGCGGGGGATCAGTTCGCGGTATTGCATGTTGTGTGCCACTGCATGGGGACGCGGCCCCACGATGCTCATGCGGCCTTGCAACACATTTACAAACTGAGGCAGTTCGTCCATGCTGCTGCGCCTTAAAAAGGCACCTAACGGGGTGATGCGCGAATCACCTTTTTTAGCCTGGGTGACATGGCCCGTGTGCTCGTTGTGCACCACCATACTTCTGAACTTGTAGACCTCAATTTCTTCACCGTTCCAGCCATGGCGTTTTTGTTTGAAGATGACAGGGCCCGGCGACGTTACTTTCACGGCAATGGCAACCGCGGCCAAGATGGGCGAGATCAAGACCAAGATCAGGCTGGCCACAATCTTGTCTTCAAGCCACTTAACAATCAGGTTAAAGCCCGACATGGGCGAGCTGGAGATGTCGAGCATGGGCATACCCAGCACCACACTCAGGCCGTTGTTCACCATTTGAAACGCGCCCATATCGGGCACCAGGCGAATGTTGGCAGTGCTGTGCCGCAATTCATTGAGCACGGGCTGGATGCTGCTCATGTCGTTGGCGGGTGGGCAAATCCACACCTCATCGGGGTCTAGCTGGCCCAGTGAGTAATGCAGGGCATCAATATCGTCCATCGACACCACGCCCGTCAGGTCGTAACCCGTCCAGGTGCTGGTTTTAACGCGGCGGCGTATGGCGGCCACTGGCCCACCCCCGCCCACCAGCAGCACGCGCATGTGGTTAACCTGGCGGCCACGCATGTAGCTCATGATCAAAAACACGCCAAGGCGGGCCAGCCAAGAGATGCCCAGTGACGTACCAGCCCAAGTCAACAGCCAGATGCGAGAAAACTCACCGCTGCTTTTGGTCAACACCAGCCATGTCATCAGCAAGGCCCAGGTGATGACCCAGCTCACCCCCACGCGGCCCAGCATGGCCTTGAACTGCCCCCCGCGCCAATTGCGGTACACGGCAGACGACACCAGGGTCATCAAGGTGGCCATTTGAATGATCAGCAGCGCATACACCTGGGGCAATGGCAGCACGGCCTCGCCATCAAAACGCCACAAATAGGCGGCTAGCCCTGCACCCGCAAAGGCAAACCAATCGACCGCATGCACAGCAAAGCGCATGAGCGAAGCTGAACTTCTCATTGAGAACGTAGCCAAAAAATCCCTCCCTCGGTTGTGATCAACCAGATTCGCGCTACAAAATAAAAAGGCTGCCCCACTGCAGCCTAGGCATGGGTACTAGGCCTGCCGGCCGTAAACGTCTTGAAACCGCACAATGTCGTCTTCGCCCAGGTAGGTGCCGCTTTGCACCTCAATCATCTCTAGCGGCAGCTTGCCCGGGTTCTCTAGCCGGTGCTTTTCACCCAAGGGTATGTAAGTGCTTTGGTTTTCGCTGACCAAAAACACCTGGTCGCCACGGGTAACCTGAGCTGTGCCTTGCACCACAATCCAGTGCTCGGCACGGTGGTGGTGCATTTGCAGCGACAAGGCCGCACCGGGTTTGACCACAATGCGTTTGACCTGAAAGCGGTCGCCCGCATCCACACTGTCGTACCAACCCCAGGGGCGGTGCACCTTGCGGCTGCTGCCGGCCTCGGTGCGGCCCGTGGCCTTGAGGTGGTTAACCACGTCTTTCACTTTTTGAATGTGGCTGCGGCTAGCTACCAGTACGGCATCTGGGGTTTCGATCACCACCGCGTCATCCAAACCCACACAGGCCACCAGGCGCGATTGCGCCATCACCAGGGTGTTGCGGGTGTCGATGACCAAGGCATCGCCTTGCAACGCATTACCGTTGGCGTCTTTGGCGCTGATGTCCCACACCGCATTCCAGGCGCCCACGTCTGACCAATTGGCCGCCAGGGGCACCACCACCACCTCGCCGGTGTTGTGCTGGGCGCTGGCCAGCTTTTCCATCACCGCGTAGTCAATCGAGTCGGATGGGCAGGCCGCAAAGGCAGCCTTGTCGGGGCGAATAAAGTCGGCATCGGCCTTGCGGGCCTCAAAGGCCTGCTGGCAGGCTTGCAGCATGGCGGGTTGCAGGCTTTGCATTTTGGCCAACCACACCGAGGCCTTGATCACAAAAATGCCGCCGTTCCAATAAAACTGGCCGCTGGCCAGGTATTGCTGGGCGGTGGCCGCATTGGGCTTTTCTACAAACTCGGCCACGCCATAAGCGCCCGCGCTTTCAGCCAGTGCAGCGCCCTTGCGGATGTAGCCGTAGCCGGTTTCGGGGGCCGTGGCCTCAATGCCAAAGGTCACCAGCTTGCCGGCCTGGGCCAGGGGCATGCCCTGCAGCACGGCGGCCTTGAAAGCGGCTTGGTCTTGAATCACGTGGTCGGCCGGCATCACCACCAGCACTGGGTCTTGGCCATTGGCCGCAGCGGCCAGGGCGCCCAGCGTCAGGGCTGGGGCGGTGTTGCGGCCCACAGGCTCGAGCACCAAGGCTGCGGGTTTGACACCCACTTGCAGCAACTGCTCGCCCAGCAAAAACCGGTATTCGTCATTGCCCACCAGCACCGGGGCGGCCAGGGCCATCGCCCCGCCCTGCCCCAGGCTGTTCAGGCGCAAGGCCGTGTCTTGCAGCAGGCTGTTGCTGCCCACCAGTTTGAGCAATTGCTTAGGGTACTGCTCACGCGACAAAGGCCACAGGCGGGTGCCCGAGCCACCGCACAAGATCAAGGGTTGAACCAAAGTTGTCAAAATTTACCCCGCTTTTTATGCTTTTTGGGTGTGGTCAGTAGCAGCCATCACAACCGGCTTACCCCGGCCAATGCCGTGGTATTCAAGCCCCGCGGCAGCCACGGCCTCAGGGTCGTACTGATTGCGGCCGTCAAACACGATGGGCTGGCGCAGGCTTTGGCGCAGCTTCTGCAAATCAAAGCCTCTGAACTCTTTCCACTCGGTCACCAGCAACAGGGCATCGGCCTGTTGCAAGGCATCTGCCGCAGTGTCTACAAAAGCCACGCGGGGCAGCAGTTCGGGCACGCCTGCAAAATCAAGCGCAATGCTGCGCTGGGCCTCAGCCTTGGCCACGGGGTCGTAAGCGCGCACGCTGGCACCGCGGTTCAGCAACTCTTTGATGATGTGGCGGCTGGGGGCCTGGCGCATGTCGTCGGTGTTGGGTTTGAATGCCAGGCCCCAGATGGCAAAGGTTTTGCCACGCAAATCGTCGCCCAGGCGGGCGCGCAGCTTGCGCACCAGCACATCAAACTGGTGCTGGTTGGCCTCTTCTACCGCCTCTAATACGCGCATGGGGTGGCCCCACTCGGCAGCGGTGCGGCGCAAGGCTTGCACGTCTTTCGGAAAGCACGAGCCACCATAGCCCGTGCCGGCATACAAAAAGCTGTAGCCAATGCGGCTGTCGCTGCCAATGCCCAGGCGCACCTGCTCGATGTCGGCCCCCACCTCGTCGGCCAGGTTGGCCAGTTCGTTCATAAAGCTGATGCGCGTGGCCAGCATGGCGTTGGCAGCGTATTTGGTCAGCTCGGCGCTGTGGATGCTCATGCGCATCAAGCGGTCGTGGTTGCGGTTGATGGGGGCATACAGCTTGCGCATCACCTCAAAGGCCCGGTCGCCCAAGGGGCCCTCTGCCGCGCCCACCACAATGCGGTCGGGGCGCATGAAGTCGTCAATGGCCGCGCCCTCTTTCAAAAACTCGGGGTTAGACACCACGGCAAAATCAACCGACACGCCACGCTGTTGCAGCACCTGGGCCACCGCCGCAGTCACTTTGCCAGCCGTGCCCACCGGCACGGTAGATTTGTTCACAATCACCGTGAATTCATTCATGTGCTGGGCAACGCTGCGGCCCGCGGCCAACACATACTGCAAATCTGCTGCCCCGTCTTCGTCGGGCGGTGTACCCACAGCAATGAACTGCAGCGGCGCGTGGGCCACGCCCTCGGCCATGCTGGTTGAAAACTTCAGGCGGCCTGCCGCCCGGTTGCGGGCAATCAAGGCGTCCAGCCCGGGCTCGTAAATGGGCACACCGCCGCTGTTCAGCAGCGCCACCTTGGTGGCATCCACATCCACGCACATCACATGGTGGCCCAGGTCTGCAAAACACACACCGCTTACCAGGCCCACATAACCTGCACCAATTACTGTTACGTTCATTTAGTAAACCTCCGGGTAGAAGGATAAGTTCAAATAATGACCCACCCTTGACTGCAAGCGCCTGCACCGATGCACACAGACGCAACCCACCACCAACACACATGCCTGTACCCCATCAGTGGCACCTGCTTGCCACCAATTCATTCGGTAATGCAACACCGGCGGCGGTGTAGGCAACGGCTCGGCAATCCCAAAAATGCCCTTTGGCCTGCAAATCGGGCTGGGCACTGAGCTTGGCGGCCAAGCCCGCGTTCTGCGCGAAATCGGGCGACATGGGCCGCAAAGTGGCTGCCTGGCTGAAGTTGGTATAGGCCTGCTGGTAAAAATCACGTGCCAAATCAGGGGCCCCTTTGGCCTGCAGGGCATAGGTGCCATACAGGTAGCCCATCAGGTCGTGCAGTTGCGCATCGCTGGGCGTCAGGGCAATTCCAGCAGTCAAGTCAGCCCGCCAGGCGCCCCATTCTTTGAGCGGCACGGGCCGCGGGTGGTTGCGCCATTGCTCAACACCAGCACGGGCGCGGACAGTGCCCAAGTCGGCCAGGGCTGCAGGCCACAGGGTGCGGGCTGCGGCTACCAACAAAAGCAAGCCTGCCAGCAACAGCGCCCACTGCAAGTATTGGCGGGGGTGCAGTTTGGTCATGTCAGCCCAGCCCCAAAATGCTGGCCGGTGTGGCCCTGAACAGGCGATCGGCCCGCCGGGCACCGTATTCGTCTTCAACCGCCTGACGGGCCGCCGCCAAGTGCGGGGGGCGGCTATCCAGGTTGTGGGCATCGCTGGCCACAACAGCAACGGCGTCTTGCTCCATCAGGGCCCAGGCGGCCTTTTCGGAGGTTTTGCCAAAATCACCCAACAACGAGCCGCCGGTCACCTGCAGCCAGCAGCCCGCCGCAATGTAGGGCTGAATGCGGTCTACATCGGCCATCACATGCTTGTTGCGTTCGGGGTGGGCAATCAAAGGGCGAATGCCCTGCTCCAGCAGCTTGTACACAAAGCCCAAGCCCCAGACTGGCAAGCCCTGGTGCGGAAACTCAAGCAGCAACACCTTCATGCCCTTGTGCTCGCCCAAAAACGGCACCTCATGATCGGCCAGTTGCTGCAGCGATTCATCAGAGGCCCGCAACTCGGCCCCCGGGTACACAGCCAGCGGAATGCCCTGCTCGTTCAGCACCTGCTGAAAAGCCTGCACGTGCAAGGCAATCACAGACTTTTGGTTGGGGTAGCGCCCGGGGTGAATGTGCGGCGTCATGGCGCTGGCCGTGATGCCATCGGCCACCGCAGCCCGGGCCAAATCGAGCGACTCGGCTAGGTTGCGGGCACCGTCGTCTATGCCATGCAAAAAATGGCAGTGCAGATCGATGATGCCGGTCGGTGCAGTCATGGGCGGTATGAGGTCTGTCAATTCAAGGACAAGGGCTTAAGCCGCCTTTTTGGCGGCCTTGCCTTCAGGCTCGCTGCCATAGGCTTCACCGTAGCCGGCTTGGTAGCCGCCTTTGCCATAGCCGTACTTGCCATAGCCCGAGTATTCGCCGTAGTACTTTTCGGCCTGCTTGAAGTCAAAGCGGTTCAGCACCACGCCCATGATCTCGCCCTCGGCACGCCGAATGCGTTGCAGGCCCTTACGTGCCAATGGGTAAGGGGTGTCGGCGGCCTTGACGGCGTAAATCACACCGGTGGCATGCGCGCTGATCACCAGCGCATCGCTCACCAGCTCCACAGGGGGCGAATCGATCACGATGATGTCGTAAATGGCAGCCAATTCATCCAAGGTCGCCTTGAACTTTTGCGACAGTAACAGTTCCAGCGGGTTAGGCGGGATTCGGCCCGAGCCCAACACACTCAAGGTACTGCCAGGCACAGCCTGCAAGCACTCATCCAACACCGCAGTGCCCGCCACCAACTCAGACAAGCCCTTGGCACCCGGCGCCAAATCCAACCCCTTGGTAATGGCGGGGCGGCGCATGTCGGCATCGATCAGCAGCGTGCGCTTGGTTTGCGAGTGGGCCAGGGCCAGGTTGATCGAGAAGGTGGTTTTACCCTCGCCCGGCAGGCTTGATGTCACCAACAAAATGCGGTTGGGCACATCAATCGCTGACAGCAGTACCCCGGTACGCGCCGTGCGAATCGCCTCCGAGTAAATGGATTTAGGGTTATCCAGAAACAGGCGAGCGCTGGCCACCCGGTCGGTATCGCCCTTGTCAAGCAACGGCAAAGTGGTCAACAACGGGGCTTTGAGCTTGGATTCGACATCTTCTGTGGTCTTGATGGTGTTGTCCAAACGGTCAAGCAACAGCGATACCAGTACCCCAATGAACAAGCCCAGTACAAAAGCAATGCCAATGATTTGGGGCTTTTGCGGTTTAACGGGTTTGATGGGCACCACCGCAGGGTCTACTACCCGCGCTACAGCACTTTGCAAGTCACCCGACACATTGGTCTCTTTGGCCCGCGTCATGAACATGTCGTAGATCTGGCGGTTCGAATCCACTTCGCGCTCCAACACGCCCAATTCAAACTCTTTGCGGTTCAAGTTTTGGATGCTGCCACGGGCACTGTTAAGTGTGCCCTCCAGCGCGCGCTCGGTGCCCACAGCCACTTCATATTCACGGGTGACGCTGCCCACAACAGATTCAACCTGGCGTTTGACGTTGTCACGCGCACTTTTGAGTGTGGCTTCAGCAGCAACGTACTTCGGGTGCTCGAAGCCATAGCGCTGCGCCACCTCCGACATGGTACGCTCGGCCTCGGCCTGGGCCTTCAACGCATCAGACACATTGTTGTTACGGACAACCGCCGGCAGGCTGCTGTAATCGCCGTTTTTACCCACCGATTTGATCTGGTTGTAGGCATTCTCTGCCTCGGCACGGCGCAAACGGGTCTCAACCAAGCGCTGGGTTACTTCTTCAATCTGCTTGCCGGCACCGCTTTGGGCAGCACTCTTCACATCCACAATGCCCGCCTTCTCGCGGTAATTCTGCAGACTGCGCTCGGACTCGTCGAGCTTGGTCTTGAGACTAGACAAACGCTCTTGCAACCAGCCGCTGGCCTGCTTGGTCATTTTGTAGCGAGCATCCAGATCGTTTTCGATGTAGGTGTTTGCGATGGTGTTGGCGACCAATGCAGCCAATGCGGGGCTGCTTGATTCAAAACTGATCTTGGCAAGCTGACTCAAGCGAACAGGCTCAATCGCCAGCTGTTTGCTGAACTTCAAGTACACAGCGTCGGCTAAGGAGGTGTCTGTCCAATCCTTGCCTTCGACTTCGTCACTGACACCCAGCTTCTCCAACCATTCATGCAGTTGGCTTTTCTCTTTGGCACGGGGATCAAACTCAGGATAATCCCAAAGCTTCAGCACCTGGATGGCGCGAATGGCGACTTCGCGCGACTTGATGATTTCAACCTGGGTTTGAAAATATTCGCGATTCTGACTGATACCGCTGTACACGTCTTCAATCGACACCACCTTGTTTTTGTTGGCTTCGATCAATACAGTCGACGTACCCCGATAAACAGGGGTAAGTGCAAAAACAATCACACCCGCCAGCAAAGCGACAACCAAGCCAAACGCTAAGATAGCCCACTTGCGCTTAGTGATACTGCGCCAGTATTCCACCAAGTCAAGCTTGCTGGCCTCGTCATCCGGGTCGTGCAATGAAATCTGCTTGTGCTTATGCGGCAACTCGGCAGAAGGTTGTGTAATCAAAGACATGTGTGACAGACTCAATTCAGGCAACCTCACCCATGGGCATGAGGCCATATTTATCAATTACAGATACAAGTAGAGCCTTTACAAAAGGCTCAAGCATCTGTGACGCAGGCTTAAAGCTGGTTTAGAAAAAGCTTTCTTCGACCGTCACGATATCGCCCGGCCCAATATAAGTATTCAGATCAACCTTCTGGGCCTTCTGGGTAGGATCATCTTCTCGAATGACATAAATCTTGTTTAGCGACGCACGCTCCTTGAAGCCACCGGCCAATGATGCCGCCTTACGCACCGTCAAACCTGGTTGAAAGGGGTAGCCCCCGGGTTTTTCAACCATGCCATTCACATAAAAAGGTCGATACTCCTCAATTTGCACTGAAACCTTGGGGTTGACCAGAATTCGCCCTTTCAAGCCAGCCACGATGATGGCCTCCAGATCCCCAACGGTTCGGCCCAAGACTTTGATTTCACCAATCGCCGGAAAACTGACAGTACCCGCATCGGTCAAACGGATCTTTTCACGGGTGAACTCGTCTTCACCCAAAACTCGAATGCTGATCACGTCACCTGCCGCCAGCTTGTAGCTAGACAAGGCAGACACACGAACAGCAGCTTGCGGGTTGAGAGCATAGTCACCAGCTTGGTTCGCAGGAACATCCGCGGCAATGGCTAACCCAGCACAACCCAGCATCAGGGCACCGGCCACCGCCGCTTTGATTGAGCACAAAAATCGAAACAAAGTCACAGGCCGAGCCCCTTCAGCTATTACAGAGTGCCTTGCAGCGAGAAGAAGGTAGAGTTGCGGTTGAACTCATAAATCGCCTGGTTCGATTTGCGCTTGGTGTAGGCCCACTGCGCACCGGCGCGCCAGTTGCGGCCCACCTCGTAAAACACACCAATCGAAGCGTTGTCGATGTTGTCAGTGCGGCCGGCACCATCAAATTCAGATTTCAGCGTACCCAGGCTGGCCGTGCTGGTCAGGTTGCTGCGCCATTTGTGGTTCCAGTTGACCAGGTTGCCGGTGTTGATCAAATAGTTGCCCAAACCGGTCGAATCTGCGAGTGTGCGGCTGCTGATAAGTTCAAAGTTGGAGTAGGTCAACGGCGACCATTTCACGGCACCTTCCCATGCGGTACCAGTAGCCTTACCAAAGCCGCCATCGGTGAAAGTCTTTTGGGCAGAACCAATTTTGAAGGCGCCCGATGTCTTGGCTGTAGCGTCCCACACCACACCTACATAAACGCGGCGATCGTTGTTGGTGTAGCCAGTATTATTGACATAATTGGCATGCACCTGATTGACTTCAACCATCATGCTAGTGCGGGGCGCCACGCGGTAATAAAACCGGCCCGCCACCCCTGTTTTATCCTGATCCAAAACCGAAGTGATGGTCTGGTTGTTTTGATAGCGCTTGGAAAGATAATTACCTTCCACTTCGATACGGCCTTGGGCATCTTTTGCACCGTAAGCGTAAATGGCACGGGCTGTCGGTGCATTCCAACGATTGGGGGTAGACGTGGCGGTGGTATTGGTGGTACCACGAGCATCTGATGTTTCAATATACCCAACATCCCAACCCAGGCTGGATCGGCTGCTGAAATAATTATCACCCGCCAAATCAAAATTATGGTGATTAAAATTATCAGAAGAGCTGGCGGTGTACTTGGTGTAATTGCCCTGATAACGCAGGGTATAACGATCACCGCGGGTTTTAAGCTCACCCACAATATCGGGCTGCAGCGAATAAAAATTAGATGCCACGCCACCGCTGGCAGCCGCATTCACGTTGCTGTTATGCCCAAAGCCTGCAAGGGCCGACGCATAAACAAAAATGCCGTTGTTGAAGCGAACTGGCAGCCCATTGACGGGCGAGGTCAAGATGGTGGTTTGAGTGCTGTCGCGGCGGCCAATGCCAGCCAACTCGTACGAAGGGGTGGCGGCCAACTGGCCCAGGCTGCCCGTGGTGCCCGGCGCACTGAAAATTCCACCCATGAAGCCGGCATCACCTGTGGGGGCCGAAGGGGCCGTGGGGGTGGCGGCACTGTCGGCAGCTCCGTCGGCCTTGCTGGCGGCATCGCTGGCGGTTTGGGCTTGGGCCGAGATGCAGAAGCAGAGGGTTGCAACCGCTAGGGCCAGAGGGTGGGTGTGATGTTTGTTCATGTCCGTGGCACTCTTCAAAAGTGTTGATAGATGTCGCGGTGTTGCCGCGCCTCGCCTGCACGCACTCACCATGGGCAATGTCAATGGCAAATGTGTGAAGATGTTAACACGTGCCCTATTTTTTGCAGTACTTACCCTAATAATGGGTTCGGAAACTTTGTAACGCCTTGTCCGGTGCTGAGCATTCGAACTTGACGTTACCCAATCTGTACCATCAAACGGGGCATCCACCCTTCACCTATATAGGTGAGGGGCGCGCTTTTTAGCGATGTTCACGATTCAGCTGGGCATTAAAAATCAAAATGATCAATTGAGAGGCATTTAATTGAAAAATATGATTACAAACCGTTTCGAATCGAGTCAAGGTTACTGGCACGACCCTGCTGACCGTGGGGATTGATCGCGGCAAGCCATGGGGCTGACATCGTTGTCTTGTGCGCACAGCGACCAAATCGGGTTGGGCGGGGCCACAACTTGGGCACCGTAGATGTATCGGCCGTGCAACACAATTGGCCTTCGTGGCCCGCCCAGGGGCCATGGTTGGGGTCGGTTTTTGCGGCACTGCACACAAACCGACCCGCACCCGAACACAGGCGCTACCATTTCAACCCGATGCACCTGCCCACCTTCACTGCCACCCACTGCCGTGCCCAAGCCGGCCCCAGGCAAGGTGCCTTGAAATGGGTTGCCAGGTTGCGTACCTTGTGCAGCCCCCGACGTGCCCTGGGGCTGCTGTGCCTGGGTTTTGTGTTGGTGGCAAGCCAAAGCCAGGCCGATCTGGTTGATTTTTCGCGCAACCTGCTGAGCTGGGCCGAGCAGCGCTGGGGCGCCGGCGCCCCCAGTCGCATGCTGACCTGGCAGCGCCTGGTGCGCGATGCCCAGGCCCAGGTGGCAGCCAACAAGCTGGAGGCCCCGCAGTTGCTGCTGCGCTCAAATGACTTTTTCAACCAGATCCCGTACATGACTGATGCGCGGCATTGGGGGGTGGACGATTACTGGGCCACACCGGTTGAATCGCTGGGCAGCCTGGGTGCTGATTGCGAAGACTACGCCATTGCCAAGTACCTGACGCTGAAAGAGCTGGGCATACCGATTGACCGCTTGCGCATCACCTATGTGCGCGCCTTGCGCCTGAACGAGGCGCACATGGTGCTGGCTTATTACCCCACCCCCGATGCCGACCCCCTGATTCTGGACAACCTGAACCCTGTCATTCGCCCCGCATCGCAGCGCACCGACCTGGAGCCGGTGTACAGCTTCAATGACGACGATCTGTGGCTGCCCAATGGCTCGACGCGCAAAGGGGGCTCAAGCCAGGTGCGTTTGTGGAAAGAGCTGCAGGCCAAGCTGCAACGCGAGCAGCAGATGTAAACCACCGCAGGTGGCAGCACAGCCACCGGGTGGCCTTGGTCTTTTTAGGCCAAGTTAGGCGCGCTGTGGCGCAGGCCCAAACCAGGGCCAGCCCAGATCAACCTGGGCAGAGCCCCGGCCGGGTTGATGGCTCAGCGGCGACGCAGCAGCATGGGCACCACCCAGCTGGCCAAGCGCAGCAGCCGCGTGGGGCCCAGCATCAGCAAAACACCCGCAGCCCCAGCTGCCAGAGCAGGTTGGCTGGTGATCAGGCGCAATGTCTTGCTGCGCGGAAACCCGTTGTCGTCAGCCGATGCGCCCTGCCCTTTGGCATGCAGCCGGGCGATGGCGGCCTGGATGCGGCGTGTTTGCCGCAGCAGGCGCTGGCGCTCGATGCGCTCAACCAGTTGGGCCTTGCGTTCGGCCAGGCTGAGGGATTGATCAGACACATCGGTGATGGGCATGGCGCTGGCGGCCTTGTTGTCTGAAGAGGCCACGGCCTCTGCAGCCGGCTTGGCCTGCTGAGGGTGGCCATGGTGGGCTCGGTGATGGGGGTGGCGGTGATGGCGGTCGGTTGTCACAGGCCCTCCTTGAGGTCGGCCCAGTCGCGGCCCAGCTCGCGCCGGGTCAGGGCAAAGGCTTGCTGGCCCTGGCGGGCAACCCGTACAAGGGCCACCAGCACCCCAACCCAGGCCAGGGCCCAGGCTGCGGCCACGCCCCAGGCAGCGCACAGGCGCCAGGGGGTGTCCCAGAACTGCACCAGCACCGCAGCCGACAGCACGATGAACAGCACCACGGTGAGTGCCGCCGCAGCCACGGCCAGCAGCAGCAGGCGGCGCAGGCGCTGCTTTTCTTCGGCCCACTCGATGCTCAGCAGCTCAACCCGGTCTTCGGCCGCCAGGGCCGTTTCGGTGACGGTGTCGCGCAGGCGTTGCAGCGGGGCCTCTAGCCCCAGCAGCGACAACCACCTGAAGCGGCCCGCAGGGCGAGCGCCGGGCTGCGCATCAGCCATCAGCGGCGGCCCAGCAGGTAGCCCACCAAGGCGCCCACGGCCAGGGCGGCACCTGCTACACGCCAGGGTTCGTCGTGGGCGTAATCATTGGCCACGCGTGCGGCTTCGCGGGCCTGGCGGGCGGCCTCTTGGGCGGCGCGCACGGCGCTGTCGCGCACGCTTTCAATGCCCGACTCCATGCGCTCGCGCAGGGCACGGATTTCTGGCACCGAATCAAGCTCTTTGCGGCCGATCAGGCTGCGCAGATCGGCCACCAGGTTCTCAAGTTCGGTCTGGGTGGAGTTGCCGGTAGATTCGTGTGTGCTGGAAGACATGTTCTCTCTCCTGGGTACAAGACTCCGGTCGGGCCATATGCCAACCGACGAGCATGTTCACATATTAAGCACAGTCGGTGGCACGGCATTGAGCATGGTCAATTAGAAAGGCGCTACCGACCCGCGGTTCGTTAACAGATGTAAGTAGACCGAACGGCAGGGCCAAGGCTCTGGGGCGCAGCGCAGGCCTGCGACAGCAAGCTGGGCAGCCAAGGCTGGCAGGCATGGCGCATAAGGCATGACGACACCACCCGATACAAATGGGGTGCGACGCAGCCTGCACCAAATGCGGCCCAACGCTGGGCCAGAGGGGTCAGCAAACGACATTGCGCAGCAAGGCGCCTGGCCCAATGATGGCAGCAGCTGCGCCCGATGCCGCACGCAGCGCGGCCAAAAATCAACGCAACGACCCCAGCCACCCCAGGGCGCCAAGGGCGGTTGTAACAGGGCCGGCCCGCCCTGTGCCACAGATCTGCCGCCCCGAAGGGCATGGCCCCAGCACAGGGGTCAGCGGGCGATTTTCAGTACTTCAAGGCTCTTTTTCGGCCTGTTCCGCGGTGGATGTTCACCATCGACCCAACAACTTGCAAGTAAATCGCAGCGCAGTAGTCGCATTCATGTCGTTTTGAACCCGGGATCAATCGCATCCATAACGGCCTTTTCATGCGCGATAGTCCGCTGCCGCATTGACGGCATACCAAGTGGTATTTGCTGCTGTTTTCAAAATTCATATAACTTTCACCTGGATTGAAATCAAAGAAAACTGGCTTTTCGGGTGCCGGGCCTTTGCAGCGATGTATGGCACACACAAAAATACGTCAAGCTTGGCGCTGGCAGCCTTGTGAGCACGGTGCTCAATACCTAAAACAGGCCGCAGGCATTGCATGCTCATGTCGCCCGCCCTTCTGCAGCGATGTGATTTGGGGGGGCCGATGGGCTTGGCGCCTGGTTATTTGTTGCCTGATCTGCCGCCCTTTGATGGGCCTGCGGGGCATGTGCACCAGCTGCTATTTTTTGAAAGCCATTCAGGCCTGGCAGTGATTGCGCCATCATCACGTCGACAATCGGCAAATGACTGACATCCGTGAAAAGCAACAGGCTGCCATATCGAACAGAACCTAGCTCGCACCGAATGACCTGCATCAGTCGCTTTTCAGGCTGGCTTATCTTGAAAACACAGCTGTAATTTTTGTTTTTCGCGGGCTTGTTGAATATGTCCATTGACAGATAACTGACCTGAGGAAATTCGCCCTCCAGATCACAGGCCAGGCTGATGGTGGCCAAGACCTCTTCCGGCGAACACCCGTGCACATCGTCTTCATTCAAGCCGAACAGAGAAAAAAACACCCGATTGACTTTGCTGGCCTGACCAAGCTGATCAAAAAGAATCCAGCCGTCCAACACATTTCTTCGTGAGCGCACGTACTTGAGCAAGCGCTCGGCAATCTCTTTCTCAGATTCCGGAACATCACCGGCAATGAACGGCCCGGAGGGCAAAAACTCGCTGTCGGTGGCACGCAAATGCCCGCTTCGTTGGGCATCAGCCTGTGCTGGCCCCGGGGCGCCCCGGGTGAAGCGCGACAAAAAACCCAGCACGGGCCCTGCACCAGGCAAGCGCTGCACCACCTTGGTCATGACGCTGGTGCCACGAGCAGTCAAATTTGACGACGGCTCGGGCTTCCCTCTGAAAAGATCATCCATAAATGACTTTCAAAGCACAAAACAAACATTCGACCTCATTGATGATTGCCGTGATGGTTCTTATTATCATTTATATATTTTAGAACCAATGATCGAAAACGTCAACAAATGTTCTCTTTTTGCGCAATATCGCACGCAAATGTAAAGATTTTCTATTTCTGGTCCGTGACGACGTGGCAGACAAGGCCAGACCCTGAAGCCGACACGTTCGCAGGGCTTTGAGCCCGAAGAAACGTTTGCCACACTGCCGCACGGTGCTGATTGCCCCCTGCGTTGGTCAGACAGTGGTGTTGCGGCAAACAGGCAGACGCGGGGATGCGCTCACGCTGCAAGACACAGGCCAAGCCTGGCAGCATGTGGCGCGTACCCACATTTGCAGGGTGCGCGCAAGACCGCTTGCGCCGCGCAGAACGGGCCTGGGGGCAGGCAATTTGGCTTGCCTGGGTAGAGGGCGCAGAGCGGGTAAAGGGGTAGAGGCTGAGCCTGCTCAATACCCTCGCAGATCCCGTATCCGATGCACCAGCGAGCCACCGCAAATGGTTTGCAGCGTGCTGGTCAGCAGTGGGATGTCGTTGTCAAAGCAGCCGTGGCTGGCGGGCTGCCTGAGGTCGGGCAAGGCGGTGAGCACTTTGTCGTCGTGCAGCACCTGCAGGCGGTTCAGCAACTGGCTGTCGGCCACGGCGCGGTGCCAGGCGCGCAGGGTTTCGCCGGTGGCGGCGGCGCCGTCCCAGGCGTGTTCGTCTTGCTCGGTATCGAACACGCGCTGCAGGCCCAGGATGGGCGTGCGACGGTCGGCCTCCAGGGCGTTCGACACGAGGTACAGCAACGACTTGCGGTACACCAGCGCGGTGTTGTCGGCGCGCTCCAGGGGGTCGCTCAACAGGGCCAGGTGGGTGCGGGGCAGGATGTCGGTGGCCGCGTAGTGCTGGTTGGCAAAGGCCACCGTGCAGGCCGGGGCGTACAGGTGCACGCTGGGCACAGCATCGAGGGCCGGCCGGCCGGTGGCGGCACGGGTGGCTTGCAGCGCGGTGATCAGGTGGCCCAGCCACAGGCTGCCGGCCGAGTGGCCCACCAGGTGGATTTGCAGTTGATCGCCCCACAGCTGGATCAAATCGACCAGCGCGTGCACCAGTTGGTCGCCAGCCCGGTGGCTTTGCCAGGCCAGTTGGGCGTTTTCTTTGATCTCTGACCAGATGGGGCGGGCCAGGGGGCGGCCCACAGTGGTTTCGATCAGGGCATCGGTTTGCGCCCACAAAGCCTGGCCCCAGCCGGTGGCGGCGGGCTGGCGTTGGCGCCATTGGCTGAACAGGTCGCCCAGGCTTTCAAGCAGGCCGGTTTTCCAGACCACAAACAGGGGGTAGCAGCCATTGCGCTCAAACACCTGCCCCAGGGCTTTGCAGCGCTTGAGGCCGTCGGCCTCGCTGTTGAGGCCCCCGTGCACATAGATCAGCAGGCGTTTGGGGCTGTCGGCCGGCTGGGCCCGAAACCAGCGGTCGGGCAGCACGGTGGCCTGGTAGGCCAGGCTGCGGCTGCGCTCGTCGGGGGTGAGGTAGCGGCTCATGCGGCCGTCGTTGCCCACCATCAGGGCGTGTTCGGCCAATTGGGCGCTGTTCCAGGGTGGGCTGCCGGCGCCCTGCCCCGATCCGCTGTTGGCACTGTGGTGGGGCCGGCGCTGGGCTGCCGCACCGCCGGCCACCAGGCCGGGCACCCCCAGCGCCACCACCCAGGCGTCCATGCCGTGGGCCAGCCAGTCATCGTAGCTGATCACGGCAAAGCCGTGGGCGCCCCAGTCGGCACCCCACGAGTTTTGCAGCACAAAGCCGCGTTCGTTGAAGCCCACCAGGGCACAGGCGTGGCCGGCGTCGCGGCGCACCACGCCGTCGAAGGCGATCACGGGCAGGTCGTGGTGGCCTTGGGGCAGTTGGGTGATGGCGGGCAGATGGGCCCAGCCCTCGTGCACAAAGCACGACGTATACACCGCACCCACGGTCTGGATGGCCGCCTGCAGGTCGGTGATGGCACCAATCTGCACCCGGTAGAACACGCCCAGCGTGTGTTGCTGGGCCTGCTGGGCATAGCCGAAGCGGGGCGAGCCCTGGTCCAGCGCCTGATAGGGCCATTGTGAGTCCAGGCACACACCGTGGTTGAACCAGCCGGTGATGGCGCTGCGGCAACTGGCCCCCTGGTTGTTGTCGCCACTGTTTTCGTCGTAGCGGCGGGCCATGTTGTAGAGCATGCGGGGGCTGACCGACTCGAACTGCGCGGGGTAGCCGGCCTGGGCCCAGCGCAGGTAATTGACCACCCCGGCCAGGCCAAAGCCGGTGCAGGCGCCTTCGTGGCCCTGGTTCAGGACCAGGCCGGCCTGGGCATACACGGGCAGCAGGCGCTGCACATCGGCCTGGGCGGGCCATTGGGCCAACAGATTGACGGGGGGCGGGGTGTAGGGGCGGTCGTTGAGGTCGGGGGTGTCGGGGCGGGCATTCAGGCGACGGCGGGCATGGCGATGGTGGTGCGGGCTGGGCTTGGACGTGCCGGCAGGGCCGGTGCCCGGTGTGGAGGGCACGGTGGCGGTGGCGGTGCCTGCGGGGGCGCTGGCCAACGCTGCTGCCCCCGCGGGCCCGCCCCCCAAATCGTTGGCCTGCGCCAGGGCAAAGACACTGCTGAAGCGGTCCAGCCCATGGGTACCGCCATTGACCAGCCGGCGGGCGGCAGCGTAGTTGCCCTGGGCCAGGGCCTGCTCCAGGGCGGTGCGGTGGCGCTGCAGAAACAGCGCCAGCAGCAGGGCCGCCACCTCGGGGGCGTTGGCCAGGTCGGGCTGGGCCAGCAGATCAAGGCCCAGCGCGCGGCCATAGCTGTCGTAGTTGCTGCGCCCCGTGAGCTGCACAAAGCCCCGCCCCTTGTACAAGGCGCCCTCGCCCCGGCGGTTGCCCAGGCGCCCGTCGTACAGGCCGAAGGGGGGGCCACCCGGGGCGGTGTTGTACTTGGACGGAAACTCTGAAATGGGCACAAAGCCCGAGGTCTCGGCCCGGATGGTGCCCAGCGTGGCCAGCACCAGGGTGCGAGAGCACAAGCCCGTGGCCCGCAGTGCAGCCAGCACGTAAGGCAGAAAACACGACACCGCCGCAGCCTTGGCGCCCGGAAAAAGGGCCTGCGCCGCGGTGGCCTGAAGTTCAAGATCAAGCCGGGGCTGGCCCGGGGGCGCAAGGCCCAGTGCCTGCAGGTTGCGCGGGCCCACGATGCCGTCGGCGATCAACCCGCGCCCGGCCTGCCAGCAGCGCAGCGCCCCCCCCAGGGGAGCATCGAACAGCTCGCCCCCGGTGGCCAGACCGGCATAGGGGGCTGCGGCCGGGCCCAGAGCCTGGCACAGGGTGGTTCGAAGCGCCGCCACGCTGGGGTGGGTGCAGCCTTGCTGAAGCAGAACCAGGGACATGGTGGGGCCCTTTGTGCCGAGGGATAAGACAAAACCGAAGGCATTATTGGCAAGCCCGGCCCTGTGTCGGCGCCCGCTGCCGCAACGCAGGGGCAGCAGCATCGGCGGCTGCCACCGTTGACCCAAGACAACGGACCGAGCAGCCGTTGAGGCGGTGGGCCAGCAGGGTGATCAAGTGCCTGATCTGATCGATTTGCACGCCAAAGGCCGATCGCATGCGCTGGGTGGCCAAAACCGCCCGCCGATGTGGGCAAGTGCAAGACCCACGACACTTTGTGGTGGCAGCGACCAACGCGCCGGCTGGCGCACTGATTGGGCGCTGATTGGGCCCGGGCTGAAACGGCGCCTGAGGTGTTTGCTGACGTGCTACCTGAGGCGCCGGCCAAGTTCAGTTGCGGGCATGCGAGAGCTGAAAGCGCTCGATGTCGGCGTGGTTCTGGAGCGCGTTTGCCAGCGTGGGCAGGGCCACCCCGGCATCGCGATTGATGGCCACGGCCACAAAGCTCCATTCGAACTGCTGGCCGCTGGCCAAGATGGCGATCGATTTTTCGGCCAGCGCGTAGCCGTTTTGCCGAAGCAGTTCAGCCACGTGGGCCTGGGTGGGCTGGCAGCCAGCCACAAAATGCAGGTTGACGCCGATCGCATGGCGCGAGGGCAGCCGCGCCTCCAGGGTGGCGCCCCAGAGCATCAGGCTGGACGACAGCAGCGTGAGCGAGATGGCTGCGCCATAAAAGCCGATGCCCACCAGCACCCCGATGGCCGACGAGGCCCAGATCGATGCCGCGGTGGTGAGGCCGCTGATGTTGAGGCCCTCTTTCATGATGACGCCGGCGCCCAGAAAGCCGATGCCGGTGACGATGCCCTGCACCACCCGGGTGGGGTCGACGCTGGCCGCATGCAGGCCATGGCCGGCATACCAATATTCGGGGTAGCCCACAAACACAGTCAGGGCCGCCGAGGCCATGCACACCATGCCGTAGGTGCGCATGCCGGCGGCGCGGCCATGGTACGAGCGCTCATACCCCACGAGCAGGCCCAGCAGCAGGGCCCCAAAGATGTTGCAAAAGATGACGAGATTGGCGCGCAGCTCGCTGAGGGACCAATAGGCATCCAGCCACTCTTTTGACATCAGGTCCATGTTCGATCTTTGTTGTTGTTCTGGCGCAGTGCGCCGAGGACTGCCATGGCCGGGCCTGAAACGGACCGAATCAAACCATGACACGCCTTGTCACAAATTTATAACATGGCGCTGGCGGGCGGGATTCAAGCCCCTGGCACGGGCCCGAAATCACCCTCGACCCAGGCGCTGGCGCTGCGCTGATTCAGCTTGAAGTCGGGGCGCACGCGGCGCTGGGCCACGGGCTCGCTGTAGGGGGGCAGATCGGGGTGGGCGTAGGCGGCCAGGGTGGCGTAGGGCTCGAACTCGTCGGGCACGATGTCGAGAGTGACCTGCCAGCGGGCGTCGCCCAGGTTCAGGTCCACACTTTTGTGCAGCTGGGCGCGCAGCTGCTGTTCGTGCCGGCGCAGCACCTCGCTGGCGGTCTTGACCAGGGTGTTGAAGGCGTTGGTGTCGAGCGGCTTGGGGTTTTTCTTGTCGCGCCCCATGGTCCAGGGGCCAACCAGGGCGGGCTCGGGTTCGCGGCCTTTGTACATGGCGACGGCCCAGCCGTCGTCGTCGTCGTTTTTGATGACGCGGGCCGTCCAGCCGTTGTCAGCCCACAGACGGGGCTCTTTTACCACCGGAGTGTCATCGGGGGCGTCGGGGTCTTGGAGGTCGGGGTCGTGCGGGTCGGAGAGGGACAAAACAAAAGCCAGGGCAAACAGGGAAAGCGCTGCATCTTACGCGCTGCACCGCCCCCTGCCCCGGCAAGCCGGTGTCGCACGACTGGTGTCGCGCAACGGGTGTCGCCCAACGGGTCTAGCCCAGCAGGCCGGCCACCCGCTCGCCGATGGCCAGCGAGCTGGTCAGGCCGGGTGACTCGATGCCGAACAGGTTGACCAGGCCAGGCACCCCATGCACGGCAGGCCCCTGGATGACGAAGTCGGGTGCGGGCTGGCCTGGGGGCGCGATCTTGGGGCGCATGCCGGCATAGCCCGGTTGCAGGGCGCCGTCGGGCAGCTCGGGCCAGTACTGGCGCACCTCGGCATAAAAGGCGTCGCCCCGGGCGGGGTCGACCACCAGGTCGTCGGGCGAGTCGACCCACTGCACATCGGGGCCGAACTTGGCCTGGCCACCCAGGTCGAGCGTGAGGTGCACCCCCAGGCCGGCGGCCTGGGGCACGGGATAGATCAGGCGGCTGAAGGGCGCGCGCCCGGCCAAGGTGAAATAGTTGCCCTTGGCGTAATAGGCCTGGGGCACATGGGCCGCGTCAAGCCCGGCAAAGCGGCGCGCCAGATCGGGGGCGGCCAGGCCGGCGGCATTGACCACGCTGCGGGCACACAGGGTGGTGCCGTCGGCCGCCTGCAGAAGCAGCCCTTGCGGCGTGACCTGGGCACTTTGCAGGGCCGACTGCACGGCCAGGGTGCCGCCTGCGTTTTCAAGATCACCCAGCAGGGCCAGCATCAGGCCGTGGCTGTCGATGATGCCGGTGCTGGGCGAGTGCAGTGCCGCCAGGCACTGCAGGCGCGGCTCCAGGGCCTGGGCCTGCTCACGGCTGAGCCAGGCCAGGTCGGTGACGCCATTGGCGGCCGCCTTGTCGACAATGCCCTGCAACTGACCGAGTTGTTCGGGCTGGGTGGCTACCAGCAGCTTGCCGCAGCGTTGGTGGGCGATGCCGCGCTGCTGGCAATAGGCGTACAGCAGCTCACGCCCGCGCACGCAAAGTTGGGCCTTGAGCGAGCCCTGCGGGTAATAGATGCCGGCGTGGATGACCTCGCTGTTGCGTGCGCTGGTGCCGGTGCCAAAGGTTTCGGCGCTTTCCAGCACCAGCACCTCGCGCCCTTGCAGGGCCAGGGCACGCGCCACGGCCAGCCCCACCACACCGGCCCCGATCACAACGCAGTCGACGGCCTCCATCACAGGGCCCGGGGGTCGACCGTCAACAGGCGCTGCACCAGGCCTTGCAGATGGCCGCGCAACTCGCCAAAGCCCGCGGTCGGGGCCAGGGTGGTCTCGTCCATGTAGAGCTTGCGGTTGATCTCCAGTTGAAGGCTGTGGCGATGGCTGCTGGGGTGGCTGTAGCGGCGCACCAGCTCCACGCCCTTGTAGGGGTGGTTCAGGGCCACGCTGTAGCCCAGGGCGCGCAGGTGTTCACAGATCAGTTCGGCCAGCGCGGGGCTGCTGGTGCTGTGGTCGCGGTTGCCCACCACGAAGTCGGCGTGGGCCTCGCCCGGGAACTCGGTGGCGTGGCTGGAGGCCACGGCGGGCATGGAGTGGCAATTGATGTGAAGGCTGTAGCCATGGCGCGCGTGGGCGGCGTCGATGGCCTGGGCCACGGCCGCGTGGTAGGGCACCCAGCAGCGCTCGATGCGGTCTTGCACCTCGCCCACGCTCAGGCGGCGTTGGTAAATGGGCTCGCCGCCATCGGTGCTGCGCCAGATCAGGCCTTTGCCCAGGCGCACCTTGCTGAGCACCTTGGGGTCGGTGGCCACCGGGCCGGGCCAAGGCGTGTCGAACAGGGTGGTGTCGATCTCGGTGGTGTCGCGGTTGGCATCGAGGTAGCTGCGCGGAAACAGGGCCTCGACCCAGGCCACGCCGAGGCCCGGAGCGAAGTCGTACAGCTTCTCGACATGGGTGTCTTCGGCCTGCCGCAGGATGGGCAGAGGCACGGCGTGCTGAAAGTCGTCCGGGTAGAAAGTGCCGCTGTGAGGCGAATCGAGCACCAGTGCGGTGGTGCCCTCCAGGGTACGGATCAGGTCTGCAGTCATGCCTGGATTGTCTCGCAGGCTGAAGGCCTTGCCCATTGGGGGAGATACAGAGGCAGCGGGCCGCGGCCAGGGGCTACTGCTCACTATTTAAGCAGCGTAACAATTGCCTTTGCAAATCAAGCACTTGAAGCAGTGCTCCTGCCTCGGCACACGGCTTGTCCACAGGCTTGTCCAGAAAAGGCGGGGATATCCAGCAGCCCGCACGGCCGGGTCAGGCCGCGTCAGGCCGAGTGAGACCCTTGCGCCAGGTAGCGCAGAAAGTCATCGAGCGTCATGGGCCGGGCAAAGTGGTAGCCCTGCCCATAGCGTGCCCCCATCTCCAGCAGTTGCCGGGCCTGCAGGTCGGTTTCAATGCCCTCGGCGATCACCTCGCTGCCGATGGCTTTGGCGATGGCAATGATCTCGGGGATCAGGGTGGACCGGATGGTGGCGTCGGCCATCTCGAAGACAAAGGACTTGTCGATCTTCAGGTAGTCGGGCGCCACGCGCTTGACGATGCCCAGATTGGAGTAGCCGGTGCCGAAGTCGTCGATCGAGATGGCAAAGCCATCGGCCTTGAGGCGGGCCAGCTCGGGCACCAGGGCGCTGGAGAAGTCGTACTCGGTGACCTCCAGTTCGATGCGCAGGTCGGTGCGCCCGCTGTCGTGCTGCGCCGCCTTCAGGTGGGGCAGGATCAGGTCGCGGCGCAGGTTTTGCGGAAAGAAATTGAGCGCCACCGAAAAGTGGGTCTGGGGCGGCAGTGCCGCGCCCAGCTCAAGCAAGGCGTGGCGGCTGACGGCCGCATCAAAGCGCCAGCCCAGTTGCTGCTGGGTGAGCGCCGGGATGAATTGATCAGGGTACAGCAGGTTCTGGCCGTCTTGCAGCCGGGCCAGCACCTCGCAGCCCATCACGCGGCCCGTGCCCAGCTCAAGAATCGGCTGGTAGTGACATACCACGTTGGCCGGCTGGCAAAGGTGGCGAATGAGGAACTGCATCGAGCTGAGGTAACGGCCCATTCGAACCAGCGCCGCGCCGGCCAACCAGCCCAGCACGATGCAAAGCACCACATAGCCGGCCGCCATCCAGGGGTGTCGCTGCAGCAGGTCTCCCAGGCCCAGCACGGATTGCACCGAGACCGGACTGACCCCGGGCACGGAGTTGGTCACCCGCCACACCCGTTGTGGCCAATCGAAGCTGAGGTGCGGGGTGTCCAGCGACGCCATGGCGTCGGTCTGAGTGCCGCGCGCCCCGACAAAGGCCCGGCGCCGCTGATGGATGTTGCCGGCCCACACGCCGTCGGCGTACTGGGTAAACACCTCCTGAGTGGGGTTGTCGTCGATCACCACTTGAAAACGCCCCCGCTCGATCACGGTGCCACACAGCTCGGCCGGCGCCAGGGGCGAGTACGCCCGCAGCGGCGTGTTCAACAGGTAACGCCCCACCGACCCATCGATCCCCTGGGTGCTGCGCGGCCAGGGCTGGGGCAGCAGACCCGAGACCGTGCTGCAGTACAGGCGGCCCTGGTCGTCCAGCAGGCCGATCTGGCGCACGTCGCGGTTCTTGAGCAGCAGCACCCGCAACAGGCTGAGGTTGTCGGGCGTGCATTCAGCACTGTGTGATGCGTTGAGCACGTCCAGCATGTGCCGCACGTTGTCTTGCAGCACGTGCATGCGTTGCAGCACTTTGGCGTGTCCCTGGTCAATGGTCTGCACCCGAACCTGCAAGGCACCCCAGGCGATCAGAGCGGCCACGGCACAGGCCAGCAGGCCGCCCCCCAACCAGCCGACCAGGGCCACATGGCGCCCCAACCATCGGCACACGGGGACAAGCAGGCTGCGCCTGGCAGGGGAGAGGGTCATGTTGAGGCGGATAGGGAGTTCCGCAGTATAGGAGAGAGCACAACGTGCCTCCGGGTACCCCAAAGGGTGAAAACCCGGACGCCAAGGGCGGCATGGTCAATCCAGCGTGATCTTGGCGTAGGCGCTGACGCGCTGCATCTTCTCGATCTCGGACTTGATCTCGGCCCCGAACTCTTCAGGGCTGGTACCGGTGGCAAACAGGCCCTGGGCGGCGAGACGCTCGCGCACGGCGGGCTCTTTCAGGGCCCGCACCACGGCCTCTTGCACGCGCACGATGGCGGCCTTGGGCGTGCCCGCCGGGGCCACCAGGCCGAACCAGGAGGGCTCGTTGCACACGTTGAGGCCCAGCTCGCCATAGGTGGGCACATTGGGCAGCACCTCCAGGCGCTTGTTCCAGGACACGGCCAGCGCACGCAGCTTGCCCGACTGGATGTGGGGCAGCGAGGCGGCCACCTGGTCAAAGTAAACCATCACCTGCCCGCCCACCACGTCATTGAGCGCGGGGCCGGCCCCGCGGTAGGGGATGTGCAGCATGAAGGTGCCAGTGGCACTCTTGAACAACTCACCCCACATGTGGCCGATGGTGCCCGTGCCTGGGGTGGCGTAAGAAAGCTTGCCTGGGTTGGCCTTGAGGTAGCGCAGGAACTCGGCGTAGTCTTTGACAGGCAGGCCGGCATTGACCACCAGCACCCCTGGCGCCTTGACCAGTTCGGTGACCGGGGCGAAGTCTTTGAGGGGGTCGTACGGCAGCTTCTTGTAGACCGCGGGGTTGACCCCGTGGGTGGACACGGTGGCCACCGCCAGGGTGAGCCCATCCGGGGCGGCACGGGCCACTTCGGCCATGCCGATCGAGCCCCCTGCCCCCCCTTTGTTGTCGACCACCACGGCTTGGCCCAGCAGGCGGGCCAAAGGCTCGCTGATGGCGCGCCCCGTGATGTCGGTGGCCCCACCGGGCGGGAAAGGCACAACCAGACGAAGCGGCCGGGTGTCGGCAAAGGCAGGGGCCTGGCTGGCGGCAGCCGCGGCGGCCAGGGTGAGCAGATGACGTCGTTGCATGGGAGGCGGAATCCTTGATGAGGGCTGTCAGTGACAGGCCTTACGCAAAATGCGAGCCAGATGAGTATGCCGCGTGACAGGCCATGGCGCCCGATCTTCAGAAGCGGGCCGCATTCTTGCTACATTCTGTTACTTCAGCGCCATGAACCCACGTCCTGCTGCCACGGGCCACCCCGCCTTGACCCGACTCCACCAGTCCTTGTGGACCACGGTGGTGATGGCGCTGCTTTTCATGGGGCTGTTTGCTTACTACGTGCGGGCCGAGAAGGCGATCGACCAGGCCAACGAAGAGCGCCTGCAGTCACTGGGGCTGGCCACCGAGTTGCGGCAATCGTCGGACGACCTGACCCGCATGGTGCGCACCTACGTGGCCACGGGCAATCTGGTTTACCAAAAATACTACCTGGAGATTCTGGCCATCCGCGATGGTCAGAGCCCCCGCCCGCTCGACTACCGCAATGTGTACTGGGACCTGGTTCAGGGTGATGGCCCCCGGCCGCGGCCTTCAGGTGCGGCCGTGCCACTGCTGACGCTGATGGAGCAGGCCCACTTCACGCAGGCCGAGTTCGCCAAGCTGGCCGAAGCCAAGGCCCACTCGGACGCATTGACCGGCACCGAGTTTGCGGCGATGGCGCTGATCGAAGCCTCCGGCGGCGATGCGGGCGCGCGCCGCCTGCGCGCCATCGCCATGCTGCATGACACGGCCTACCACGAGGCCAAGGCCGGCATCATGCGACCGATCGCCGAGTTTCAGCAGATGGTGGAACTGCGCACCACGGCGGCGGTGCAGAACGCCGCGCAATATGCCGTGGTGGTGCGGTGGGTGTTTGCAGGGGTGGGCCTGCTGCTGGCCATGACGCTTTGGCAGACCTACCGGGCGCTGCACCACACACTGGGCGGCAAGCTGGAGGAGATTCACCGCCAGATCGAACGGCTGGGACGGGGCGATTTCGCGGAACCCATCGCTGTGGCGCCCGCGTTGCAGCACAGCGTGCTGGGCTGGCTGGCCGAAATGCAGCGTCAGTTGCAGGTCGCCGACACCGAGCACCAGCGCTCGGCGGCGCAGATCAACAACCTGGCTTTCTTTGACCAGCTCACCGGCCTGCCCAACCGCGTGCTGCTGCTGGACCGGCTGCGCCAGACCCAGGCCGTCAGCCAGCGCACCGGCCTGTACGCTGCGCTGCTGTTCATCGACCTGGACCACTTCAAGACCTTGAATGACACCCAGGGCCACGACATGGGGGACCTGTTGCTGCAACAGGTGGCCGACCGACTGCGGCAAGGGGTGCACCCCGATGACACGGTGGCGCGCATCGGTGGCGACGAGTTTGTGATGGTGCTGGGCGGGCTGGGCGAGACACCGCGCGATGCGGCCAGCGCCACCGAGGCGATTGCCGAGCGCCTGCTGCGATCGCTGACGCGGGCTTACACCCTGAGGGGCTTCGTGCACCACAGCAGTGCCAGCCTGGGGGCCACGCTGTTCCTGGGCCAGGGCACCTCGATGGACGAGCTGATGAAGCAGGCCGACCTGGCCATGTACCGTGCCAAGGATGCCGGGCGGCAGGCCGTGCGCTTTTTTGATCCGGCCATGGAAGCGGTGGTGAAGCACCGCGCGGAAGTCGAGAACGACCTGCGCCAGGCCTTGGAGCACCATCAACTGGTGCTGCATTTCCAGCCCCAGGTGAACAGCGACAGCGAACTGCTCAGTGCCGAGGTGCTGGTGCGCTGGCAGCACCCCGAACGGGGGCTGGTGCTGCCCGGCGAATTCATCGGCCTGGCGGAGGACACCGGGCTGATCGTGCCACTGGGGCGCTGGGTGCTGCAGGCCGCCTGCGAGCAGTTGGCCCGCTGGGCCGGCCGCCCGGGCCTGGGTCAGTTGAGCCTGGCCGTGAACATGAGCGCCAGGCAGTTTCGCGACCCCGGGTTTGTGGCCATGGTGCTGGAGGTGGTGCAGCACACCGGGGCCGACCCGCGTCGCCTCAAGCTGGAGCTGACCGAAAGCCTGCTGGTGCACGACGTGGACGAGATCATTGCCACCATGCAGACGCTGCAAGGGCATGGCATCGGGTTCTCGCTGGATGATTTCGGCACCGGCTACTCGTCACTGACCTACCTGAAGCGCCTGCCGCTGAACCAGCTGAAGATCGACCAATCGTTTGTGCGTGACCTGCTGCATGACGCACACGATGCCGCGATTGCCAAGACCATCGTCACCCTGGCCCAGAGCCTGGGTCTGCCCGTGATTGCCGAAGGCGTTGAGACGATGGCTCAGCAGCGGTTTTTGCAACAGATCGGCTGCCACGCCTACCAGGGGTTTCTGTTCAGCCGGCCCGTGCCGTTGAGCGTGTTCGAACCGCTGGCGCAGGCGGGCCGCCTGGGCCCGGCTCACGAGGGGCCCGGCTGAGCTTACTTGCCGATCTGCTTGCTGACGGCGTTTTCCTGCTGGTTGAGGGCGTGCTGTTCGGCCTTGGTGATGTGCCCGCCGTTTTGCGAAGCCATCACGCGCTCTTCCTGCCGGATCTGGTGGTCTTCGTGGTGCAGTGCTGAGGCCTGCTGGGGGGTGATTTCGCCGCTCTTGACCTCATGGTGGATGCGCGCGTTCTGGCGATCCAGGCGGGCATTGACCTCGGCCCGCCGCGGGTGGCTGGCTTTCCAGCTCTGAGCGGGTGTCTGGGCTGCTGCAGCGCCGCAGAGAACGAACAGGGACAAGACGGTGACCAGGGATTTGTTTGACATGCGTTGCTCCTCGAAGGGTTGGGTTTCAGACGGCTCCCGAGGATGACAACGGCACATGGCCGGGCCTTGTTGACGACGACTTTGTAGCGGCGATGTAAAGACGGCGGTGGCGGCGTGCCCCCTCCCCCCTGGGCAGCGTCGGGCCATTTGGGGCGGGTTCAGGGCGAGGCGCTCTCACGCGCCAGCGAGCTGGACCGCCAGCGCGCCAGGTTGGCCTTGATGATCTCGTCGAGCACGCCGCTTTTTTTGAGCTGAACCAGCTTGGCGTCGATGGCCTCCAGTTTGTCAGCACACGCCCCCTTCAGCGTGAGCGCCAGGTAGTTGGGGGTGTCGGCCAGGTAGGTTGACGGCACGACGAAGCTGCTTTCGTCGCTGCGCTTGAGCAGGTAGGCCATGCCGACAAAGTAGCCGGTGAGAAAGTAATCGATGCGCCCGACCTTGAGCTTGTTGAAATTGCTTTCCGGGGTGTCGGCCTCTTCGATGTCGAGCGATGCCTTGGCGAAGTCGTCCACATCGGCCCCGAAGCGGTTGCCGCGGGTGATGCCGCCGCGGTGACCGACCAGGTCTTGTCGCGCGTGAAAGGCGAAGGCGCGGTCGCGGGCCTGGAACACCGCCACCGGGTTGGACAGCGCCACCGCCTTGGGGAACAGCAGAAACTCCTCACGCTCGGGGGTTTTCTTGAGCGTGGCCACCATGTCGATCTCGCCACGCTCGGCCAGTTTCATGATGCGGGTGAAGGGCCCCTGGTAGCGGATCTCGTAGGCAATGTGCAGTTCATCGAGCACGCGCCTGGCGATGTCGACGCTGGCACCCAGCATCTGGTGGCCGTCGTACCAGTGCAAGGGAGGGTAGGCCGGGTCGGCGCCGATGCGCATGCGGGTGCAGGCCGCCTGGGCCGGCACGAGCAGGGCCGGGGCAAGCAGCCAGGCCAGCGCCAGCACCCACGGGAGCCGGCCCCTGGTGAGGTGGTGAGCACCGGGCCGTGCACCGGGTTGCGGCTGGGTCTGATGGTTTTTCATGTGGTCCCCCTTGTCAGAAAGCGGCCCCTTCAATTCATCTCGGCATAGCGGTTGTAGATGCGCTCCAGGGTGCCGTTGCGCTTGAGTTTGACCAGGGCCCCATCCAGACGCTTGACCAGGGCGGGCTCGAGGTGCCGACCAGCCCAGAAGTGGCTGGGCGTTTCGCCCATCACCCCAGGCACCAGGCGCAATTCAGGGCTCATCTGCCCGGCCCTGATGTAGTAGACGCAGGTGAGTTCGTTGCCGTAGTAGTAGCGCACCCGATGCCGCACGATGTTGCGCAAGGCCGTCACCGTGTCGGTTTCGTCGACGGCCACGCCATGCTGGCGCAGCTTGTCGGCATAACTGGCGCCGGCCTGGGTGGCCACCAGCCCGCCAGAGCGGGCCAGGTCGTCGAAGCCTGTGGGGCTGAACGCGTCGTCGCGCAAAGCCACCAGCCGTTCGCGCACGGCGTACACCGGGGTGGAGAGGCGGTGGGCGATCTGGTGGCGCCTGGGGGTTTCGAGCAAGGCACAAAGCACGTCCAGCCGCCCCTCTTGAAGGGATTTCTCGATGCGCCGTAGGGGGGTGGGTTTGAGGTCGACCTCGAAGTGGATCTCGGGCTCAACCCCCTCGATGGCCCGCAGGATATCGGGGCACAGGCCGCGCCCCGCCGCCGCACTGGAGCCGAGCAGGTATTTGGGGGCAGAGCCCTCCTGAGCCGCCGTGCGCAGCACCCAGCGTGTCGTCGAAGGGCTTGTTGCGGCTGCGTTTGAAGTGGCTGTCGCGACCTCATTCGCGGCCACATTTGCAGCCCTGCCTGCGCCGCCCAGCAAAAGCAGCAGTGCCAGAGAAGTCGCGATGAAGTTCATGGCGGGGTCGGGTGTGTCTGACAGGATCTGCCCGGGCCCATGCGGTGGCAATGGGCATCCGATGGCGTGTTCATTCAACGCCGCCACGGCGCATTTGACAAGCAGGGGCAAACGCCAAGGCGAGCCCGTTTGATCGACGTCATCTCTGCGGAACGGCCCCTGGCAACACCGATTGACCGCACCGGGCCTGGGGGCAACAATTTGCCGATGTGTCTTCTGCAGCCCCTGGTCCCGCACTGGCACCCCACGGTGGGGGGCATCCGCGCGCGCCGGTCAGGCCCAACTGGTCATGAATGATCGGCCCCCTCTGGACCCGGCCCGGCCCCCTGCCGCCGCCCCCCACAAAAGCCTGCGCCGCCCCTTGTTCGTGGTGCTGCTGCTGGCCTTGTTGATTCCGGCAGCGCTGGCCACGCTGATCCTGCTCGACCTGAATCTGCAAAAAGCCGTGGACGTGAACGCGCGGGCCCGGGCCGAACAATTTGCCGATCTGCTCAAGGCCGGCCTGGTGCTGCCACTGTGGAACGTGGCGATCGATACCGGCCGCCCTCTGGTGAACGCCGTGGTGGCCGATGCCTCGATCGTATCGGTCGAGGTGCGTGATGCCGATGGTGGGTCGCTGCTGTCGTTTAGCCGCACCCAACCCAGTCGGGGCAGCCGGATCGAGATCAGCCGCAGCATCGACAAGGAGGGTGAACACCTGGGCGAGGTCAGCCTGTCCTATGCCACCACCTTGGCCCGGGACGAGGTCTGGAACTCGGCCTGGGTGCTGGCCGGGGTGGTGGGCTGCCAGCTGGTGGCCTCGTCGCTGCTGATCGGGCTGTGGCTGCACCGGCGGGTGCTGCGCCCCCTGTCCCGGCTGGGCAACAGCGCGGCCAGGATTTCGGCCGGTGATTTGCAGACGGCCTTGCCGGCGTTGCGACCTGACGAGTTCGGGGTGCTGGCCCAGCAACTCGACTTCATGCGGGCCTCTCTGGGCCATTCGGTTGAAAAGCTGGAAGAGCGCGTGAACAACCGCACCGCCGAGGTACGCCAGGCCCACGCCGAGTTGCAAGGCGCCATGGACCACCTGCGTCAGACCCAGGAGCGGCTGGTACAGACCGAGAAACTGGCCTCGCTGGGCGCCCTGGTGGCCGGGGTGGCCCATGAGCTCAATACCCCCATCGGCAACGGCGTGCTGGTGCTGAGCACCATGGCCGACCAAAGCCGCGCATTCAAGAGCAACCTGGCCAAGGGCCTGACGCGTGCCCAACTCGATCAGTTTGTAGGCCACCTGGACGAAGGCCTGGCCATCGCCTTGGGCAGCCTGAACCGGGCGGCCGAACTGGTGCAGGATTTCAAGCAGATGGCGGTGGACCAGACCAGCCTGCGCCGGCGCAGCTTTGATCTGCGCGAGCTGGTGAGCGAGACGATGACCACGATCTCGGTGGTGCACAAGCATGGGCCGGCCCGCTACGCCATCGACATACCCGCCGGCATCCGCATGGAAAGCCACCCGGGTGCGATCAGCCAGATCGTGAGCAACCTGTATGAAAACGCCATGATCCACGCCTTTGGCGAACGCGGCGGCCTGCTGACCCTGTGGGCCCGGCAAGACGGCGCAGAGGTGCTGCTCAAGGTGAGCGATGACGGGGCCGGCGTGGCCCCTGAGAACCTGGCCCGGATCTTTGACCCGTTCTTCACCACGCGCCTGGGCCAGGGCGGCTCGGGGCTGGGCCTGAGCATTGTCTATGGCCTGGTTTCTGGCCTGCTGGGTGGGCAGGTGGAGGTGAGTTCACAACGGGGCCAGGGCACGTGTTTCAGCTTTCGACTGCCCCTGACCGCCCCGCCGCGGGCCGAGGGCGAGCCCGACGCGCCCGCCAGCCAGATCTGAGCAGGTCCGCATCGCGCGGGCTTGACTCAATATGTTGCTTTTGGCAACATGATCATGCCTTAAGCATCAAAACCATGACCAACCTCCCAGACGCCCTTCCAGACCGCATCGTGGCGGTGCGCCAGTTCAACCGCTTTCACACACGCCTGGTGGGCGCACTCGGGGATCGGGTGCTGCACTCGGACTACAGCCTGCCGCAGCTGCGCCTGCTGTACGAGATGGCCCACGCGCCCGCGCAGGCGCCGGCCTCGGCGGCGCAGTTGGGGCGTGATCTGGGCATGGACCCGGGTTACCTGAGCCGGCTCATCAACAGCCTGGAAGAGCGCGGCCTGGTGCAGCGAGAGGCCTCGCCCGACCATGGCAAACGCCTGGCCCTGCGCCTGACCGACGAAGGCCGTCGCGTGTTTGCCGAGCTGGAGGCGGCGTCTGCCGCCGAGGTGGCGGCCCTGCTGCAGCCGCTGAGCGAGTCCGATCAAACCCGCCTGGTGGGCGCCATGGCCCAGGTGCGGCGCCTGTTGGGTGACGCCCAGGCAGCCCCCAAGGCCTTCATCCTGCGCGACCCACGCCCAGGCGACTTGGGCGTCGTGATCCAGAAGCAGGCCGAGTTGTACGCGCATGAATATGGCTGGGACTGGACCTTTGAGGGCCTGCTGGCCGAGATCGTGGGCCAGTATGTGAAGACCTTCGACCCCCAACGCGAGCGCTGCTGGATTGCCGAGAGCGAGGGCGAGGTGGTGGGCTCGGTGTTCGTGGTGCAACAAGACGAACACACCGCCAAGCTGCGCATGCTGTACGTGGATGCCAGTGCCCGCGGCCTGGGCCTGGGCCGCCGCCTGGTAGACGAATGCCTGCACTTTGCGCGGGCCCAAGGCTACCGCCGCATGGTGCTGTGGACCAACGACATCCTGGTGTCGGCCCGCCGCATCTACCAAGCCGCCGGCTTCGAGCTGATCGAAGAGGACAAGCACCACAGCTTTGGCAAAGACCTGGTGGGCCAGGTGTGGGCGCGGGATCTTTGATCAGGCCGCGGCCGGGACCGAGCGCGCCACCAGACGCACGATGGCCTCGCCCGTGGGCGCGGCGACCATGTCGGCCAGGGTGTATTGATTGAGGCTGGCAAAAAAGGCCTGCTGGGCCTGGTCGAGCATGCCCTTGAGCTGGCAGCGCCCGGCCAGGGCGCAAGGCGGGTCGGCGCAATCGATCATCTGGGTGACGCCCTCCAGGCTCTGGATCACGTCGCCCAGTCGGTACTCCAGCAGCGGGCGGGCCAGCGCCAAGCCGCCGCCCTTGCCCCGGGTGGTGGCCAGCCATTGGTTTTGGCCCATGAAGTGCACCACCTTGACCAGGTGGTGCCGCGACACGGCAAACTGCTCGGCAATTTCGGAGATGGTGGCGGGCGTGTCGCGCTTCTGATGTGTGAGGTACATCAGAACGCGCAGACCCAGGTCGGTGAAGTGCGTGAGCTGCATGGTGTGGCTGAGGGCTCAGATCACTGCAGCATAACGCCTTTCACTCAAACGCCACCCGTGCCGAAGGCCTCGGCGTGGATGTGTGCATCGGGCACGCCCGCGGCCTGCAGGGCCTGGCGTTGCGCCTGCATGAAGCCGCGCGGGCCGCACAGGTAGAACTGCGAGCCGGTGCCCAGGGCGTTGACCTGTTCGGCCGACAGCTCGATGCGGCCCGCCTGATCGTAGTGCTGGCCCAATTGATCCTGGGCCCGTGGGTGTTCGTAGTGGATGCGGGCCTTGAGGGCCCGATGACGGCCTGCCAGTTCACGCACCCGGGCGCCAAAGGCGTGGGCGCCACCGTGGCGGGCCGCATGCAAGAAGTGCACGGGGCGCTGCGGGGCGCGCTGTACCAGGTGCTCCAGCATGGCCATCATGGGGGTGATGCCCACGCCGGCACTGATCAACACGGCAGGCGCCTCGGCCTGGGTGTCCAACACGAAATCGCCCATGGGCGGGGCCACGTCGATCAGGTCGCCCTCCTGCACCTGGCTGTGCAGCACGTTCGAGACCAAGCCGGCCGGGGCGATGGCCGCAGCGCCCTGCCCGGCTTCGCGCTTGACCGAAATGCGCAGGGCCTGCTCGCCCGGCGCGGCCGACAGGCTGTACTGGCGCGGCTGATGCAGGCCCAGCTCAGGCACGGGCACGCGCACGCTCACATACTGGCCCGGCTGGAAGCCCGGCACCGGGCCACCGTCGGCAGGCACCAGGTAGAAAGAGGTGATCTCTTCGCTCTCGGCCACCTTGCGTTGCACACGAAAGCCGCGCCAGCCCGTCCAGCCGCCGGCCTGGGTGGCCGCGGCCTGGTACAGGCCCTCTTCCATGCCGATCAGCAGATCGGCCAGTTGCCCGTAGGCGGCCGCCCAGGCAGCGATCAATTCATCGGTGGCGCCTTCGGCCCCCAGCACCTCGCGGATCGAGGCCAACAGGTGCTTGCCGACGATGGCGTAGTGCTCGCGGCGAATGCCCAGGCTGACGTGCTTGTGCGCAATCAGTTGCAGCACCGGTGCCAGCACGCCCGGGTTGTCGATGTGTTCGGCATAGGCTGCCACGGCCATGGCCAGGGCCTGTTGCTGGGCGCCCGAGCGCTGGTGGCCCTGGTTGAAGATGGCCTTCAGCTCAGGGTTGTGCTCGAACATGCGGGCATAGAAGTGACGGGTCAAGGCCACGCCGTGCTCCTTGAGCACGGGGGCGGTGGCTTTGACGAGGGCGCGGGTCTGGCTGTCGAGCATGGGGCTTCCTTTTTAAGATGCATTTATTTTATACCTTCAAATACTCACTTTGAAGATGACCCCAAGCGATCTGAGGGCACTGCGTCTCAGGGTTTCCACCTTTTTTGAAATTACGCATTGCGGACTATAGTTACGCTATTCAAAACACCCACGGCGCCATGACCCCCCCCCAAGACACCCCGGCCCCCGCCGCCCGCTGCCCCATAGACCATGCCGCGCTGACGGGCCAGCGCTCGCCCACCGGGTGCCCGGTAAGCCCCGCCGCCGCGGCCTTCGACCCGTTTTCAGACGGCTACCAGCAGGACCCGCCCGAGTACGTGCGCTGGGCCCGCGAGCAAGAGCCGGTGTTCTACAGCCCGCAACTGGGCTACTGGGTGGTGACGCGCTACGACGACATCAAGGCGGTGTTCCGCGACAACCTGACCTACAGCCCGTCGATCGCGCTGGAAAAGATCACCCCCACGGGTGACGAAGCCAACGCGGTGCTGGCCCAATACGGCTATGCCATGAACCGCACCCTGGTGAACGAAGACGAGCCCGCCCACATGGCACGCCGCCGTGTGCTGATGGAGCCCTTCACACCCGAGGCCTTGAAGCACCATGAGCCGCTGGTGCGCCGCGTGACGCGCGAGTACATCGACCGCTTCGTCAACGATGGGCGTGCCGATCTGGTCGATCAGATGCTGTGGGAGGTGCCGCTAACCATCGCCCTGCACTTTCTGGGCGTGCCCGAGGAGGACATGGACCAGTTGCGCCAGTACTCGATCGCCCACACCGTGAACACCTGGGGCCGCCCGCGCCCTGAAGAGCAGGTGAAGGTGGCCCATGCGGTGGGCAATTTCTGGCAACTGGCCGGCAAGATCCTGGACAAGATGCGGCAAGACCCCAGCGGGCCGGGCTGGATGAAATACGGCATCCGCAAGCAGGCTGAGTACCCCGATGTGGTGACCGACTCTTACTTGCACTCGATGATGATGGCAGGCATCGTGGCGGCCCATGAGACCACCGCCAACGCCACCGCCAACGCCCTGAAGCTGCTGCTGCAGCACCCCAGCGCCTGGCGCGAGTTGTGCGAAGACCGCAGCCTGATCCCGAGCGCGGTGGAAGAGTGCCTGCGCCACAACGGCTCGGTGGCGGCCTGGCGGCGCCTGGCCACGCGCGATGTGCAGGTGGGCGGGGTGGACATTCCGGCCGGCAGCAAACTGCTGATCGTGATGGCTTCAGCCAACCACGACGAGCGCCGCTTTGCCGATGCCGACCTGTTCGACATCCGGCGCGATGATGCGAGCGAGCACCTGACTTTCGGCTACGGCGCCCACCAGTGCATGGGCAAGAACCTGGCCCGCATGGAGCTGCAGATCTTCATCGACGAGTTTGCCCGCCGCCTGCCCCACATGCGGCTGGCCGAGCAGACCTTCAGCTACGTGGCCAACACCTCGTTCCGCGGCCCCGAGCACCTGTGGGTGGAGTGGGATCCGGCCGCCAACCCCGAACACCACCGACCCGAGCTGCACGAGGCCCTGCAGCCTGTGCGCATTGGCGAGCCCTCGCGCCACGCCACGGCGCGCCCGGTGCTGGTGGACAGCCTCACGCCCCTGAGCGCCGACACCTTGCGCCTGCGCCTGCGCTCGGTGGACGGCCAGCCTCTGCCACGCTGGACGCCCGGCGCGCACATCGATGTGGCCTGCGGCAGCACGGGCCTGTCGCGCCAGTACTCGCTGTGTGGAGACCCGGCCGATGCGTCGGTCTACGAGATTGCGGTGCTGCGCGACCCCGCCAGCCGGGGCGGCTCGGCCTGGCTGCACGAACACTTGCGTGTGGGCGAGCGCCTGCGGATCCGCGGCCCGCGCAACCACTTCCGGTTCGACGAAGCGGCCCAGCGCGTGATCCTGCTGGCCGGGGGCATCGGCATCACGCCGATCCGCGCCATGGCCCGGCGCGCCGCCGCCTTGGGGATCGATTACCAGGTGCACTACTGCGGGCGTTCTCGCGCCAGCATGGCCTACCTGGCCGAGATGGTGGCCGACCATGGCGCGCGCCTGCACGTGCATGCCAGCGACGAGGGACAGCGGCTGGACCTGGGCGCCCTGCTGAGCGCCCCCCAGGCCGGTACCCAGCTGTATGCCTGCGGCCCCGAGCGCTTGCTGCAGGCCCTGGCCGAAGCCGGCGCCCACTGGCCCGAGGACAGCCTGCACACCGAGCACTTTCACGCCCAGCCCACTGAGCTGGACCCGAGCCGCGAACACGCCTTCGAAGTGGTGCTGAAGGATTCGGGCCTGACGCTGCCGGTGCCGGCCGACCAAACCGTGCTGTCGGTGCTGCGCGCGGCCAACATCGACGTGCAAAGCGATTGTGGCGAGGGCCTGTGCGGCTCTTGCGAGGTGCGGGTGCTGGGCGGCCAGGTCGACCACCGTGACGTGGTGCTGACCCGCGGCGAGCGCGAGGCCCACAACCGCATGATGGTGTGCTGCTCACGCGCCTGTGGCGGGCAGCTGGTGCTGGAACTCTAAGCCCCTCCACCCCCCTGCCAAGGCCCTTCGTTGAAGGGCTTTTTTCTTTCAACGCTTTATCAACGCTTGATTCGGAGAATGCAAAGCGGCTCAGGGAGAAAAACGCACTATCGCCGGCCCCTTGGGGGCCGGCGACCTGTGTGAGCCACACTTTCCACCTTTCTTTTCCAGCACCTCGGGGAGCATCCATGCCAGGTATCACGATCGTCTACAGCGCCATAGCGACCAATGCAGCCACCAACGCCGTCCCCACCTTGGGCACGGCGGCGACTGTCGGGTTGTCGGTTCTGGCTGCGGCGGCCGGGGCCTGGGGCATGAGGGGGCGCGGAACCGGGCAGCGCATGCTGGCGGTCGGCTTGTGCAGCGGCGCCTTGGTGGCCATGCTGGCGAGCGGGCTGGGTGCCTCCGCTTGGGCTCTGGTACGCGACTCTTTCAGCAACGCCGCGGGCGGAACCTTGGTCTACGACTCTGGTGTGAACGCCGCCGACACCTGGAGCGGCCTGGGCACCACGCCGAGCGATGCCTTTCGATGTGGACAAACCTCCGGTGCTCTGACCAATACCACCAGCAGCACGCTGCAAATCACCTCGATCCAGCCCAATGGGGGCACCACCCTCGACACCCAGGCCGGAGACTACACACTGGCCTACACAGGTCTGTCGGCGCCACAGTGCCAGGCCAGCGTGACACAGTTGACACCCGGGCAAGCCTGCCAGGTGATCGCCTACACCGGCGGCTGTTGAGGCGGCACACGCCCCGGCAGGCCCTCACTGTGCTTGCGTCGCCCCCAGGCTCACGCTGATGGCGGCGGCCTCGCGCAGCACCAGCGGTGCAATCGGGCCCGCCAGGCCTGGGTCAAAGCCGCCGCTCGCGCCCAAAGCGGTCAGCACGGCCACCACCCGCCCGCTGTAGTCGGTGATGGGCGCCGCCACCGCGCTGATGCCCGGCAGCAGCGAATCGCGGGCGATGGCGCAGCCCTGCGCCCGCACCTGGTCGCGCAACTGCTCCAGGCTGTGCACGCCCAGGTGGGCACGCTGCTGCGGGCTGGCCTGGGCCAGCTCGTCCTGCAGGCGGCGCCATTGGGCCGCGTCGTCCAGCGTACTCAGAAACACCTGCCCGGTGGCCGACCACAGGGCCGGCAACACCGAACCGGCGCGCACATTGATGGTGACGGGCAACAGCGGCTCTTCGAAACGCATGATGGTGGGGCCCAGATTGCCCATGATGGCCAGGAAACAAGTCACCCCCAGTTCATCGCGCAGGCGGATCAGGGCGGGCTCGCTGCGCCGCACCGGGTCGTTCTGGCGCATCGCTGCCAGGCCGATCTGGATCGCCTCGGGCCCCAGGCGGTAGTGCTGGGTGCTGCTGTCCTGCACCACCAGATCTTCCTGGATCAGGCTGGCCAGGTAGCGATGCACCTTGGCGGTGCTTTCATCGACCGCCGTTGCCACGGCCGTCAGGCTGGCCGTGCCGCCCAGGCGCGCCAGGGCTTTGAGGATGCCCATGCCCATTTCAGCCGATTGCACGCGCTGGCGTCGCTCGGGGGTCCGGGGTGGGCTGGGGTCTTCGCTCATGGAGGGGTTCCTGGTCAAGGGGCGGCGTTACAAATCAACATTATGGGCAGACCCCGGCCCGGACCCGCGCCCGCCATCGCCTTGGTGAAAGCCCTAGCGGCAAGTTACGCATTGCGCAGTAATCTTACGCATTAACCATTGATAACCCACAAACCGCCTTCCGGAGCCTCCCTTTGAAAAAATTCGTCCGTGCCTGCCTGCTGGCCCTGCCTGTCTTGCTGAGCCTTCACGCCGCGCCCACCCTGGCCCAGGCCAGCTACCCGAACAAACCCGTGCGCTGGATCGTGCCCTATCCGGCCGGTGGTGGCTCCGACTTTCTGGCCCGCACCATCAGCCAGGCCTGGTCGACCAGCAGCGGCCAGACCGTGGTGATCGACAACAAGCCCGGCGGCAACACCGCCATCGGGGCGGTCGAGACCGTGCGCTCGGCGCCCGATGGCTATACCGTTCTGTCGGCCGACAACGGCACCATGGTGTTCAACCCGGCGCTGTACTCCAAGCTGTCGTACGACCCGGTCAAGGACCTGGCCCCGGTGACGCTGATGGGACGCTTCCCGATGATCTTGGTGGTGGGCCCGGGCTCGGACGCGAAGGACGCCAAAGATTTCATTGCCAAGGCCAAGGCTCGCCCCGGCAGCGTCAACTACGGCTCGGCCGGCGCCGGCAGCCCGCACCACCTGGCCATGGAAATGCTCAAGGTCGAGGCCAAACTGCACCTGGTGCACATCCCCTACCGCGGCGCCGCGCCAGCCCTGGCCGATCTGGTGGGCGGGCAGATTCCCGCCATGATGGTCGACATGGCCGCAGGCGCGGGCTTCATCAAGGCCGGCAAGGTGCGCCCGCTGGCAGTGGCCAACCCCACCCGCCTGCCGCAACTGCCTGATGTCCCCACCTTTGCCGAAATCGGCCTGAAAAACGTCGAGGCCGCCGCCCTGGTGGGCCTGGTGGCCCCGGCCGGCACCCCGACCGAGGTGGTGAACTCGCTGCAGAAACAGATCGCGGCCGCCATCGCCCAGCCAGCGGTCAAGCAGCGGCTGATCGATTTCGGTGTGGAACCGGTGGGCAACACCCCGCGCGAATACACTGAATTGCTGCGCAAGGAAACCGTGCGCTGGCACCGCATCATCAAGGACCAGGGCATCTCGCTCGATTGAGCCGGCCCTGCCGCCAGCGCGCTGTGGCCGGTATCCCGGCACGGCGATTGCTTGAATGCGGCATGCCGTCCCTGTTGGCTGGTGCGCGCCAGCCGCCCCATGCAGCGGCCAGACCGTCCCCGGACGATCTGGTCGTTTTTCATTCCAATCCCAGACCCTGCACGATGTTCACCACCCGCCTGTCGATCGCCAAAAAGCTGGCCTCTCTGCTCTGCCTCATTCTTGCGCTGTTTCTTTGCAGCGGGCTGTATGGCATCTTCAAGCTGCGCGCCATCACGCAGGAGATGAACACCATGTTCGATCAATCGCTGGCCATCGAGCGCATTGCCAGCGACTGGTACCGCAACTTCACCAATGCCGTGCAACGCACGACCGCCACGGTGAAAAGCAACGACCCGGCCCTGGCCACGCTGTTCAGCGCGATTGCCATCGAAGGCAGCAAGCAGTCCAGCGTGCAGCAGCAACAGATCAAGGAACGACTGGTTGACGAAGGCGACAAGCAGCTGTTTGCCGAGATCGGCGAGCACCGCAAGGTCTTTCTGGCCGTGCGCGACGAGATCAACAAGCTCAAGGCCTCGGGCGACGCCGCGGGTGCCGAGCAGATGTTCAACGACAAGTACCTGCCGGTGTCCACGGCCACTGACGGCAAGATCAAGGAGTTGCTGTCGCGCCAGCGCCAGCGGCTGGACGACGCGGGCGAGCGCATCCGTTCAGCCAGCACCCAGGCCACCACCTTGCTCACCGCGCTGTGTGCCGGTTCGATCCTGCTGGCGGCACTGCTGGCCTGGCGCATTTCGCTGAGCATCACCCGCCCGCTGCAGGACGCCCGTGAAGTGGCCCACAAGATCGCCAACATGGACCTGTCCGGCAACGTGATCCAGGTGCACAGCGGCGACGAGACCGGCGAACTGCTGCAGGCCCTGTCGAGCATGCGCACGGCACTGGAAACCACCCTGCTCGATGTGCGTCAGGTGGCCGACCACATCGCCACCGCCACAGGCGAGATCGCCTCGGGCAACGCCGACCTGAGCCACCGCACCGAAGACACGGCCACCCACTTGCAATCGACCGCCAGTGCCATGGAGCAACTGAGCGCCACAGTGCACCAGTCGGCCGATGCCGCCAGCACGGCCAACCAGTTGGCCAGTACCGCGGCCTCCGTGGCGGCGCGGGGCGGTGAGGTGGTGTCCAAGGTGGTCTCGACCATGGACGAGATCAACCAAAGCTCACGCAAGATCAACGACATCATCGGCGTGATCGACGGAATTGCCTTCCAGACCAACATCCTGGCGCTGAATGCGGCTGTGGAAGCGGCCCGTGCCGGCGAACAAGGTCGGGGCTTTGCCGTGGTGGCGGGCGAGGTGCGCAACCTGGCCCAGCGCAGTGCCCAGGCAGCGCGCGAGATCAAGGGCTTGATCGGCACCTCGGTCGAGAAGGTCAGCGACGGAACCCGCCTGGTCCAGGAGGCTGGCAGCACCATGCAGGACATCGTCAACAGCGTGCAGCGGGTGAGCGACATCATTGGCGAGATCACCGCCGCTTCGGTGGAGCAATCCAATGGCATCCGCCAGGTCAGCACCTCGGTCACGCAGCTCGATCAGATGACCCAGCAGAACGCAGCGCTGGTGGAAGAATCCGCCGCAGCGGCGCAAAGCCTGCGCGAGCAGGCGGCCCGGCTGGCCGACACGGTGGGCCGTTTCCGGCTGCGCCAGGGCGCCCCGGCGCTGGCCCAGGGCTCGCACCAGCGCCCGCTGCTGCGCTGACGCCCGGCGCCGGGCTGTTCGAGTCCGGTCGGGTTCAGTCGGGCTTGGACGCCTGGGTGTCGGCCGCCCCCGGCGACCCGGATGAGGCCCGATCATGCTGCCGGTGATGCAGAGACAGGGCCTTGAAGTCGCCCAGCTTGAGCCCCTTGGGCAGCCCCTGCAACACGGGCAGGCGCCACTTGCCCTGCCCCACCCGCTGCGAGCGGTAGATGCCGGTGTGGCCGGAGAACAGATAGGCCATCACGCAGGCCAGCAGCGCATAGACGCCGATGTCGGCGCCAAAAAGCTCCATGGCCATGAAGGTGCAGGCCAACGGCGTGTTGGCCGCCCCGGCAAAGACGGCCACGAAGCCCAGCGCCGCCACAAAGCCCAGCGGCAACTGCAGCAGCGGCGCCAGCGCATTGCCCAGGGTGGCACCGATGTAGAACAGCGGCGTCACCTCCCCGCCCTTGAAGCCACTGCCCAAAGAGACGATGGTGAAGGCCATCTTGGCGGCGAAATCCCACGGGGCCAGGGGGTGCTGAAAGGCCTCGACGATCACTGGGATGCCCAGGCCCGCATAGCGCCAGGCATCCAGCCACCACAGTGCCGCGGCCACCAGCAGACCGCCCACCAGGGGGCGCAGCGGTGCATAGGCCACGTGCCTGCGGAACAGGCCCGACAGCGCATGCGTGCCATTGGCAAACAGCATGCCCACCAGCCCAAAAAGAACCCCCGCCAGCAACACCGCAGCCAGGCTCCAGCCCCCCAGGGCCGGGATCAGGCCCGCCGCGTAATGGGTGTGGTGAACGCCCCACAGCGTGGTGACCTGATCGCCCACCACGGCGGCCAGCGCGCAGGCCAGCAGGGCATCGTGGCGCAGCCGGCCGATGGCCAGCACCTCGAGTGCGAACACGGCCCCGGCCAACGGGGTCCCGAAAACCGAGGCAAAGCCCGCGCTGATGCCCGCCATCAGCACGATGCGGCGCTCGGTGGCCTGCAGCTTCAACAGGCGGGTGATCTGGTCAGCCAGCGAGCCTCCCATCTGCACGGCGGTGCCCTCACGCCCGACCGAGGCACCAAACAGGTGCGAGATGACGGTGCTCAGGAGGATCAACGGCGCCATGCGCAAGGGCACCACCTGGCGGGGATCATGGATCTCGTCGATCAACAGGTTGTTGCCCGCCTCAACGGGCTGCCCCACACGCAAGTACACCCAGCCCACGGCAAAACCCGCCAGCGGCAGGCCCCAGACGATCCAGCGATGGGCCTCACGCCATTGGGTGGCGGCTTCCAGCAAGACCAGAAACAAGGCCGAGGCCGAGCCCGCCAGCAAGCCCACCACGCAAGCCAGCAACAGCCAGCGCAGGGTGAGCGGAAAGAGTGCAAATTGCTCGTTCATCGTGGAAGGCTTCGGTGAGCGGAAGGAGGGTCGGGGCTCGCAAGCCGGCGCCGCCGGATCTTAGCAAAGGGCCCGGGCAAATCCGTAGCGCCGACAGGGCTTGCTTCGCTCTGGACGGTCAAAGCGCAGTGTAGGATGCTCGTAACTTCTCATTACAATTTGCGAAGAGGCCGAGCCCTGAAAGCCCCCACGACCTTGATCGCATCCGACAGCCCACGAATCCAGGGCCTGACCGAGCCGCCCTCGCCACCCACACGCCAGCATGGGCTTGGCAGGACATGGTTTGCCTTGCTGGTACTGCTGCTCGCCTGTGCCCTGTATTGGGTGCAGTTGTTGCACGACCAGTCCGAGCAACTGGACAGCGCACAGGCCCAGATCCGTTTGCGTGCCGTGCAGTTGTCACGCGCCATGGCCACCCAGGTAGGAACGCAGGTGGCCGGCCTGGACTACCTGGCCCGGACACTGGCCCAATTGGAGGGCGAACCCGACCCGGGCCACACCCGGCGCATGCGGGCCGTGCAATCGGCCATGCAGAGCTTCCCTGAGGGCAGCCTGGTGCAGATCGCTGTGGCAGACGCCACCGGCCAGGTGGTGTATTCCACCCAGAGCCAGGGCATGCCCCGCCCGGCAGTCTCGATCGCAGATCGCGCACATTTCCGCGCCCACACCCGAGGCGCCCCACCCGCGCTGTTCATCAGCCATCCGGTGCTGGGCCGCATTTCGGGGCGTTGGACCTTGCAGTTCACCTACCCGGTGCTGCGCCAGGGCAAATTCAACGGCGTGGTGGTGTTGTCCGTGCCCCCCAGCTACCTGTCTGCCAAGCTGCGCGAGGCCCTGACCGGCGGCAACGATGTGGCCCTGCTGGCCCATCGGGATGGGGCCTACCTGGCCCGCTCGCGCCAGGAAGATCTGAGCATGACGCGCAGCGTGCCAGCGGACCGCGCTTTCATGACTCACCCGGAGCTGAGCCATGGCGAATACCAGATCACCTCGGGTATCGACAACGTCGAGCGCTTCTATGCCTGGCAGCGTCTGCGCGACTATCCGGTGCTGGTAAGCGTGGGGCTGGAACGTGAGAGCGCCCTGGCCGGGGTGGACCGCAACATCCGCGACAGCCGTCTGCGCAACGGCCTGGCCACGGCCTTGCTGCTGGCCAGTGCCGCTTGGATTGCCTTCTTGTTTGCCCGGGTCCACCGTGAGCAACATGCGCTGCAGCTGCAACATCAGCGCTATGAGCTGGCTCTGGAAGGGGGCGCCCTGGGGGCCTGGGCACTGGACGTGAAGACCGGTGTGCTGAGCCTGGACACCCGCCTGGCTGACACCCTGGGCCTGGAACCCGGTGAACTTGAACCCAGCCTGGAGGGCCTGTCGCGCCAGGCCGATGCACTCGAGTCGAGCCGCTTTCGGGCCGCCCTGGAGGGCCACCTCAGCGGCGGTAGCGAACGGTTCGAACACGTGATCCGGATGTGGGGCCGGCATGGCATGGCCTGCTGGATCCACTGGCAGGGCCGATGCACCCAACGCGATGCCGCCGGACGTCCATCGAAGCTGCACGGCACGCTGCAGGACATCACGGCCCAGCGCCAGACCGAAGCAGCGCGCAATGAACTCCAAAAGCGCCTCAGCAAACTGGTGGCCCAGGTGCCTGGGGTGGTGTACCAGTACCGGGTGGATGGGCAGCAACGGGCCAGCATCCCCTATGCGAGCCCAGGCATCGAACGACTGTTTGGCGTCACCGCCGAGGCGGTGCGGCATGATGCCAGGCCCGTGCTCAAACGGGTCCACCCAGCGGACCAGGAAGCCCTGATTCAGGGGATTACCCAGTCGGCACGCGATCTGACCCCCTGGCACGCCGAGTACCGGCTGCTGCTGGAAAACGGCGGCATCCGCTGGATGGCCGGCAGCGCCAACCCCGAGCGCGAGGCCGACGGCGGCACCCTTTGGCACGGGTACAGCCAAGACATGACCGAACGCCATGAGGTGCTGGAGGCCTTGCGCCGGAGCGAAGCACGCCTGCGCCTGACGGTGGCTGCCGTGCGCGATGGCCTGTGGAGCTGGGACAGCGTGAAAAATCACGTCCAGCTTGACGCACGGTGCATGGAGATCCTGGACCACCCGGCCCAGGGCCACCGCATCCGGTTCGATGCCTGGGCAGACCAGCTGCACCCGGAGGATCGCGAACGCGTGATCGCCCAGCTGCAGCATCAGAGGACACTGGGCGAGGTCTTCGGCTTGGAGCTGCGCATGCGCACCGCGGGCGGAAACTGGCGCTGGGTGGAGCTGCGTGGCCGGGTCGCACAAGGTGGGCGCCAACCGTCCAACCTGGTGATCGGTACCCTGAGCGACATCAGTCAGCGCATGGCCGACGCCCAGTTGCGCCAGGCCTTGCTTGACAACGCCGGGGCCATCCTGTTCATCGTGGGCCCAGATCGCCGGATCCAGCTTTGCAACCAGCGGGCGGTCGACACCTTCTCAGACGGTGGCTTGCCCTTGGTGGGGCGCGATATCCGCTTCATCCACCCCGACGAAGCCTCATATGACACTTTCGGCCTGCAGTACCCCGCGGTACGCACCGGCCAAGAGGTGCAGGTGGACAGCCCGCTGCGCGTGGCCGGCGGTGGATTGCGCTGGTTCTCGATCCGCGGCACCTTGCTGAACCCACTGCAACCCGATGGCGCGCTGATCTGGACCCTGGTGGACACCACCGAGCAGCGCCAGGCCGAGCAGGCCCTGGGGGCGGCCCGCACCCACCTGCTGGAGGTGATCCGACACTTCCCCGGCGGCGTGCTGGTGCAAGACGCCGACGGTTCGGTGCTGACCGTGAACCCGGCACTGTGCGAACTGATCGGCGACGGTTGCACGCCTGAGGAACTGATCGGCCTGTCGCGGGTGGATGTTCGTCGGCGCGTCGGGCGCTGCGTGCTGCGCAGCCGGCCGCTGCGGCAGACACTGGAAGGCTCGCTCAATGGGCAGGAACTGGAGTTGCCTGATGGCCGCACGATGAGCATCGAGCAGATCCGCCTGGGCCATGAAGGCGCGGAACAAGGCTGGCTGTGGATTGTTCACGACATCACCCGGCACCGGCGCCGGGAGCGGGATCTGCGCCGGCTCGCCGCCACAGACTCCCTGACCGGGCTGAGCAACCGCGGCAGTTTCATCGAGCAGATGGAGCGGGCCGTGGCCGCGGTGACCCAAGGAGGCGATGGGGGCTGCTTCCTGATGCTCGACCTGGACCATTTCAAGCTCATCAACGACAGCCGAGGCCATGCCGCGGGCGATGCGGTGCTGGTCCACTTTGGGCGCTTGCTCCAGCACCATCTGTTGCGCGAAGGTGACCTGGCCGGCCGGCTTGGGGGCGAGGAGTTCGGCGTGCTGCTGCCCCAGACCACCGCCGAACAGGGTCTGGCCATTGCCGAGCGCCTGCGGGCCGCGGTGGCCGACAGCCCGGTCGACGTGGGCTCGGCCGTGCCGGTGCGGCTGACCGTGAGCATCGGGCTGACCCTGCTGCACCAGGATTCGGCCCACGTGCTGGCCCTGGCCGACAACGCGCTCTACCAGGCCAAGCACCAGGGACGCAACCAGGTGGCGTTCGAGGCCCCACACTGAGCCCGGGGGGCGCCCGCCCAGGCACGCCATGGGCCCCGCGGCACGGTGTCCGGCGGCACCGTGTTCGAATGCCGGTCAGGCCCTTCAGGCCCGTCAGCGCGGCAGCACCAGGGTGGACGCCGTGTCGGCACGCAGGCCCGCGTCACCGCGATCAGGCTCGGACCGCAACTCAAAGCGGATCGGCACGATCTGGCCCGCCAGCGACAAGGCCTGGGCTGAGGCCATGCGCACCCGCACCGACTGGGTCTGGGCACCGGCAGGCGCCAGCAGCACCGGCTCGGCATCGAGCAGGGTCAAGCCCTGGGCCCCGCTGACGTGCAGCATCACGCGTTGGGGCTGGCCGCTGGCGTTCATCAGTTGCAGCCGGTACAGGTTCTCCACCTCGCCCTGCCCCACCTGGCGCGTCATCACGCTGCGGTCGCGCATGGCGTTCAGGCGCAGGGTCGGGCGCTGCAGCCAGCCCCACACCAGGGCCACCCCCACCAGACTCAGCAGCCCGCCATAGACCCAGACCCGCGGGCGAGCCAGGGACCGCCACCGCGGGGCGCCCGGTGGGCTGACCCGATCGCCTTCCAGGCTGCGCGGCGTGCTCAGGCGGATCAGGCCACGCGGGGCCTTCAACTGGTCCATCACGCGGTTGCAGGCGTCGATGCAGGCCCCGCAGGCGATGCAGGCGGCCTGCAGGCCCTGGCGGATGTCGATGCCTACCGGGCAGACCTGCACGCACAGGGTGCAATCGACGCAGGCGCCCTGGTTCAGCACCCGGGCATCGGTCCCGCGCGGGCGCGAGCCTCGCGGTTCGCCACGGGGGCGGTCGTAGGCCACGATCAGGGTGTCGCGGTCCATCAAGGCGGCCTGAAAGCGCCCGTAGGGGCACATGTGCTGGCACACCTTCTCGCGCAGCACGCCGGCATGCAGGTAGGTGGCGGCCCCATAGAACAGCACCCAGAAGGCCTCCCAGGGGCCCAGCGTGGCCTGGACCACCGCAGGCAACAGGCTCCGGATGGGCGTGAAATACCCCACCAGGGTGATGCCCGTCCACAGGCCGATCAGCGCCCAGACACCGTGCTTGCCGCCACGCCGCAGCAGCTTGCTCGGGCCCCAGGCGGCACCATCCAGCCTCAGGCGGGCCTGGCGGTCGCCCTCGGTGTGGTGCTCAACCCATTGGAAGATCTCGGTGTACACGGTTTGCGGACAGCTGAAACCACACCACACCCGCCCGGCCAGGGTGGTGGCCAGGAACAGCAACAAGGCACTGAACACCAGCAAGCCGGTGAGGTAGATCAGATCTTGCGGAAACAGCACCGCCCCCAGCAGGTGGAAACGGCGACCGTCCAGATCGAACCAGACCGCGGGCTGTCCCTCCCAGAGCACCCAGGGCAAGCCGTAGAACAACAGTTGGGTGGCCCACACAAAGGCCCAGCGCCAGCGCGTGAAGGCCCCCTGAACCGAGCGCGCCTGGATGCGCAGGCCGTCGGCCAGACCGGGGATTTCGGGGGGCAAGCCGGGGCCGGCAGAACGGGCCAGGTGCAGGGTATGAGCAGGCAGATGAGACAGATCAGACATGCCCCTGATCGTGTAACGTCTTCATCTGATCCTTAAGATGCAGATTTATTGAAATTCAACAAGATCAGATTGGAATGCCCCATGCGCGAGTTGCACCGCTACGAACAACTGGCCGAAGCGTTGACCGAAGGCATTCGCAGCGGTGTGCTGCGCGCGGGCGAGCGACTGCCCTCAGTGCGCGAAACCTGCCGGCGCCGCGGCGTGAGCCCGTCCACCGTGTTCCAGGCCTACGCGCTGCTGGAGTCGCGGGGCCTGGTCGAGACCCGCCCACGCTCGGGCTTTTTCGTGCGGGCCCAGGCCCGGGCGGCCCGTGCCATGCCCCTGACGGCAGCACCCCAGGCCGAAGCACAGCCGGTGGCCGTGAGCGAACTCGCGTTTGCCCTGCTGGGCAGCACGCGCGACGCCGAGGTGGTGCCCCTGGGCTCTGCCTTTCCAGCGCCCCACCTGTTTCCTTTTGACAGCCTGGCGCGCTGCGGCGCGCGGGCGATGCGCCGGGTCAAACCGGTGCAGATCACCAACGCCCTGACCGCGGGCGATGAGGGGCTGCGCCAGGCCCTGCTGCGGCGCTACACCTTGCAGGGCATTGCGCTGGCCGAAGACGAGCTGGTCATCACCAACGGTGCCATGGAGGCCTTGAACCTGTGCCTGCAGGCCGTGACGCAGCCCGGCGACGTGGTGGTGGTGGAGTCGCCCACGTTCTATGCGGCCCTGCAGGCGCTGGAGCGGCTGAACCTGCGCGCGGTCGAAGTGGCGACCGACCCGCAACACGGCGTGGACCTGACCGCACTGGAGGAACTGCTGCAGCGCCAGAAAGTGGCGGCCTGCTGGTTCATGCCCAATTTCCAGAACCCGCTGGGGGCCCTGATGCCGACGGATCGCAAGCAGGCCCTGGTGGACCTGCTGGCGCGGCACCACGTCGCCCTGATCGAAGACGATGTGTACGGTGAGCTGCACACCGGGGTGCAGCGCCCGCTGCCCGCCAAGGCCTTCGACCGCCAGGGGCTGGTACTGCACTGCTCATCGTTCTCGAAGTGCCTGGCCCCCGGTTACCGGGTGGGCTGGGCCGCTGCCGGCCGCCACGGGGCCGCCGTGCAAAGGCTGAAGATGATGAGTTCGCTGGCCACCTCGCTGCCACCTCAGCGTGCCCTGGCCGAGTACCTGGCGCAGGGCGGCTACGACCGCCACCTGCGCCACCTGCGCGCGGCGCTGGCGGCCCAGCACGCCCACGCCCTGGCCTTGATCGACCAGAGCTTTCCAGTGGGCACGCGGGTCACACGCCCGGCCGGCGGCTATTTTCTTTGGCTTGAGTTGCCGCCTCAGGTCGATGCCCTGCGTCTGCACGAGCTGGCCCGCCTGCAGGGCATCAGTTGCGCGCCCGGCGTGCTGTTCTCGGCCGACCGCCGTTTCAGCCACCACCTGCGTCTGAACATCGGCCACCCCGGAGACGCGCGCTTTGACGGCGCACTGCGCACCCTGGGGCACCTGGCCACGGGGCTGTGCCGCGCCCTCCCCGGGGCTGCAGGTGCGGCATCGCCGGCGGGCTGATCAGGGCCCCAGCCGCTCGATGCCCAGGGCCTTGAGCATGTACTTCTCGTACACCGGCTCGGAGCTGCCGGTTTTCATTTTGTACAGAAAATATTTCTCGAACGCGATCTTGGCCAGGTGCACCCACTTGCCCTTCTTGAACCAGTTGACGTTGCGCGGCGGAATCTGCGGCAGAGCGACGAATGCGGCCCCGGTATCGCCCATGTCGGCCAGGCAGATGGCGTTCCAGCTGCCTTTGGCCTGGGCAGGCTGGCCAGCCAGCTCAGCGGCGATGTTGTGCACGATGGCGGTCACCATGGTCTCGATCATGTAGCCGGTCTTGGGCGCGCCCGTGGGGACCGGCGTGACTTCGACAGGAGGAATGGCCACGCACACGCCGGCCGAGAAAATATTGCGGTAGCGTTTGCTGCGCTGGTGTTCGTCAATCAGGACGAAGCCGCGCGGATTGCACAGGCCTTCGACGGCGGCCACCGCCTCAACACCTTTGAAGGCCGGCAGCATCATGCTGAAGGCAAAAGGCAATTCGTGCTCTTTCTTGACCTGCCCCGCATCGTCAAGCTCAGTGACAAACATGCGCCTGGCGTCGACCCGGGTGACCTTGGCATTGGTGATCCATTTGATGTCGTTGTTGCGCAGCTCGCTTTCAAGCATCGATTTGGAATCGCCCACCCCGCCCAGCCCCAGGTGGCCGATGTAGGGCTCGCTGGTGACATAGGTCATGGGCACCTTGTGGCGCAGGCGACGCTTGCGCAGGTCCCGGTTCAAGATGAACGCAAACTCGTAAGCCGGTCCGAAGCAGGACGCACCCGGCATGGCACCGACCACCACCGGCCCAGGGGCTTCGAGAAAGCGCTGATAGTCCCCCCAGGTCTGCTCGGCGTGATCGACGCTGCAGATGGAGCGGGTATGGCCCTCCGGGCCGGAGCCGGGTACCTCGTCGAAGGAGAGCTTCGGCCCCGTGGTGATGACCAGGTAGTCATAGGCCAGGCTGGCGCCATCGGCCAGGGTCAGGCTGTTGCCCTCGGCATCGATGCGGGTGACCTGCTGGGCCACGAAATCGATGCCCTTTTTTTCGAGGTAGGGCCGAATCGGAAAGGTGATGGCTGCGCGCTCACGCCAGCCCACCGCCACCCAGGGGTTGGAGGGCACGAACTGGAAATAGTCCAGCGCATTGATCACCGTGATGCGGTGTTCGGATGGAAGTTTTTCGCGCAGCTCATAGGCCGCCGGCATGCCGCCGGTCCCTGCGCCAAGAATCACGATATGGGCCATGGTTTGTCTCCTGAGGTTGCTTGCACAGGCCTGTGCACGGACTGGGCTGCAGCTCTGTGGCTGCTGATCCCTGATGACGACTGATTGCTTACGTAGCCATTTGCTTGATCAATTAAATAAAAGACAGCAAAAAGGCACCCACGGGTGCCTTCAGTTCAAGGGTCAGCCGAATGCAGGTGACGCCGGCTTGTTGACCGGCTTGCCGGCCGCGGCCCAGGCGTCAAAGCCACCGGCAATCGACTTGACATGGACATAGCCCATGTCCAGCAGCGAGGCGGCCGCCAGTGCGGCACGCCCGCTGGTCTTGCAATACAGCACGATCTGCAGGTCGCGGCGCTGCAGCGAAGGGTCGGCGGCCAGCTTGAACTCCAGCATGCCACGCGAAAAATGCACGGCACCCGGAATGTGGCCGGCGGCAAACTCGTCGGCTTCGCGCACGTCGATCAACACGTCAGCGTCACGCAGGGCCTGATCGGCCGTGTCGACGCTGATTTCGGTGATGCGGGCCTTGGCGGCCTGGACCAGATCCAGAGGGGTTTTCATGGGAAGCTCCGTTGAGAAAAGCAGGCAGGGATCACTTGAGGCGCTGGCCATCGGCGTCCAGCACCTCCACCGTGATGGGAATGGCGGCCCGCACGCTTTGCGTGACGGTGCAGAAGGATTCGAACTGGTCCAGCACCCGATCGAGGTGCTGAAGCTGTGACCGAGGGACGCCGAGCTGCAAGGTGGCCTGCATGCGCAGCACGCGCAGGCGGCCATCAGGTGAGCGGCCGATTTCGGCCTGCACACGGCTTTGGATGGGCTCAGGCGCCTGCTTGAACTTGCGCAAGGCAAACAGCAGCGAATCGCTCAGGCAATTGCCGACGGCCGCCGCCAGCAACTGCGCCGGCGTGGGGCCGGCGCCCTGCCCCAGGGGCGGAGGTTCGTCGCCCAGCAGCGGCGGTAGGGCAGGCCCGAAATGGATCTGGAACTGGTAATCGCTTTGCTGCCGCAGTTCGACGGTGGTCAAGGTGTTTTCAGACATGGGCACTCGCAAAAAATGGACGGGGGATTCAGTTGCGAACGATGGGCCTTTGCAGCCTGAGGGCCACAGCACCGGGGCTGCGCCCATTGAAGAGCCCGGTGTACCCGCAGCTTTGCAGGTACTGGCGGGCGCTTTCCGAGCGCATGCCCGATTGGCAGTAAAGCACCAGAGGCCGGCCCTTGTCGGGCAACTGTGAGCCTGCCAGCCGAGGCAGTTCATTGAGGGGCAGGTTCAGGGCCCCCTCGACATGGCCCGACTGGAATTCGCCAGGGCTGCGCACATCGACGATCAGGGCCTCTTCGGGCCAGGGTTCAGCGGCCGCACGGTCTCCGCCGCCGAGTATTTTCGAAAACCAGTTCATGGCAAGACACTCCGTCAAAGATCAGGGTTGAGGGCCAGCCGGGCGTTCAATCGGGCGAGGCTGCCCTCATCGAGGCGGCCCAGCAGGGCGTCCAGCGCCAGGCTCTGCTGCAACACTTCGATGCGCCCTTGCATCAGGCCCAACTCGGCCGCCATGTGGTCATTTTCGGCATTCAGCAGATCCAACGTGGTGCGGTCGCCCACGCTGCGCCCCAGCCGTGTGGCCGCCAGGCGGGCATTGGCGGCCTTGAGGCTGGCCTGCAAGGCGGCCACGCGCCCGGGCGCGGTGCTCAAGGTCAACCAGGCCGAGCGGCTTTGCTGGCTGATCTGCAGGCGGGCCTGATCCAGCTCCGCGCGGGCCTGCTCCACGCCGCGCAAGGCCTCTTGCTGGCGGGCATCACGCCAGCCACCGGTGTACAGGGGCACCCGCAGCTGCAGGCCGATCATCTGCTGGCGGGCATCGTTGCTGGCCTGGCCATAGTCACCCGACCCCGTCAGGTGCTGACGCGTGGCCTGGGCCACGAGGTCCAGCGAGGCCGAGGCGCTTGCGTCAAGGCTGCGCACCTCGGCCTCGGCCACGGCCACGCGGGCCTGCAGCAAAGCCAGGCCCGGGTGGCCGGCCAAGGCCTGATCGCGGACCTGCTCCAGCGCTGCCGGCGGCGCCGGGAGGTCGGCCGCCGAGGGCTGGGCCAGGGGCAGTTGCAGGCCAGGAAGCCCGCTGGACTCACGCAGCGCGGCCAGCGCCACCTGCAAGGCGTTGTCGGCCTCCAGGGCCTGGGCCTGCAGGCCTTGGGCCCGGGCCTCGGCCTCGTGGATGTCGGTGACCGGGGCATCGCCCAGGCGGAAGCGGTCTTGGGCCTCGGTCAGCATGCGCTGCACGGCCTGCTGCTGCTTTTGCAACAGGCTCAGGCGCCGGGCCGCCAGCACGGCGTCGAAGTAGCGCTGGCTGGTGTGGAGCATCAGGTCCTGACGCGTGAGGCGGGCCTCCAGTTCGGCGGCCTCGGCGGCCTGCTCCAACTGGGTGCTGCGGGCAGCGCGCTCGCCGTTGATCAGGGGTTGGCGCAGGCCCAGCGTCCATTGACTGGCCCGGCCACCGTTCACCGAGGTACCGAACGCGACCCCGGTGGACTGGCCAAAGCCGGGGGCCGAAAAGCTCGCACCGTTCATGGCCGAACTGGCCGTCATCAGGCCGGCGCCACCCGTGACTTCAACCCCAGGTCGCCACAGTGCCCGTGCCTGCTCACGCCGGGGCGCGGCCTGCCCGCCCTGGGCCAGCGCCCGGGCCGCTTCGGGATCGTTCTGGCTGGCGGCGCGCCAGACCTCCAGCAGATCGGCAGCCGGGGTGGACAGCGAGGCCAACAGGGCCGCCGCCGCCAGCAGGGTTTTGGCCGTTCGCATGGCTCAGCAGCCGCCCGGCACACCCAGCTTGCGCAGGATGCTTTCCATCAGACACCAGTGGGTGATGGCGCTTTGCAGCAGGTTGAGGCCCACGAAGGCGGTGAATGCCAGCCACCACGTGCTGAGGAACAAGGGGCTGCCAGGCACCCCCAGGGCCAATGACAGCAGGATGAAGGTGCCGGCGACCAGGCGCACGATTTGCCACGATTTCATGAGAAAGCTCCTTGGATTCAGGTCGAAGGTCAGGTCGAGGTTCAGCTCGAAGAAGGCGCTGCGAAACGCCGCCGGTAGGCCGCGTAGTACAGCGTGGGAATGAGCACCAGGGTCAGCAGCGTGGAAACGCCGATGCCGAAGATCAGCGAGATGGCCAGGCCGTTGAAGATGGGGTCATCGAGGATGAAAAACGCACCCAGCATCGCGGCCAGCCCGGTCAACAAAATGGGCTGGGCCCGGGTGACGGCCGAGTGGACGATGGCTTGCTTGAAAGGCACGCCCTCGCCCACTTGCAGGTGGATGAAATCGACCAGCAAGATCGAGTTGCGCACGATGATGCCGGCCAGCGCGATCATGCCGATCATGCTGGTGGCGGTGTACTGGGCCCCCAGCAAGGCATGCCCGGGCATCACGCCGATGATGGTGAGCGGGATCGGCGCCATGATGATCAAGGGCGTGAGGTAGGAGCCAAACTGGGCCACCACCAGCAGGTAGATCAGGATCAGGCCCACGCCATAGGCGGCACCCATGTCGCGGAAGGTCTCGTAGGTGATCTGCCACTCGCCATCCCATTTGAGGGCGTAGTCGCGCTGCGACTCGGCTGGGGCCTGAATGAAGTACTCCTGCAAGGCAGCGCCGCCGGGTGACACCAGGGCCTGGATGGAACGGCGCATCTTGAACAGACCATACAAGGGGCTGTCGATGCGGCCGGCCATGTCACCGGTGACGAAGTTCACGGGCTGCAGATCCTTGTGATAGACCGGCTGCTCACGCTGGCTGTCGCTCAGGCGGACCAGCTCGCGGATGGCCACCGCCCGGCCCGAAGGGCCGCGCACCTGCAGCTGCAGCAGGGCCTCAAGATCGCCCTGACGCTCTGGGGGCAGGCGCAGCAGCACCGGCGTGGGGTACTTGCTGGCATCGCGCAGGTAGGTGGCGGCTTCGCCACTGAGGCCAGCGCGCAAGGTGGCCACGATGGCGGCCTGCGGGATGCCCGCGGCGGCGGCCTTTGGCCGGTCGATCAGCACCAGCTTGCGCGGGGCCGCGGCGATGGAAGAGTCGTCGACATCGACCACCGATTCGGTCTGGCTGAAGATGGCTCGCACCTGCCTTGCCAGGCTGAGCCGGCCTTCAGCCGTGGGGCCATAGATCTCGGCCACCAGCGGAGCCAGCACCGGGGGGCCCGGGGGCACTTCAACCACCTTGACGTTGGCACCGAAGCGTTGGCCGATCTGCTGCAGCGCCGGACGCAGGCGGCTGGCAATCGCATGGCTTTGCTCGCTGCGGTGGTGCTTGTCGACCAGGTTGACCTGCAGATCGCCCAGCTCGCTGCTGGCGCGCAGGTCGTACTGGCGCACCAGGCCATTGAAGTTGATCGGGGCCGCCGTGCCGGCATAGGCCTGGTAGTCGGTGACCTCGGGTTGCTGGGCCAGAAAGACCCCCAGCTCATGCAACACGGCCGCCGTCTGCTCAACTGGCGTGCCAGCGGGCAGGTCGACCACGACCTGGAACTCGGACTTGTTGTCAAAGGGCAGCATCTTGAGCACCACCAGGCCCGCGACCGGCAAGGCCACCGACACGGCGATCAGGCCGGCCACCGCCAAGCCCAGCAGGTGGCGGTTGCGGGCGCCCCGCTGCTCGTCGAGCAAAGGGGTGAAGACGCGATGAAAGCCCTGCTCCAGGCGCGATGCGAGGCCGGTGGCGGAACCCTGTGCGCTGGCCGCCCCGGTGCTTGAGGCATGGGGCTTCATCCACAGGCGCGACAACCACGGCGTGACGATGAAGGCGATCAGCAGCGACAGCAGCATGCCCATGCTGGCATTGATGGGGATGGGGCTCATGTAGGGGCCCATCAGGCCGCTGACAAAGGCCATGGGCAGCAGCGCGGCGATCACGGTGAAAGTGGCCAGGATGGTGGGGCCCCCCACTTCATCCACCGCGCCAGGAATGAGTTCGGCCAGGGTCTTGCCGGGGTGCAGCAGTTGGTGGCGGTGGATGTTCTCGACCACCACGATGGCGTCATCGACCAGGATGCCGATGGAGAAGATCAGCGCGAACAGCGACACCCGGTTGAGGGTGAAGCCCCAGGCCCAGGAAGCGAACAGGGTGACGGTGAGGGTGAGGATCACGGCGCTGCCGACGATGGCCGCCTCGCGCCGGCCCAGCGCGACGAACACCAGGGCCACCACCGAGGCGGTGGCGAACAGCAGCTTCTGGATCAGCTTTTGTGCCTTGTCGTTGGCGGTGGCGCCGTAGTTGCGGGTTTCAGCCACCTGCACGGCCTCGGGGATGAGGGTGTTGCGCAGCTGGGCCACGCGGGCCATGACGCCGTTGGCCACGTCGATGGCGTTTTCGCCAGGCTTCTTGGTGATGGCCAGCGTGACAGCAGGGTATTCGCTGCCGACCGCCTTGGCGTCAGTGCCCTGCCCTGCGCCCAAGCCATGCCACACCAGGCTTGTGGCCGCCGGGGCGCCATCGCGCACCTCAGCCACATCGCGCAGGAACACAGGCCGGCCTTCTCGCACCGCCACCACCAGATCGGCCACTTCACGGGCACTGCCCAGGTAAGGGCCGGCTTCGATCGCCAGCGCTTGGTTGGCCTGCAGCAGATCACCCAGAGGAGCGCCCTGGTTGGCCCCTTGAAGGGCCCGGCGCAGGTCGTCCAGGGTGATGCCCAGGGCGGCCATGCGCGCCACGTCCAATTGCACCTGCACGGCATGACCCGGCCCCCCCAGGCTGCGCACTTCGCGGGTGCCAGGCACGCGCTTGAGTTCCAGCTCCAGGCTGTGGGCGACACGCTCCAGGTCGTAGGCACCGATGGCAGGATCGGGGCTGTACAGGGTCAGGCTCACGATGGGCACATCGTCGATGCCTTTGGGTTTGATCAGGGGTTCGAGCACGCCCAATCCGGGCGGCAGCCAGTCGTTGTGGCTGCGCACGGTGTCGTGCAGGCGCACCAGCGCCTCGGTGCGCGACACGCCCACCTTGAATTGAACGGTGACCACGGCCAGGCCGGGGCGCGACACCGAGGTGACGTGCTCGGTGCCGGCCATCTGCGCCAGCACCTGCTCAGCCGGCGTGGCCACCATCTGCTCGACATCGGCCACGCTGGCCCCCGGGAAGGGAATCAGCACGTTGGCCATGGTGACATTGATCTGGGGTTCTTCCTCGCGCGGGGTGACCAGCACGGCGAACAGGCCCAGCAGCAAGGCCACCAGGGCCAGAAGGGGGGTGATCTGGGCGCTCTGGAACAACGCTGCGGTGCGGCCCGCCAGACCCAGGCGGGGGGCGTCATGCTTGGGGTGGTTCATGTCAGCGCACCTGGGCCGCAGCCTGGGGATCGAGGGCCACGGATTCGCCCTCGCGCAGGCCTGACAACACTTCCACCTGATCGCCGCGGGCTTCGCCCAGGCGCACCTGACGCAGCACCGGGCGACCCTGCGCCTCGAGGACATACACCGCCTGCAACTCTGCTCGCCGCAGCACGGCCGTTTGCGGCACATACAGCCTGGCAGGTGCCGCACCGGCCCCTGCAGCTGGCAGCCAGACGCGGGCAAAGCGGCCCGGGGCCAGCGCGCCAGACCGGTCGGCAGGCAGGGTCAGGCGCAGCGTGCGGGTATGACTGATCGGGTCGACTGCGGGCAACCACTGCCACTGCGGCGCCACAAACGCCGGCACGCCGTCCACCAGCACCCTGATCTGCCCCTGCAAAGCACTGGAAGCGGTCAGGCCGGAGGCGAGCGACTCGGGCACCTGCACGCTGATGCGCAGTGAGGCCGGATCGAACAGGGTGAGCAAAGGCCGACCGGGCGAGGCCAGGTCGCCCAGGGACAGGGGGAGCTCGCTGATCACGCCCGCATAGGGTGCGCTCACGCTGTAGTAACCCGACTGGGTGTGCGCGGCCGCAGTCTGTGCAGAGGTGGCACGCACCTGGGCCTCGGCCGCCTGCAGGGCGGCCTGGCTGCGCTCCAGGGCGGCCTGGCTGACGTATTGCTGCTCGAACAAGGCTTTCTGCCGCTGGTGTTCACGCAGGGCCTGGGCGGCCAGGGCCTTGGCCGCTTCCAACTGGGCCTGGCTCACGTCCACCCCCGATTGGGCGCCCCGTGCGTCCAGGCGCATCAGCAACTGACCGGTCTTGACGGTGTCACCCGCCTTCACCGGCAAAGCCACGATGGCCCCCTGGACCTGGGCGGCAATCACGGTCTGGCGCCCAGCCTCCACCACCGCATCGAGGGCCGTGGCCTGGGCCGCGCCCTTCACCACCGCGACCGGCACCGACCGCAGTGCCACCCGCTCAGCCGCCCCCAGCGGAAGGGTGGCAAGCAGGCCCAGAGAGAGCGCCAAAGTGGCAAGGGGTCGGAGTTTCATGGACAAAGGCTTTCGACGAAGAGAGGCATGGCGATGCGCTTTATTCATTATTTAGCTATTCAGTTAAATAAGCAAGTGATAGTATTCAAAACCAGTGAAGCTGGCCGCCATGGCCGGCTGCTGGTCATGGAAGAACTGACGATGGAAAACATGCCGCAAGAGGCCTTGGAAGAGGTCGCCGCCTACTTTCAGGTGCTGTCGGAACCGACCCGCTTGCAACTGCTGAACCTGCTGCGCGGTGGTGAGCACAATGTGGGCGACCTGGCCCAGGCCTGCGGCTTCACGCCGGCCAACATCTCGCGCCACCTGAGCCACCTGACCAAGCACGGCCTGGTCAGCCGCGAGGCGCGCGGCACCAGCGTTTACTACCGCATTGCGGATGAATCGGTCTACCAGCTGTGCGATCTGGTGTGCGGCAGCATCGCGCGCCAATACGAGCGGGCCCAGAAGCGACACACCGTGTTCGCGCGCGACGCCGATTGAGCCCCTGTGCACCCCGGGTCACATTGAAGCCGATACCAACGGCAGGCAAAATGGTGCGCGCCCGAAGCGGCGCGGAGAAACACCATGGAAAAAAGAGACTTCATGACCCTGGCCGGCCTGACCGGCCTGGCCCTCGGCACCCTGAACGCACCGGCCCGGGCCCAGCCTGCGGCCAGCGCAGAGCCTGTGCTGCTGACCGTGACAGGTGCGGTGGGCAAGCCCAACCGGGGTGCCCTCGACCACGCGTTGGACCAGATGATGGCCAAGCAAGGCATCGAGTTCAAACAGGCCACCACCTTCACCGCCAGCAGCCTGGCCCGGCTGCCAGCGATCAGCATCCGGCCCCGCCTGGAATACGACAGCAAACCCCATGAGCTGAGCGGCCCGCTGCTGACCACGGTGCTGGAAGCCGCCGGTGTGACCTTGCAGGCCAACCGCCCGATCGAACTGCGGGCCGTGGACGGCTACAACGTGACGCTGACGGTGGCCGAGATCCGCGACCGCCAGATGATCGTGGCCACCCACCTGGATGGCAAGCCGATGGGCCTGGGTGGGCTGGGACCGCAATGGGCGGTGTACGACCCCGAAAACATCCCTTCGCTCAAGGGCAAGCCGCTGAACGAAGGCTTTGCCAAGTGCCCTTGGGGCCTTTACCACATCGGCGTCAAGCCTGCGTGAACGACGGCTCGCGGGCGCTGGGTTTAGCGCCCGCTGGGCAGATGGGTGGCAGGATGGCGCAATAATGCCGGATGGGGCTCAGCCCTCCAACCTGTCGGCTTCATCGTTCCCATGACCCTGTTTTCGTTGCCGCCTGTGCATCTGGCCCACCGGGCCGCCCTGCCCCTGATCCTGCTGCTGGCCTTGTCGGGCTGCAGCCTGTTGAGCGGCAGCAAACCTGCGCCGGGCCACTCGGCCTACCAGGCGGAGCAGTTTCAGCCCAACGAGAATTTCTCGCGCCTGTTTGATGCCAGTGCGGAGACCACCTGCGAAGCGGCTCGCCGCGCCTTGTTGAGCCAGGGCTATGTGATCACCCAGGCCAAACCTTCCAGCATCAATGGGCAGAAAAGCTTTCAGCCCGATGGCGACACCCATCTGGAGATCACCTTCACCATCGTGTGCGTGCCAGACGGACGCGACAAGAACATCGCCACCGCCTATGTGACGGCGCAACAAGACCGCTATGCGGTGAAGAAAAGCAGCTCGGCCACCAGCGTGGGGGTGAGCGCGATCGGCTCCATTTCACTGCCGCTGTCGTCAACCCAGGACTCGATGGTGAAGGTGGGCTCGGAGACGATCCTGGCGGCCACGTTTTACGACCGGTTTTTTGGACTGGTGAGCCGCGAGGTCAAGGACCTGCGATGAAGCCCGCGGCCGGCAAGGCCTGCCCCGGCAGTTCGGCGAGCCCCGGGGTACCGACCACCGGCGCGTGCAAGGGCAGATCGATGCAGAAGCAGGTGCCCTGCTCCAACTCACTTTGCACGGTGATGTTGCCCCCCAGCACACGGGTCACCAGGGTCTGGCAGATGGCCAGCCCCAGGCCGGTGCCGCCCCGCCCCAGACGGGTGGTGTAGAACGGATCGAAGATGCGCCGCAGGGTGTCGGCCGACATGCCCCGCCCCTGGTCGCGCACCTCCAGGCGCACCCGGCCCTGCGGCAGGCTCCAGGCCTGGATCTGCACCTGCCCAGGGGGGCGGTCTTCGTAGGCATGCTCAATGGCATTGCTGAGCAGATTGAGCAAGACCTGCCCCAAAGGCCCCGGGTAGCTGTCGAACTGCAGATCGCCAGGCACCTGGGCCACCACCTGCAGACCGCCGCGGCGCAGCGTGGGCTGGTGCATTTGCAGGATCTCGCGCACCACCTCATCCAACATGAAATGGCGCCGCTGCAGGCTGGTCTGGTCGGCCGCCACCTGCTTGAAGGTGGCAATCAGATCCGCGGCGCGGCTGAGGTTCTTGAGCAGCATGCCCACCGCGTCGTGGGTCTGGCTGACGTGAAGGGCCAGGCCGCTTCGGGTGAGCCCCTGGCTGGCCACACGCCCGAATTGCTCGACCTCGGAGCGCAGCGTGGTGGCGACCAAGACACTGTTGCCGATCGGGGTGTTGAGCTCATGGGCCACTCCAGCCACCATGCGCCCCAGGGCCGCATGCTTTTCCGATCGCAGCAATTCGTCCTGGGTGCTGTGCAGCGAAGCCAGTGCCTCGGTCAACTCGTGGTTGGCTTGGGTGAGGGCCTGGGTGCGTTGGGTGACCGCGGCCTCCAGAAGGTGGTTCATCTGCTCCATCTGTTGACGGGCTCGGCGTTGGTCGGTGATGTCCACAATGCCGAACAGGTAGCTGCGCTGGCCTTCAAGATCGAGGGTGCGGCCGGAGGCCACACAGTCGAGGACCTCGCCATTGCTGCGCCGAAGGGCAATCTCCAGTTCGTCAACTGCGCCGTCACGGCGCAAGGTTTCATACAGACGGTCACGGTCCAGCGCCGAGACAAACAGACCGAACTCGGTGGAACCATGGCCGACCACCTGTTCGGGCGCATAGCCAAACAGGCGCAGCCAGCTGCGGTTGACGTCGAGGTAGAGCCCGCTGTCGCCGATCACGGCCAGGGCGGCCGGGGAATCCTGGAACAGCAGTGCCAGGCGTCGCTCGCTGGCTTGCAGCGAGGCCTGGGCCATTTTTTCTTCGACGATGCTGCGGTTGACCCCCAACAGGCCGGTGAGCTCGCCGGACTCATCGAACAACGGGATCTTGACGCTGTGGAAGGGCACCATGGCGCCATCGGGTCCGGCCAGCTCAGCCTCAGGCTGCACCAAGGTCTGCCGGTGTTGATAGACCCAATCATCGTCGTCGAGTGATTTGCTGCGCACCCGGTGGGCCACAGGCAGGGCATTGGTGTGCTGCAGCAATTGTTGCTTGGTGCTGCCCATGAAGTTGGCCATCCACTGGTTGACCAGCAGGTAGTTGGACTCGGTGTCCTTGACGAAGATGCCCATGGGGATGGCGTCGACCACGCGTTCCAGCAGGCGCCGGCTGTTGCGCAGCTCTTCTTCGGCCCGTTTGCGCTCGGTGATGTCCACCAGTTGGCTTTGCCACGCCGCCCGCCCTTGCCAGGACACGGGCTGCATGTAGGTGAGCACGGTGCGAACTTCACCCGAAGGGTGGCGCAGGTCCATTTCAAGCCCTTCGATCCGCCCTTCGCGTTGCAGGCGCTGCAGCAAGCGGTCTCGCGCCGGTGTGTCGGCATGCAGGTTCAGGTCACGGATGTTGTGGCTGAGCAATTGCTCGCGGGAGTGCCCCACCAGGCGGCACAGGGCGTCGTTGCAAGCCAGCGTGTGCCCGAAATCGAGGGTGGAGAAAATGCGGGCCGGCGTGGGGCTGCCATAGAAGGCCGATTCAAAGCCTTGCTGCAGCGCGCGCAAGGCTTCTTCGGCCCGATGCCGCTCGGTGATGTCGATGCCCATGCACACCAGACGCACCTGGCCATCGAACTCGGGCAGGCGAAACAGCGAACACAGCTGCCAGCGAGGCTCACCGTCGGGGGTGGTGATGCCCAACTCAAAACTCTGCGCCGGGCCTTCGTGGCACAGCTGCTGGAAAGCCTGCTGCCATTGGACGCGGCCGGCCGAGCTGGCGTCGGCCCAACCCGGCACCAGGTCTGGCAGGGTCTGCCCCAGGGCCTTGGGATTGGCGATCCCATAGAACTGCTCGGAGGCACTGTTCCAATACAGCACACGGCCTTGCAGGTCGTACTGTTGCACGGCCACCGCGGGCGTGTTGTCCAACAAGGCCTGCAGCCGGGTTTCACTGAGCACCAGGGCCTCTCGCGCCAGCTCTGCAGCCGTGATGTTCTGCCACACGCCTACCATGCGCGCCCCATCCGGGTCACGAACAACCTGGGCCCTGACCAATGCCCACTGAAGGTCACCCGTGGGCGCAAGAAGGCGGTACTGGGTGTTCAGAAGACCACTGATCCAGGCCTCTTCGACCGCCCGTGCAACGGCGGGCTGGTCATCGGGGTGGATGAACTGGCGAGAGAACTCAGACCAATTCCAGGGCGACACCAGGCTGGCCAGCGGGCTGTGGCTCATGCGCAGGGGTTGCTCGTCATCGGCGCCCCAGCGCACCAGATCAGTGGCACGGTCCAGCTCCCAATAGATCAGGCCGGCCACTTCAACGGCCAGCCGCCAGCGTTGGCGGCTTTCAAGCACCAGTTGGGCCTGCCGATGCTGCCGCGTGATGTCGCGCATCTGGCCGAACCAGCCGATCACGGCGCCTGGGGCCTGAGCCGGCTCCCCCTCGCCTGCCGCCTGAGGGAGGGAACCCGCACGCTCGGGCACCAGATGCAACAGGATGGTTCGGGGTGACTGGCCCCCCCAGGACACGACGATTTCCTCACGCACGTCCTCGCCACGCAGCACGCGCTCGATCAAGGGACGCATCGTGTCGCAGATGTCTGCATCCCACAGATCTTGCATGCGGCAGCCCACCAGCTCTGTCGGATGCCGGCCCAGGGCCTTGGCATAGCGCTGGTTGACCCACCGGCAGCGCCCGTCCTGACCCCAGTGCGAGAGCATGGAGGGCACGTGTTCGGCGATGTTCTCGAAGTGACGGCTGCGCGCCTCGTAGCGTTGACGGGCCAGGGCCAGACCGATCAGTTGCTGTTCGCCATCGCGAAACACCTGGTAGAAAAGATAGGCGCACAGGCCAAACGCAAGCACCCAGCCGGACAAGGTGCGCTGCAAGGTCAATAGGGGCAACTCAGCAAAAGAGCCCAAGCCTTGCAGCTCGAACGCCAGCATGGCCCCCAGGGACAGCAGCATTGACGCCAGCATGGTCCGACGGCCCAGCATCCAGCCACTCAGGGCTCCGATCATGATGTAGGCGCCGGCCAGCAAAGAGCGATCCAGCGCGGTGAACACGGCGGCACACGCCATCCACGCCATGACCCCCACCCATAGGCACCAAGCTGCAGCACGCCAGGCTGCGGCGCGCAAGCACAACAGCGTGCCAACGGCGCCCAACAGGGCTGCCAGCAGGCCGGGCGCCGCCAAGGACAACGGTACTTGCGCAATCCACTGACTCAAGCCCATCAGCAGAGCGCTGCCGGACACCAGCCAGGCCAGGCGCCGCAAATGACGCTCCGCCAAGTCTGCGCGCAGCAAGGCCATGGCGGCACCGGCATCGGACATCAAAGCTTCTTCGTGAGCCATTACACCGTTCCAGGAGAGGGGCCCGGCCCCGAACACATGAAGACAAAGCCGCCCGACAGCAACCCAGGCCCTCAGGCGCAACCTGTCTGAGGGCAGGCAAGCAGATGATAGGTGGCCGAAGACCCCTGAGGGGCCCGGCACAACCCGAATGCAGGGCCGGCGCAGGAAAATGAGGCAGAAAACAAAAAACCCCGAGAAGTCGTTTAGACTTTCGGGGTTTTTGCGCTGACTGCATCGGCATGCAATCAGCAGTGTTGGTGGGCGATACATGGATCGAACATGTGACCCCTGCAGTGTGAATGCAGTGCTCTACCGCTGAGCTAATCGCCCTTGCCGCTTATCGTGTTGCGCTTTACTTATCGTTTAGTGCTTCACCGCGTCAAGAACTCTATTATGGCACAGTTTTTTAGCTTTTTTCGAAAGTTCGCCAAATTGTTTTGCCGCCACTCGATTTATCGAGCTGGGCCATGACATCGGCGTGCGCAGCCAGCTCTTGCTCGCTGGCGTCCAGCACCGGCAGCTCGATGCCGCTCAGATCGAAAGCCACCATCTGGGTCTGGGTTTCCTCCTCGGAGCCGGCGTCGATCAGCAAGGCATCCTGGCCTCGCGTCATGTAGACGTACACATCCGCCAGCAGCTCGGCATCGAGCAAGGCGCCGTGCAGGGTACGACCGGTGTTGTCGACCCCCAGACGCTCACACAATCCATTCAGCGAATTGCGCTTGCCTGGGTACATCTCCTTGGCAAGGGCCAGGGTGTCGATCACGCCCGAGACATAACTCTTCAAAGGAGGGCGGCCCAGCAGCTCCAGCTCTTTGTTGAGGAAGCCGACGTCGAAGGCTGCGTTGTGGATGATCAGCTCGGAGCCCTGGATGTAATCCAGGAACTCGTCGACCACCGCCGCGAACTTGGGTTTGTCACGCAGAAACTCGGTGGTCAGGCCGTGGATGCGCAACGCATCCTCATGGCTGTCCCGCTCGGGGTTCAGGTAGTAATGCAGGTTGCGGCCCGTCAGCTTGCGGTTGACGAGCTCGACACAGCCGATTTCAATCACCCGGTCGCCGTTCTCGGCGGACAGGCCGGTGGTCTCGGTGTCAAAGACGATCTGGCGCGACATCAGTGGTTCTCTTTGGCGTGGTTGATCGTGTATTTGGGGATTTCAATCGTCAGATTGTCTCGGGCCACGATGGCCTGGCAACTGAGGCGTGACTGAGGCTCCAGGCCCCAGGCACGGTCCAGCAGGTCTTCCTCGGTTTCCTCAGGCTCGTTGAGTGAGTTGAAGCCCTCGCGCACGATCACGTGGCAGGTGGTGCAGGCGCAGCTCATGTCGCAGGCATGCTCGATGTGGATGTCGTTGTCGAGCAGTGCCTCACAGATGTTGGTGCCGGTGGCCACCTTGATTTCGGTGCCTTCGGGACAGTACTCGGGGTGGGGCAAGATTTTGATGACGGGCATGGCGGTGGATCGGTAAAGGGTTGGGCCTTGATTTCGGACGTCCGGCTGGGGCTCAGAGCGAGTCGACCTGGCGGCCAGCCAGGGCCTGCTGGATGCCCCTGTTCATGCGGCTGGCCGCAAAGGCTTCGGTGCCCTTGGCCAGGGCCTCGGTGGCGGCTTCGATGGCCTTGGCCTCCTCCAGCAACTTGGCCGCCAGGGCAGCTTCAATCAAGCTGTCCAGGGTGGCACGCTCGGCGTCTGACAACAGATCGCCATCGGCGTTCAAGGCACTGCGGGTGGCCAGCACCATGCGGTCGGCCTCCAGACGGGCTTCGGCCAGGGCACGGGCCTGCATGTCCTGCTGCGCGGTGCTGAAGCTGTCTTGCAGCATGCGGGCGATTTGTTCATCGGACAGACCATAGGACGGCTTGACTTCGATCGCCGCCTCGACACCGCTGATCATCTCGCGAGCCGCCACTTGCAGCAGGCCGTCGGCGTCCACCGTGAAGGTGACCCGGATGCGCGCAGCGCCTGCCGCCATCGGCGGAATGCCGCGCAACTCAAAGCGCGCCAGACTGCGGCAATCGGCAACCAGATCGCGCTCACCCTGCACCACATGCAAGGCCAGGGCGGTCTGGCCATCCTGGTAGGTGGTGAAGTCTTGCGCCATCGCGGTCGGAATGGTCTGGTTGCGCGGCACGATGCGCTCCACCAACCCGCCCATGGTCTCCAGCCCCAGCGACAGCGGAATCACATCGAGCAGCAACAAATCACCGCTGTGATCATTGCCGGCCAGTTGGTTGGCCTGGACGGCGGCCCCCAGGGCCACCACCTCGTCGGGGTTGAGGTTGTTGAGCGGGGCCTTGCCAAAGTAATCGTGCACGGCCTGCTGCACCTGGGGCATGCGGGTGGAGCCCCCGACCATGACCACCCCCTGCACCTCGTCACGCTCAAGTTGTGCATCACGCAAGGCTTTTCGCACCGCTGCGAGGGTGCGGGCGGTCAAGGCCTCGGTTGCGACATGGAAATCACTGCGGCGCACCGCCTGGCGCAAGGAGCCGGTACTCAGGTCGGCCACGAAATCGACGGCTTCGGCCTGCGTGAGTGCCTCTTTGCAGGCCCGCGCTGCCACCCTCAGGCGGGCCAGGTCATGCACGTCGGCGGTCTGGACACCGGTCTGCGCCAGCACCCACGCGGCCAAGGCTTGATCGTAGTCATCCCCGCCCAGGGCCGAATCGCCCCCGGTGGCAATCACCTCGAACACGCCCCGGGTCAGGCGCAGGATGGAGATGTCAAAGGTGCCGCCACCCAGGTCGTACACGGCATAGATGCCCTCGCTGGCGTTGTCCAGGCCATAAGCGATGGCTGCGGCAGTGGGTTCGTTGATCAGGCGCAGCAACTTGATGCCGGCAAGCTGGGCCGCATCCTTGGTGGCCTGGCGCTGGGCATCATCGAAATAGGCCGGCACGGTGATGACGGCACCATACAGGTCGTCGTTGAAGCTGTCCTCTGCCCGGTAGCGCAGGGTGGCCAGGATTTCTGCGCTGATCTCGACCGGCGACTTGACGCCGGCAACCGTCTGCAGGCTGACCATGCCCTGCCCCGCCTCACCCACAAATTGGTAGGGCAGGCGCGAGACGTCCTTGAGGTCGTTCAGGCCGCGCCCCATGAAGCGCTTCACCGAGACGATGGTGTTCCGGGGGTCGGTGGACTGGGCCGGCAGCGCATCAAAACCAATCTGGCGCCCTCCCCCGTCCAGGTAACGGACGGCCGACGGCAAGATGACCCGCCCCTGGGCATCGGGCAGGCATTCGGCCACGCCATTGCGCATGGCGGCCACCAGCGAATGGGTGGTGCCCAGGTCGATGCCCACGGCAATGCGACGCTGGTGGGGATCGGGAGACTGACCGGGCTCGGAAATCTGGAGAAGCGCCATGGAATTCTTTTCGGGTTCGGGGAATGTGGCAAACGCCACAAATGCGACAAACGCTTATTGTCCCAGTTGATCCAGCCGGGACTCAATGTCGCGCTCAAATCGCGCAATGAACATGAGGGCTCTGACCTGCTGGGCAGCAGCAGCAAACTGCTGTTCATCGTCCAGCAGGCGGCGGCAGGCCTCGATGGCCTGGGCCCGTGCAGCCCGCACTTCCGCATCCAGTCCATTCAGGGCAGCGGCGCTGCTCGCATCGTCGAGCGCTTCACGCCACTCCATCTGCTGCATCAGGAAGGCGGCGGGCATGGCGGTGTTGTTCTCCGCCTCGATGGGGGCGCCGCGCAACTCGCACAGGTAGGCAGCGCGACGCAGCGGGTCTTTCAAGCGCTGGTAGGCCTCATTGATGCGCACCGACCATTGCATGGCCACTCGTTGAGCCGCCCCACCTTGCGCAGCAAAACGGTCGGGATGGGCCTCGCGCTGCAGGTCTTTCCAGCGCTGATCGAGCGCAGCGCGCTCTTGGGCGAAGCGCTCGGGCACGCCGAACAACTCGAAATCATTGGATTGCAGGTTCATGGCATTCAGTAAAAAACCGCCAGCACGCAGGTGAAGGCGGTTTCATCAAGCAAGAGGCCGGCCAATGCCGGCCGGCACAGCCCGGTGTCAGACCCGGAAGCTTTCGCCGCAGCCGCAACGATCGCGTTCGTTGGGGTTGTTGAAGCGGAAACCTTCGTTGAGGCCCTCACGCACAAAGTCGAGCTCGGTGCCGTCGATGTAGGCCAGGCTCTTGGGGTCGATCAGCACCTTCACGCCATGGCCTTCAAAGACGATGTCTTCAGGGGCCATGTCGTCGACATACTCCAGCTTGTAAGCCAGGCCAGAGCAGCCGGTGGTCTTGACGCCCAGCCGAACGCCAATGCCCTTGCCCCGTCGGGACAGGTATCGACTCACATGCCGGGCAGCCGCTTCAGTCAGGGTCACAGCCATGGTTTACTGCGTGTGCTTTTGTCGGTAGTCGCTCACTGCAGCCTTGATGGCGTCTTCAGCCAGGATGGAGCAGTGGATCTTCACAGGCGGCAGGGCCAGTTCTTCGGCGATCTGGCTGTTTTTAAGCGCAGCCGCCTCATCCAGCGTCTTGCCCTTGACCCACTCGGTGACCAGTGAGCTCGATGCGATGGCAGAGCCACAACCGTAGGTCTTGAAGCGTGCATCTTCGATCACGCCGGTCTGCGGGTTCACCTTGATCTGCAGCTTCATCACGTCGCCGCAGGCCGGTGCGCCCACCATGCCGGTGCCCACCGATTCATCACCCTTGTCAAAAGAGCCCACGTTGCGCGGGTTTTCGTAGTGGTCTACCACTTTTTCAGAATAAGCCATGGCCAGGTCCTCAGTTCTTGATGGGGCGTGCGCTCAGTGCGCGGCCCATTGGATGGTGCTCAGATCGACGCCGTCCTTGTACATCTCCCACAGCGGGCTGAGCTCGCGCAGGCGGGTGACGTTTTCGCGGATGGTGCCGATGGCGTAATCGATTTCTTCTTCGGTCGTGAAACGGCCGATGGTCATGCGCAGGCTGCTGTGAGCCAACTCGTCACTGCGACCCAGGGCGCGCAACACATAGCTGGGCTCCAGGCTGGCAGAGGTGCAGGCCGAACCCGATGACACGGCCAGACCTTTGATGCCCATGATCAACGACTCGCCTTCAACAAAGTTGAAGCTCATGTTGAGGTTCTGCGGCACGCGGTGCTCCAGGCTGCCATTGATGAACACCTGTTCGATGTCCTTCAGGCCGTTGAGCAGGCGTTGCTGCAGGGCGTAGGCCTTGGCGTTGCCTTCCGCCATCTCGGCCTTGGCGATGCGGAAAGCCTCGCCCATGCCGACGATCTGGTGGGTGGGCAAGGTACCCGAACGCATGCCGCGCTCATGGCCACCGCCATGGATCTGGGCTTCAAGACGGACACGGGGCTTGCGACGCACATACAACGCGCCGACGCCCTTGGGGCCGTAGGTTTTGTGGGCCGTCATGCTCATCAGGTCGATGGGCAACTTGTTCATGTCGATCTCGACACGACCTGTGGCCTGGGCTGCATCAACGTGCAACAAGATGCCTTTTTCGCGGCACAGGGCGCCGATCGCCGGAATGTCCTGGATGACACCGATCTCGTTGTTGACGAACAAGACGCTGATCAGGATGGTGTCAGGACGAATCGCTGCCTTGAGGGCCTCGAGGTCCAGCAGACCATCTTCCTGGACATCCATGTAGGTCACATCAAAGCCCTGGCGCTCCAACTCGCGCATGGTGTCAAGCACGGCCTTGTGTTCGGTCTTCAGGGTGATGAGGTGCTTACCCTTGCCCTTGTAGAACTGGGCTGCGCCCTTGAGGGCCAGGTTGATGGATTCGGTGGCACCGCTGGTCCAGACGATTTCACGCGGGTCAGCACCGATCAGGTCGGCAACCTGGCCGCGGGCCTTTTCGATCGCTTCTTCGGCTTCCCAACCCCAGGCATGGCTGCGCGAGGCGGCATTGCCAAAATGCTCACGCAACCACGGGATCATCGCATCGACAACACGGGGGTCGACGGGCGTGGTAGCACCGTAGTCAAGGTAAATGGGGAAATGAGGGGTCATGTCCATGGCTGGCTCTATCAAAACTGGCTTGCTTGCTGAATAGCAACAGCAATCGGGTAAACCGGCGGCGCCCGCAGAGCGCGCCGGCGTTCAAAACATCACGATTTGGCGAAGACGTTGCCCAAGGCAAACACCGAATTCGGCGCGTTGACGCGAATGGGCTTGACCACCGGCGTGCTCGAAATGGCACGGCGCAGCACAGGCTTGTCCTCGACCTGCACACCCTTGGCAATCTGCTCTTCGACCAGCTTCTGCAGCGTGACCGAATCGAGAAACTCAACCATGCGCTGGTTCAGGGCCGACCACAACTCGTGCGTCATGCAACGGCCCGCTTCGCCCAGGCAGTTTTCCTTGCCACCGCATTGGGTGGCGTCAATGGGTTCGTCGACCGACACGATGATGTCGGCCACGGTGATGTCAGACGCCTTGCGACCCAGGGTGTAGCCACCGCCAGGCCCGCGGGTGGACTCGACCAGTTCATGCCGGCGCAGCTTGCCGAACAACTGTTCCAAGTAGGACAGCGAAATCTGCTGGCGCTGGCTGATGGCAGCCAGGGTGACCGGGCCATTGTTCTGGCGCAATGCCAGGTCGATCATCGCGGTCACCGCAAAGCGGCCTTTGGTTGTGAGACGCATATCAAGCTCCTTCATCAGGCTTGGTCTTGTTTCAAATGCCTTGCAGCGGTGTGCCGCAGGCTCCGTCCTCACCCCGTTATCCGGCTCTTGGGGCCGGCCCTTCATCGTTCTGGGTTCTTGACTGTTTGCGTCAAGTATATCACTAAGGCCAAATTAAACAGTCAGGTAAAAATACCAAGCAGTCACAATTCAATCAATTGGGTCGATAGTACAAACAAATCGAGTGTCTGACCATCGGTTTGTTAGCCCAATTGGAAGGCCTGGCTTGATGTTTGAACGGCCTTGCCCCGATTGAGTTCCAGTTACTTTCGCAGAGGCAAAACCACCACGTTGTCGGTGCCTGCGGCACCGAAAGCCCGCTCCCGGAGCAAGGCCAACTGGTCTCGCGCCTGGGCCGCCTTTTCGAACTCGAGGTTGCGGGCGTGCTCCAGCATCTCTTTCTCGAGCCGCTTGATTTCGCGCGCGATGTCCTTCTCGCCCATCTCCTCGACACGGGCCTTCTGCAGGGCAGACTGCTCAAGCTTCTCGGCTTCGCGTCCACTTTTTTCGCTGTAAACGCCGTCGATCAGGTCTCGCACCTGCTTGACAATGCTGCGCGGCGTGATGCCATGCTCCTCGTTGTAGGCGATCTGTTTGAGGCGCCGGCGCTCGGTCTCACCCATCGCTTTGCGCATGGACTCGGTGATGCGGTCCGCATACAGGATGGCACGCCCATTCAGGTTGCGGGCAGCCCGGCCAATGGTCTGGATCAGAGAACGCTCGGCACGCAGAAAACCCTCCTTATCGGCATCCAGAATGGCCACAAGGGACACCTCGGGGATGTCCAGGCCCTCGCGCAGCAGGTTGATGCCCACCAGCACATCGAACACACCCAGGCGCAGATCCCGCAGGATCTCAACCCGCTCCACGGTATCCACATCGCTGTGCAAGTAGCGCACCTTGACGCCGTTGTCCGACAGGTAATCGGTCAACTGCTCGGCCATGCGCTTGGTGAGGGTGGTGATCAGCACCCGTTCATTCTTGTCGACCCGGATGCGGATCTCCTGCAACACATCATCCACCTGATGGGTGGCGGGGCGCACCTCCACCACGGGATCAACCAGGCCGGTCGGGCGCACCACCTGCTCGACCACTTGACCAGCATGCTCAATCTCGTAGTTGGCCGGGGTGGCGGACACAAAGATGATCTGGCGCATGCGCTTTTCGAACTCTTCGAACTTCAGCGGGCGGTTGTCCAGGGCCGACGGCAGGCGAAAGCCATACTCGACCAGCGTGGTTTTGCGGGCCCGGTCGCCGTTGTACATGCCGCCCAACTGCCCGATCAGCACATGGCTTTCGTCCAGGAACATGATGGCGTCCTTGGGCAGGTAGTCGGTCAGTGTGGAGGGCGGCTCGCCCGGCGCGGCGCCCGACAGATGCCTGGTGTAGTTTTCGATGCCCTTGCAATGCCCCACTTCGCTGAGCATCTCCAGATCGAAACGGGTGCGCTGCTCCAGCCGCTGCGCCTCCACCAGCTTGCCCATGCCCACCAGCTCTTTGAGGCGGGCGGACAACTCTTCCTTGATGGTTTCCACTGCTGCCAGCACCCGGTCCCGCGGAGTCACGTAGTGGCTGGAAGGGTAGACCGTGAAGCGCGGAATCTTCTGGCGGATGCGCCCGGTCAAGGGATCGAACAACTGAAGGGTCTCGATCTCGTCATCGAACAACTCGATGCGGATGGCCAGCTCGCTGTGCTCGGCGGGAAAGATGTCGATGGTGCCGCCACGCACACGGAACTTGCCGCGCGAAAACTCCATCTCGTTGCGCTGGTACTGCATGCGGATCAGTTGCGCAATGATGTCGCGCTGCCCCAGCTTGTCGCCCACACGCAGCGTCATCACCATCCGGTGATAACTTTCAGGCTCGCCAATGCCATAAATGGCCGACACCGTGGCCACGATCACCACATCACGACGCTCAATGATGCTTTTGGTGCAAGACAAGCGCATCTGCTCGATGTGCTCGTTGATGGCCGAGTCTTTCTCGATGAACAGGTCGCGCTGCGGCACATAGGCCTCAGGCTGGTAGTAGTCGTAGTAGCTGACGAAGTACTCCACAGCGTTCTTCGGAAAGAACTCACGGAACTCGCTGTACAACTGCGCCGCCAGGGTCTTGTTGGGCGCAAACACGATGGCCGGACGCCCCAGACGGGCGATCACATTGGCCATGGTGAAGGTCTTGCCAGACCCGGTCACCCCCAGCAAGGTCTGGAACACCTCGCCATCGAGCACGCCGTCAACCAACTGGTTGATGGCGGTCGGCTGATCACCCGCTGGCGGGTAGGGTTGGAAGAGCTCGAAGGGCGAGCCAGGGAAGGTGACGAACTGACCTTGACGCTCGGTGGAGGCCTCAGGGCAATCAACTTCGGAAGGTTCGGACATGGACATGTTTAGTAGGTAAAAGGGCCGATGTGACAGCCGCCATGCCGCCTCAGGTAACTCAGGTGACGGCCTGCGGCTAAAATTCAAGCCAATCCGCCAGCCTAACCGAGGCGGCCGATTGACGCTACTGACAACCTCTCAAGGACTTCCTCCATGTCTCTCTTCACAGCCGTCGAGATGGCTCCTCGCGATCCGATCCTGGGCCTCAACGAGCAATTCGCAGCCGACACCAACCCCAACAAGGTCAACCTCGGCGTGGGCGTCTATTTCGATGACAACGGCAAGCTGCCCCTGCTGCAGTGCGTGCAGGCAGCCGAAAAGGCCATGATGGAAAAGCCATCCGCCCGCGGTTACCTGCCCATCGACGGCATCGCCGCCTATGACGCAGCCGTGAAGAGCCTGGTGTTCGGCGCCGACAGCGAGCCTGTCACCTCGGGCCGCGTGGCCACGGTGCAAGGCATCGGCGGCACGGGCGGCCTGAAGATCGGCGCCGACTTCCTGAAGAAGGTCAGCCCCGACGCCAAGGTGCTGATCTCCGACCCCAGTTGGGAAAACCACCGCGCGCTGTTCACCAACGCCGGCTTCACGGTCGAGTCTTATGCCTATTACGACGCCGAAAAGCGTGGCGTGAACTTTGAAGGCATGCTGGCCTCATTGAATGCTGCCGCCCCGGGCACCATCGTGGTCCTGCACGCCTGCTGCCACAACCCCACGGGTTACGACATCACTGCCGCCCAATGGGATCAAGTGATCGCTGTCGTCAAGGCCAAAAACCTGACCCCCTTCCTGGACATGGCCTACCAGGGCTTTGGCCACGGCATTGCTGAAGACGGCGCCGTGATCGGCAAGTTCGTGGCTGCCGGCCTGAGCTTCTTTGTGTCCACCTCGTTCTCCAAGAGCTTCAGCCTGTACGGCGAGCGCGTGGGCGCCTTGTCGGTGCTGTGCGCCGACAAGGAAGAAGCTTCGCGCGTGCTGTCGCAACTCAAGATCGTGATCCGCACCAACTATTCCAACCCGCCCATTCACGGCGGCGCTGTGGTGGCCGCCGTGCTGGGCAACCCCGAACTGCGCGCCCTGTGGGAGCAGGAACTTGGCGAGATGCGCGTTCGCATCAAGGCTATGCGTCAAAAGCTGGTGGACGGCCTGAAGGCTGCCGGCGTGCAGCAGGACATGAGCTTCATCACCACCCAGATCGGCATGTTCAGCTACTCCGGCCTGAACAAGGACCAGATGGTGCGCCTGCGCAGCGAATTCGGCGTGTACGGCACCGACACCGGCCGCATGTGCGTGGCCGCGCTCAACAGCAAGAACATCGACTACGTCTGCCAGGCGATTGCCAAGGTGGCCTGAGTTCTCTGAATCCTCAGGGGCAAGGCTTGCCCCTGCCCGATTCACATCAACCGCCCATGGGCGGTTTTTTTATTGCTGGATCAGCCCCAGACAACTGAGCGCATCGAAATCGAGGCCGACTGGAAATCGGCATTGAACATGCGGGGCATTTCAGTGCGCCTGGCCGCCCCTGCAGCGTAGAGCAGGGGCCAATAATGCTCATGCGTCGGATGCGCCAGGCGGGCCACCTCGCCCTGCCCCTGGAAATCGACCAATGCCTCCAGCTCGCCCCGCTGCAGATGGCCCTGCACCCAGCCATCGAACTGATGTGCCCAATCGTAGGCCTGGGTGCTCGGGGTATCCCGCCTTGCGGCACGCAGGTTGTGCACCGCGTTGCCACTGCCCACGACCAGCACCCCGCGTTCGCGCAAAGCACCCAACTGCTGTCCCAAGGCGAAATGCTCGGACGCAGGCCGGCTGCCATCCATGCTCAGTTGGACCACGGGGATGTCCGCGCGCGGAAACATGGGTTTGAGCACTGACCATGTGCCGTGATCAAAACCCCAGCGATCCTGATCAAGTTGCAACTCTGGTTTCAAAATACCATCGCGCAGGGCCTTGGCCAGGGCCGGTGCGCCGGGCGCAGGGTATTGCTGATCGAACAAGGCCTGCGGAAAGCCACCAAAGTCGTGGATCGTGCGAGGCCGGCTCATGGCCGTGAGCCAAAAGCCATCGGTCACCCAATGCGCTGAGATGCAAAGAATCAATGCCGGCTTCGGATAGCGTCGCCCGAACTCAGCCCCCAATTGGGCCCAGGCGCGACTGTAAGCGTTGTCCCCCAAGGCATTCATGGGGCTCCCATGGCCCAGAAACAGCACCGGCATGCGCGGCGTCTGCGGCATGCCCGACCAAGCCGAAGCCAGGGCCGACCAAGACAGGGCGGGCGCCAAAGCGCCGACGCCGGCAAGGGCTGACAAACAGGATCTGCGCTTCATGGCGCGCTCAACGAAGAGTTCATCTGAAGCAGATTCAACACCCACAAAACAGTTCCCTACAAAGAAATTTGACGCAATATTGGTGTTTTCACTCCAGACAAGTCCACCCGATCACTGGTATATTTGCTGCAGTGCAACATAACGATCTCAGGTCGCCCCATGCTTTATCAGCTCTATGAAACTCAACGCTCCATGATGGAGCCGTTTGCCGATTTCGCCCAGGCTGCCTCCAAGCTCTACAGCAACCCGCTGTCGCCCTTGAGCCAGGCCCCCATGGCGCAACGCATGTCTGCAGGCTACGACCTGCTGTACCGACTGGGCAAGGATTACGAAAAGCCGGTGTTCGGCATCACCACAGTCGATGTGGATGGTGTGGGTGTGGCCATTCACGAGCGGGTGGAGATCGACAAGCCGTTTTGTGAGTTGCGCCGTTTCAAGCGCTTCTCGGATGATCCGGCGACGCTGACCAAGCTCAAGGGCCAGCCCGTGGTGTTGATTGTGGCACCGCTTTCGGGCCACTACGCCACCTTGCTGCGCGACACCGTGCGCACCATGCTGAAAGACCACAAGGTCTACATCACCGACTGGAAGAATGCTCGCCTGGTGCCCATGAGCGAAGGTGAATTCCATCTCGACGACTACATCAATTACGTGCAGGAGTTCATTCGCCACCTGCAGGCCACCTATGGCAACTGCCATGTGATCAGCGTGTGCCAGCCCACCGTACCGGTGCTGGCGGCCGTGTCGCTGATGGCTTCGCGCAAGGAACAGCTCCCGCTGTCGATGACCATGATGGGTGGCCCGATTGACGCCAGCAAGTCGCCCACGTCGGTCAACAACCTCGCCACCAACAAGAGCTTCGAGTGGTTTGAGAACAATGTGATCTACCGCGTGCCTCACAACTTCCCTGGGGCTGGCCGTCGCGTCTACCCGGGCTTTCTGCAGCACACGGGCTTTGTGGCCATGAACCCGGACCGCCACGCCACCAGCCACTACGACTACTTCAAGGACCTGATCAAGGGCGACGACGCCAGTGTCGAGGCCCATCGCAAGTTCTATGACGAGTACAACGCGGTGCTCGACATGGATGCGGATTACTACCTGGAAACCATCCAGACCGTGTTCCAGGACTTCAAGCTGGTCAAGGGCACCTGGGATGTGCGCAGCGAGAAAGGCGTGGTCGAGCGCGTGCGTCCACAAGACATCCGCAACACCGGCCTGCTGACCGTTGAAGGCGAACTGGACGATATCTCGGGCTCCGGCCAGACCGCTGCCGCCCACGATCTGTGCAGCGGCATTGAGGCCGGTCACCGCAAGCACCTGGAAGCCAAGGGCGCAGGCCATTACGGCATCTTCAGTGGCCGCCGCTGGCGCGAGGTGGTGTACCCCACCGTGAAGCGCTTCATCCTGGACCACCAGGCCACTGCGGCGTCTGGTGGCCGCGCGACGGCAGAAGCTGCCGGCAAGGCCGTCGTGCCCAGCACGCCCGTCAAGGCCACCGCACCCGCCAAGGCCGTGGCGGAGACACTTGGCAAGCCCACAGCCCGCGCCAAGACCGCCAGCAGCGCCAAGGCGAGTGCCAAGCCCTCGTCCACCAAGGCCGCCCGCGGCCCTTCAGCCAAGGCTTGAGCGCGCGGTGCAGGATCTGATTTCGCGCCTGCATGCGGCGCTGCCCCAGACCCAGTGCACCCGCTGCGGCTACCCTGATTGCGAAGCCTACGCCACGGCAGTGGCCAAGGGCGATGCTGGCATCAATCAATGCCCGCCCGGTGGCGCAGAAGGCGTTGCCCGGCTGGCGGCCATCACCGCTCGGCCATGGGTTCCCCTGAGCCCGGAGCACGGCGCAGAGGGGCCGCGCACCGTGGCATTCATCGACGAGGCCTGGTGCATTGGCTGCACCCTGTGCTTGAAAGCCTGCCCCACCGACGCCATTCTGGGCAGCAACAAGCAGATGCACACCGTGATCGAGCCCTGGTGCACCGGCTGCGAGCTGTGCATCCCGGTCTGCCCGGTCGATTGCATTGAGTTGGAGGTAGCCAGCGGCGAACGCACCGGCTGGGCCGCCTGGTCAGAAGCCGAGGCGCAAATTGCCGTGCAACGCTACCGCCAGCATCAGGCTCGGCAGGCCCGCGAGCAAGCTGAAAACGATGCCCGTTTGCAGGCCGAAGCCCAGGCCAAGCTTCAGGACATCAGCGCCCACTCGCGCCTGAGCGATCCGACCCAACTGGAGCGCAAACGCGCCTTGATCGAAGCCGCCCTGCAAAAGGCCCGAGCCCGCCGCAGCCCAGGCAGCAACGGCGAAGAATGAGCCCCAGGCGCCGCCACGCTCAGGCGGCGGCCAATGACTTGTAAACCCCGCACCCGATGTACAGACCAGGCTGAGACAAGGCCTGCACAAAAGACATCTTGGTCTGCATGCGCCCTGTGGCCGGATTGGTGATGTCGTATTCGACCCAGCCCGGCGCCACCCTGGCACGGTCGATGATGTTGTTCAGCAGCACCTCGCCCTGGATGCCTGGGATGTCCTTGACATTGCTGCCCACCTTGGCTGGATTGCCGCCAAACGCCCGGTAAGCCCCCGACTCGTCCAGCACAAACACATACATGTCCCGGTCATGGAAAGGCTGAGCCGGATCGGTGATCTGGCGCATCAACTGCTCTGCTGACATCCCCTGGCCCAACTTGACTGCGCGCTGCACCAAGGCCTGCGCCTCTTCGGCCGTGCCCTGCTGCAAGGCAAAAGAGGCCACCGATGCCGACAAGGTGGCAGCGCGGTGCTCCAGCAAAGACGTCTCCTGCACCGACGACTCCACCATTTGTGCATTGCGCTGGGTGATCTGGTCAAGTTGCTGGATGGCCAGCGTGATCTCGCTCAGGCTGGCGCTCTGCTCAGTACTCAAGGATGAAATCTCAGCCATGCTGCTGGCCACCGATCGAATGCCTTCGGTGATGCTGCCGATGCTGGTACCTGCGGCACGGATCAGCGCAACACTGCCCTCCACCTGCTCCGAGGAAGCGCTGATCAGTTGACGGATCTCACGCGCCGATGCGGCTGAGCGCTGGGCCAACGAGCGCACCTCGGCAGCCACCACGGCAAAGCCCCTGCCTTGCTCACCCGCACGGGCCGCCTCCACGGCCGCATTGAGCGCGAGGATGTTGGTCTGAAAGGCCAAGCTGTCGATCACACCGATGATTTCGCTCATCTTGTGGGCGCTTTGCTGCATGCCCTCGACTGAGGCCACCGCACGGGACATCGCAGACGCCCCTGCCTCGGCGTCGTCACGCACCTGGGCCGCACGGGCGTTGGCTTGTTGTGCAATGCCTGCGTTGTGCTCGACCGTGCTGGCCAGTTCTTCGACGCTGGCTGCAGTCTGCTCCAGGTTGGCGGCCTGCTGCTCGGTGCGATCTGACAAGTCCTTGCTGCTCACGGCCAGACTGCCCCCGGCATGGGACACCAGGGCCGAATTGCTGCGCACATCAGCCACCATGCCCGACAGGGTGTGTGACATGGCACGCAACAAGTCGGCCAGCTCGCCCAGTTCATCACGCCCGTTGACAGCCAGGTGAATCTGCAAATCACCCTCAGCCAGTTGGTGCATCACCGCAATCATGGCGCGGAAGCTCAGAACAAAACTGCGGTAGAAGGACATCAGCAGGTACAGCAGCAGGGCGATGCCCAGCACCGTGACCCCCAGTGCCGTGTTGCGCTGCAAAACGAGGGTGCTTGCCCGCTTTTGAAGCAGGTCGTCAATACTGCCCAACACCTTGTTGCTCAGGGCCTGGGCGTCACCGATCGCCTTGGTACCACTGGCGAAAAAGTCGCTGGGCGGCAGGCGTGGCTCAGCCACATCCCCGCTGACCGGAAAGGCCTGGCGGGCCAGGCGCAGAAAGTCATTGCTGCTGGCCAAGGTATTGGCCGCCGACCCCAGGTCTGCCTGGCGTTGCTGCAGGGTCTGCAAGGCAAATTCCACATCACGCAGTTCGCCCCCCAGGTTGTCGAGCAGCACATGAAGGCGTCCAATGCTCAGGGCGGTGGGTTGAGCCTGTGTCAGCAAGCCAGCGCCGGTGCCGCGCACCAGGCCCAGGCGCTCCGTCCAGGGGATGATGCGCGACACACTCATGTCGATCAGCAGGTAGGTCACCGGATCAGGGTCGAACAGCAGGCCGGAGTGTTCGGCCGTCTCATAGGCCATCCGGCGCAATTCATCGATCAGGGCCGAATGCTCGGCAAAGCTGGCCGCCGCGGCCCCCTGACGCAGCTGTGGCAATTGCTCCAGGCGGGGCCGAATGCGGCTCCAGGTGGCGTTCATGTTCAAACCGCCCTGCCCTTGCACCGCCGTCTCCACCTCGGCCATGCCTTGCTTCAGGCCTTGCGCACTCTGTTCCAGCGCTGGCGCAATCGACGCATTGCCAGACAGCAGGATGTTCATCTGCCCCCGGTGGGTCTGTGTCAAAGCCACCAGCCGCGCCACGGGTGCCAGCACCTGCACGCCGGCCTGCTCACTCTGAATGAACTCAATGTCCTCATGAAAACGCTGCAGCAGTTGCAGACACACCAACAACAACGGGACCAGCAGCATGGCGGAGAGCAGCAGCAACTTGGCCGGCAAGCGCATGCGGGACATCAAGGCGACACCGGGTCCCCAAATAGAAAGCGTTTTCATGGCATGTGTCCCCTAAGCGTCACGGTATTTTGTTGCAGCGATTTTGAATCTTCAGTCTGTGCCCAAACTGACAGAAGGTGATTCACAGCCTCAGGAAAAACCCGCATTTTTCAAGTGATATGCGAATCGCAAGTGATTTTTCGCTCTTTTTTATCACCTATTTAATGCCAATTGCAATGATTTGGGTGGATTTCACTGCAAGATCGATGAAAAAAAGCCACCTGCATCAAGCAGGTGGCTTCAGGGGGGGGGGGTCGACGAATCGAGTGAAGCTCAGACCGACGGCGATGCGGCCAACGCCGCAAAGGCCTTCACCACCTCCGGTGGGGCTTGCACCAACTCGATCAACACGCCCTCACCCGAGATCGGAAACTCGTCGTTGCCCTTGGGGTGGAGGAAGGTGATGTCAAAGCCGGCAGCACCGCGGCGGATGCCGCCGGGGGCGAAGCGCACACCATGGGCGCTCAACCATTCCACGGCCACCGGCAGGTCATCGATCCACAGACCCACGTGGTTCAACGGTGTGGCGTGAACGGCGGGTTTCTTGTCCGGATCCATGGGCTGCATCAGGTCGACCTCAACCTTGAACGGACCCTCGCCGATGGCGCAGATGTCTTCATCCACGTTCTCACGCTCGCTTTTGAAGGTGCCTGTCAGGGTCAGGCCCAGCATGTCCACCCAAAGCTTTTGCAGCCGGGTCTTGTCGGGTCCGCCGATGGCGATCTGCTGGATGCCCAGCACTTTGAAGGGTCGGTTCAGGGTCATGGCACGGGCTCCGCTCAGACAAACTCAAGAATGACCTGGTCCACCGCCAGCGACTCGCCCTTGTTGGCGGCGATCTTGCCCACCACGCCGTCCTGCGTAGCAAACAAGATGTTCTCCATCTTCATGGCTTCGATCACGGCCAGCTTCTCGCCGGCCTGCACGGTCTGGCCAGGCTGCACAGCCACATCCACCAGCAAGCCGGGCATGGGCGAGAGCAGGAACTTGCTCAGATCAGGCGGCGCCTTGTAAGGCATCAGCTTGTGCAGCTCAGCCGAGCGGGGCGACAGCACCAGCGCCTCGATCTGGGTGCCGTTGTGCGACACGCGCAGCGCCAGCGGGTTCTTGCCTGACCCCCGCTCCACCTGGGCCGTGAAGGCAGCGCCGTTCACCAGGCCCTCGATGCGGATCGCCCCCAGACGGGCACCGCTGCTGAACTGGTAGCCTTTGCCGTCCACGTTCACGGTGCTGGTCTGCGCATCCAACTCGGCGACTTGCACCGGGTAATGCACGTGCTGGCCAGCCTTGTCCAGAACCACCACCACGAAGTCTTCACCCAACTTGGCGCCATGACCTTCCATCTGGCCGGTGATGCCCGAGGCACGCTGGCGATAGCGGCGGTTCTGGAAGGCCGCCAGGGCCACCAGGAAGGCCGGATCGCTGTGCGGCACGTCTTCGGCAAAAAAGCCCTTGCCGTAGTTCTCGGCAATGAAGCCGGTGTTGAAATCACCCGACACAAATTTCGGGTGCGCCAGCAAGGCCGCCTGGAAAGGGATGTTGCTGCTGATGCCGCGGATCACAAAGCCGTTCAGGGCTTCGCGCATCTTGGCGATGGCATCGTTGCGGTCGCGTCCATGCACGATGAGCTTGGCGATCATCGAGTCATAGAACATCGGGATCTCGCCACCGTCGGTCACCCCGGTGTCCACGCGCACGCCGAACAGCTTGTCGGTCTTGCTCTGGAACATGGTTTCCGGCGGGGTCTGAAAACGGACCAGGCGGCCGGTGGAGGGCAGGAAGTTGCGGAACGGGTCTTCGGCATTGATGCGGCACTCGATGGCCCAGCCATCGCGCTTCACGTCGGCCTGGGTCAGGGGCAGCTTCTCGCCGGCAGCCACACGGATCATCAGCTCGACCAGGTCCAGGCCCGTGATGCATTCGGTCACCGGGTGCTCCACCTGCAGACGGGTGTTCATCTCCAGGAAGTAGAAGCTCTGATCCTTGCCCACCACAAATTCGACCGTGCCGGCGCTCTGGTACTTCACGGCCTTGGCCAGGGCCACGGCTTGCTCGCCCATGGCCTTGCGGGTTTCGTCGCTGATGAAGGGGCTGGGAGCTTCTTCGATCACTTTCTGGTGCCGACGCTGGATCGAGCACTCGCGCTCGTTCAGGTAAATCACATGGCCGTGCGAATCGCCCAGCACCTGGATTTCGATGTGACGCGGCTCCTCGACAAACTTCTCGATGAACACACGGTCATCGCCAAAGCTGTTGCGGGCTTCGTTCTGGCAGCTGGCAAAGCCCTCGAAGGCTTCCTTGTCGTTGAAGGCCACGCGCAAACCCTTGCCGCCACCGCCGGCCGAAGCCTTGATCATGACGGGGTAGCCGATGCCCTTGGCGATCTCGACCGCCTGCTCCGGGCCGCTGATGGCGTCGTTGTAGCCTGGAATGGTGTTGACCTTGGCCTCGTTGGCCAGCTTCTTCGAGGCGATCTTGTCGCCCATGGCGGCGATCGAGAAATGGCGCGGGCCGATGAAGGCCATGCCTTCGTCCTCGACGCGCTTGGCAAAGGCCTCGTTCTCGCTCAAAAAGCCGTAGCCGGGGTGGATGGCCTCGGCACCGGTGGCCTTGGCGGCGGCAATGATCTTGTCAGCCACCAGGTAGCTCTCGCGGCTGGGCGCCGGGCCCAGCAGCACGGCCTCGTCGGCCAGGGCCACGTGGCGGGCTTCCTTGTCGGCTTCGGAATACACCGCCACGGTGGCGATGCCCATCTTCTTGGCGGTGGCGATGACGCGGCAGGCGATCTCACCCCGGTTCGCAATCAGAATCTTCTTAAACATTTGACTCGTTCCTTCTTGTTCGTGCCGGTGATCAGAGCGGGATGTTCCCGTGCTTGCGCCACGGGTTCTCAAGCTTCTTGTCCTTGAGCATGACCAGCGAGCGGCAGATGCGCTTGCGGGTCTCCGACGGCAGGATCACGTCATCGATGAAGCCACGGGCACCAGCCACAAAGGGGTTGGCGAAACGGGCCTTGTATTCGGCCTCCTTGGCGGCCAGTTTGGCCGGGTCGCCCTTGTCTTCGCGGAAGATGATCTCCACCGCGCCCTTGGCGCCCATCACGGCGATCTCGGCATTCGGCCAGGCAAAGTTGACGTCACCGCGCAAGTGCTTGGAGGCCATCACGTCGTAAGCGCCACCGTAGGCCTTGCGGGTGATCACCGTGATCTTGGGCACCGTGCACTCGGCGTACGCGTACAGCAGCTTGGCACCGTGCTTGATGATGCCGCCGTACTCCTGGCTGGTACCGGGCATGAAGCCGGGCACGTCGACAAAGGTCACCACCGGGATGTTGAAGGCGTCGCAAAAGCGCACGAAGCGAGCGGCCTTGATCGAGCTCTTGATGTCCAGGCAACCCGCCAGCACCAGGGGCTGGTTGGCCACGATGCCCACGGTCTGCCCATCCATGCGGGCAAAGCCGATGATGATGTTCTTGGCGTACTCGGGCTGCAGTTCGAAGAAGTCGCCATCGTCCACGGTCTTGACGATCAGCTCCTTCATGTCATAGGGCTTGTTCGGGTTGTCGGGCACCAGGGTGTCCAGGCTCTTGTCCTGGCGGTCCACCGGGTCGCCGCTCTTGCGAACAGGGGCTTTTTCGCGGTTGTTCAGCGGCAGGTAGTTGTAGAGGCGGCGCAACATCAGCAGGGCCTCGACATCGTTTTCGAACGCCATGTCGGCCACGCCACTCTTGGTGGTGTGGGTCACGGCGCCGCCCAGTTCTTCAGCCGTCACCTCTTCATGGGTCACGGTCTTCACCACTTCAGGGCCGGTCACGAACATGTACGAGCTGTCTTTCACCATGAAGATGAAGTCGGTCATGGCGGGCGAGTACACCGCCCCCCCGGCCGAGGGGCCCATGATCATGCTGATCTGCGGGATCACACCGCTGGCCAGCACGTTCTTCTGGAACACGTCGGCATAGCCCCCCAACGAGGCCACACCTTCTTGAATGCGGGCGCCACCCGAGTCGTTGAGGCCGATCACCGGAGCACCGACCTTCATGGCCTGGTCCATGATCTTGCAGATTTTTTCGGCATGGGCCTCGGACAAGGCGCCGCCGAAGACCGTGAAGTCCTGGCTGAAGACAAAGACCAGGCGGCCATTGATCATGCCGTAGCCGGTGACCACACCGTCACCCGGGATCTTGTTGTCGGCCATGCCGAAATCGGCACAACGGTGCTCGACGAACATGTCCCACTCTTCAAACGTGCCCTCGTCCAGCAGCAACTCGATGCGCTCACGCGCGGTCAGCTTGCCTTTGGCATGTTGCGAATCGATGCGCTTCTGACCGCCGCCGAGGCGGGCAGCAGCGCGCTTGCTTTCGAGTTGCGCCAGGATGTCTTGCATGGTGTCTTCTCTCTTTGCTCCGGATGGATTCTGGAAATGAGGGGGTTGGATCGGTTGGATCAGGTGAAATGAGGGCCGGCTGGGTTCAATCGCTGTGGCGGCTGGCCGCCAGCAATTGCCGAGCAGCGGTGGAGGCGGGCAGCAGCCCCTGGGCCACCTCGTCGGTGAAGCGAGGCAGCAAGGCCTGCACCTGCGGGTGGGCACGGAAAGCCTGCTTGAGACCCGCGTCGATGCGCTCCCACATCCAGGCCAGCGACTGGCTCTGGCGGCGCGACTGCAGGCGCCCATTGGCCCCCTGCAACCGCCTGAACTGGCTCACGGCGACCCAGAAGGCCTCTACGCCCTGCCCCAGCAAGGCACTGAGCTGCACCACCTGCGGGTGCCACAAGGCCTCGTCATGGTGGGCGTGCTCAGGGTTGCCGTGCAGGCCCAGCAGGCGCAGCGACGAGGTGATCTGGGCCTGGGCCCGCGTGGCGGCGTGCACGTCGATGTCGGCCTTGTTGATGACCACCAGGTCGGCGATCTCCATCACGCCTTTCTTGATGGCCTGCAGGTCGTCACCGGCATTGGGCAGTTGCATGAGCACGAACATGTCGGTCATGCCCGCCACGGCGATTTCGCTCTGGCCCACACCCACGGTCTCGACGATCACCACGTCATACCCCGCGGCCTCGCACACCAGCATGGCCTCGCGGGTTTTCTCTGCAACGCCACCCAGGGTGCCGCTGCTGGGGCTGGGGCGGATGTAGGCCCGCTCATGCACCGACAGGTGTTCCATGCGGGTCTTGTCACCCAGGATGGAGCCCCCCGAGACCGTGCTGGAGGGGTCGACCGCGAGCACCGCCACGCGGTGGCCCTGACCGATCAGGTACAGGCCCAAGGCCTCGATGAACGTGCTCTTGCCCACGCCGGGCACGCCACTGATGCCCAGGCGAAAAGAGCGCCCGGTGTGCGGCAGCATGGCCGTCAACAACTCGTCGGCCTGGGCCCGGTGATCGGGCCGGGTCGATTCCAGCAGCGTGATGGCCTTGGCCATGGCGCGCCGCTGCACCGCTGGGGCGCCGCTCAGGATGCCTTCAAGCAAAGGGGTCTGCATGGTCTGGGTCAAAGGTCAAAAAAGAGTGCTTCAAACGCGGGCAGCCAGCAAGGGCTCAGTCCTGGGCCGCGCCGGGTTCGGCGGGCCGGGGGGTGCCCTGGGCGCTGTCGGTCAACAGGCGGGCGCGCAGCAGGGCCTGCAGCTTCTTCTGCAGGGGCGAGCCTTCGGCACCGAGCTTGACGCCACGCTGGGCGCTCAGGCGCAAAGGCGCCAAGGCATCCGCTGCCTGGTGCCGCACCGGGTGGGCGGGTCGGCGCCCGAGCGAACGCTCGACCGCCATCACGATGTACTGCGACTTCGACAGGCCCAGCCTGCGGGCCGCTTCATCGACCTCGCGCTCCAGCGCGGGGTCCATGCGGACAGCGACATGGCTCATGCGTTTCAGCCCTGCTGTGCCTTGCGGATCTGTTCCAGCACGTCCTTGGCGCTGGCCGGGATGGGCGTGCCCGGGCCGTACACGCCCTTGACGCCGGCCTCGTACAGGAAGTCGTAATCCTGGCGCGGAATCACCCCGCCCACGAACACGATGATGTCGTCCGCGCCCTGGTCCTTGAGCGATTGGATGATGGCCGGCACCAGGGTCTTGTGGCCTGCGGCCAGGGTGGACACGCCCACGGCGTGCACGTCGTTCTCGATGGCCTGGCGGGCGCACTCCTCGGGGGTCTGGAACAGCGGTCCCATGTCCACGTCAAAGCCCAGGTCGGCAAAGGCCGTGGCCACCACCTTGGCACCGCGGTCGTGCCCGTCCTGGCCCAGCTTGGCGATCATCACGCGCGGGCGGCGGCCCTGCTCATCCGCAAAGGCACTGATCTCGGTCTTGAGCTTGTCCCAGCCTTCGGCCGAGTCGTAGGCGGCGGCATACACACCGGTCACCTTCTGGGTGTCGGCACGGTGGCGGCCAAAGATCTTCTCGAGGGCATCCGACACCTCGCCCACCGTGGCTCGCAATCGAATGGCCTGGATGGTCAGGTCCAGCAGATTGCCCTGGCCGCTCTCGGCTGCAGTCGTCAAGGCGGCCAGCGCGGCCTGCACTGCGGCGCTGTCGCGGGTGGCCCGGATCTTCGTGAGGCGCTCGATCTGCCCGTCGCGCACCTTGACGTTGTCCACCTCCAGGATGTCGATGGCGTCTTCGCTCTTGAGCTTGTACTTGTTGACGCCCACGATCACGTCTTTGCCCGAATCGATGCGCGCCTGCTTCTCGGCAGCCGCCGCTTCGATCTTGAGCTTGGCCCAACCGCTGTCCACCGCCTTGGTCATGCCGCCCATGGCCTCGACCTCTTCGATGATCTTCCAGGCGGCATCGGCCATGTCCTGGGTCAGCTTCTCCATCATGTAACTGCCAGCCCAGGGATCGATCACGTTGGTGATGTGGGTCTCCTCCTGGATGATCAACTGGGTGTTGCGCGCAATGCGGGCGCTGAACTCGGTGGGCAGCGCAATCGCTTCGTCAAAGCTGTTGGTGTGCAGGCTTTGTGTGCCGCCAAACACCGCTGCCATGGCCTCGATGGTGGTGCGCACCACGTTGTTGTAGGGGTCTTGCTCGGTCAGCGACCAGCCCGAGGTCTGGCAGTGGGTGCGCAGCATCAGGCTCTTGGGGTTCTTGGCATCAAAGCCCTTCATGATGCGGCACCACAACAGGCGCGCCGCACGCATCTTGGCTACTTCCAGGTAGAAGTTCATGCCGATGGCCCAGAAGAAGCTCAGGCGGCCGGCAAACCCGTCCACATCCATGCCCTTGGCGATGGCGGTCTTCACGTATTCCTTGCCGTCGGCCAGGGTAAAGGCCAACTCCAGCGCCTGGTTGGCGCCCGCCTCTTGCATGTGGTAGCCCGAGATGCTGATCGAGTTGAACTTCGGCATGTTCTTGGCCGTGTACTCGATGATGTCGCCGATGATCTTCATCGACGGCTGGGGCGGGTAGATGTAGGTGTTGCGCACCATGAACTCTTTCAGAATGTCGTTCTGAATGGTTCCGGACAGCTTGTCCTGGCTCACGCCCTGCTCTTCGGCCGCCACCACATAGCCGGCCAGCACCGGTAACACAGCGCCGTTCATGGTCATGGAGACCGACACCTTGTCGAGCGGGATCTGGTCGAACAAGATCTTCATGTCCTCGACTGAGTCGATGGCCACACCGGCCTTGCCCACATCGCCGGTCACGCGGGGGTGATCGCTGTCGTAGCCACGGTGAGTGGCCAGGTCAAAGGCCACCGACACGCCCTGGCCGCCAGCGGCCAAGGCCTTGCGGTAGAAGGCATTGGACTCTTCGGCCGTCGAAAAGCCGGCGTATTGGCGAATCGTCCAGGGGCGCACCGCGTACATGGTGGCTTGCGGGCCGCGCAGAAAGGGCTCAAAACCCGGCAAGGTGTTGGCGTACGGCAGGTTGGCCGTGTCGGCTGCGGTGTACAGCGGCTTCACGCTGATGCCGTCGGGCGTCAGCCAGTTCAAGGCGTTCACGTCACCACCGGGGGCCGACTTGGCGGCAGCCTTGGCCCAGGCTTCCAGCGAGCTGGGGGCAAATTCAGGGTTGGACGGCTTGGCAGACTGTGAATCACTCATGACGAAAGCTTCTCCGACGGGGCTTGGGGTGTTGGCTCAGGGTATCCCTGCTTAATCCAGCAGTTTACATCATTCATAATTATTGATTCAAAATATTCCACACACCTTACAATCCGCGCCATGTCCGCCCTCACCCTCACGCCCAAAGCCCTGTACGAAGAAGTGGCCGAACTCCTTCGCCAGCGCATCTTCCAGCGCGAGCTCGAACCTGGCAGCTGGATCGACGAGCTGAAAATCGCACAAGAGTTCGGCATCAGCCGCACGCCGCTGCGCGAAGCCATCAAGGTGCTGGCCGCCGAAGGCCTGGTGACGATGAAGGTGCGCCGTGGCGCCTATGTGACCGAGGTCAATGAAAAAGACCTGCGCGATGTCTACCACCTGCTGAGCCTGCTCGAAAGCGATGCCGCCGGTGAGGTGGCCGACCACGCCACAGCCGCCCAGCTGCAAGAAATCCAGGCCCTGCATGACGAACTCGAAAAGGCCGTGGACGACCGCGAACGCTTCTTCCAGCTCAATGAGCGCATCCACCTGCGCATCCTGGAGATGGCCGACAACCGCTGGCGCCTGCAAATGGTGACCGACCTGCGCAAGGTCATGAAACTGAACCGCCACAACTCACTGCTCAAGCGCGGCCGCATCGCCGAGTCGCTGCAGGAGCACCGCGAAATCACCGAAGCCATCACGGCCCGAGACGGCCACGCCGCCGCCCAGCGCATGCGCGCCCACTTCGCCAACGGGCTCGAAGCCGCGGCCTGACTCAGACCGGGCTGCTGGCCTCTGCGCCCGCATGGGCCAAGGCCATCACCTCATGGGGCGTGTGGGCGCGCAGGCGGTGGTCGCTCCAGACCTGGCGCCAGCGTCGTGCCCCAGGCAGGCCATTGCGCAGGCCCAGCATGTGCCGCGCCATGGTGTGCCAGGGTGTACCGTGCTCGGCCTGCTCGCGCGCCATGTGGTCGCACATCAGGCGCTCCACGTCTTCGCGCGTCTGGCCGCTGGGCTCGGCGCCCCAGAAGCGGTGGTCCCAATCGGCCATCACCCAGGGGTTGTGATAAGCCTCACGACCCACCATCACGCCATCCACCTGCTCCAGGTGAGCCTGCACCTGGTCATTGAGTGTGATGCCGCCATTGACGGCAATCGTCAGCCCCGGGAACTCTTGCTTCAGCCGATAAACCATCTCATAGCGAAGCGGCGGAATCTCGCGATTTTCCTTGGGGCTCAAGCCTTTCAACCAGGCATTGCGCGCATGCACGATGAACACCTTGCAACCGGCCTCACTGACCTTGCCCACGAAATCGCGCACGAACTCATAGCTCTCGATGCGGTCGATGCCGATGCGATGCTTCACCGTGACCGGCACACGCTGCACCCCATCCAGCATGGCCTTCACGCCATCCGCCACCAGATCCGCCTCAGCCATCAAGCAGGCCCCGAAAGCGCCACGCTGCACCCTCTCACTGGGGCAACCACAGTTCAGGTTGACCTCGTCATAGCCCCACTGTTCGGCCAAACGTGCACAGTGCGCCAGATCCGCCGGCTCGCTGCCGCCCAATTGCAGCGCCACCGGATGCTCTTCAGCGTGGTAGCGCAAATGCCGGGCCACGTCCCCATGGATCAGCGCCCCCGTGGTCACCATCTCGGTGTAGAGCAAGGTGTGACGGGTGATCAGGCGGTGCAGGTAGCGGCAATGGCGGTCTGTCCAATCCATCATCGGCGCGACACTCAGCCGGTTCATGCTATAGGAGGGCTGCTCTCCTCTGAAAACGTCACCTGAAGTGCCTGTCTGATTCACGTCGAATTACCTATTTTCGGGGTTTTTTTGGGCTGCCGGTGCTACATTTAGTGCTACAAAAACTTCATGTAGCACTGGCAATGGGCTCAATTGTCTCACGCAAGAGAAAAGACGGTTCAGTGGGTCACACAGCCCAGATCCGGCTGAAAGACGGCGGTAAGGTCATCTACACCGAGGCCCAGACCTTTGACCGCAAACCAGCAGCTCAAGCCTGGCTGAAGAAGCGCGAAACCGAACTGGCCGTGCCCGGGGCACTCATCAAGCCCAGCGACCCGATGCTCAAGGATGTGATCGACCAATACTGTGCCGACACCCTGCGGCCCCATGGCAAGACAAAGGACCAGGTGCTACGCACCATCCGCAATGCCCCGATTGGCGAACTGCGGTGCTCAGAGATCACCAGCCAGGAACTGGTCAGGTTCGCCCAGTCGATCGAGGCCCAGCCCTCAACCCGCGGCAACTACCTCTCCCACTTGGCCGCCGTCGTCAGCGTGGCCAAGCCGGCCTGGGGCTACCCTCTGGAAAAACAGGCTATTGATGACGCACGCACCGTGCTCACCAAACTTGGCGTGACAGGGAGGTCAAGGCAACGCACCCGGCGCCCCACCCTAGAAGAGCTCGATCGTTTGATGACCCACTACCAAACCGCCGAGTTGAAGCGCAAGGACATCATCCCCATGACCCGGCTGATCCCCTTCGCGATCTTCAGCACTCGGCGCCAAGAGGAGATCACCCGCCTGCAAGGTAAGGATCTTGACCGAGCCCACCTGGAAATCATCGTTCGTGACATGAAGAACCCCGGCGAGAAGATAGGCAATGACGTGCGCGTCACTCTCACACCTGAAGCCTTGAAGTTGATCGAACTGCAACCCAAGACCGATGGCGTCATCTGGCCTTACAACGCTGAATCGATCAGCGCCTCTTTCACACGGGCTTGCGCTTTGCTCGGGATTGAGGATTTGCATTTTCATGATCTGCGACATGAGGGAGTCAGCAGGCTGTTTGAGATGGGCTGGACCATTCCCCGGGTGGCGAGTGTGTCCGGGCATCGGTCGTGGAGCAGCTTGAAGCGATACACCCATTTGAGGCAAGGCGGGGACAGGTACGCTGGCTGGAAATGGCTCGACCGAGCTGAACCCTGAATGCCCTACCTGATGGCCTGCACCAGGGCGAACTGGTTCAGATTCGTCTTTCACCAAGCATCCCAACTCGTCAGCATGCTCACGCTGCTTGGCTGCGGCAACCGGGCTCACCATCACATAGTCCACGTCAAAGGTCAGCCTAGGCTGATACTGTATCCGGCGCCTCTGGCAAGGGACTCAAAATTCCCCGCCGCAAAGCACCAGTGCTGCGACCGGATGACTACTAAGTGTCGTGTTTCTCGACGGATTTGCGATGCTGGCCAGGGCTTCGAACAGTGCCACGAAGCCCGCACCCTTGCGTGCCAAATGCACGCCAACCTGGCCGGTCCTGCCGCAGTCCGCGCAGGATACACGGGCATCCCGGCGTCCCGCCTTGTATCGAACTGGAAGAAATCCAGGCGTAGCCGGTCATGCCTGTGCTGAGCCCGAACACCGCGCTGCGGTCAGGCCTAGGTCTTGACTGAGTAGATCACTTCGAAATCAACGCGCCACCTTAGCGTGTCCCACTCAACCTTGCCCGCTTCCGAAGCGGAGGGACCAAACCCAGCGGACTGATGTACAGCATCTCAACTCTGATTGCCCCAAAGCCCTCAAGTTGCATTCGACACGTTCACGGGCTCCGCCAGACCACCGCCACATTGTGAATGTTGCTTTCAACACCAAACGATTGGGAGGCAACGAAATTAATTATCGATTCGCATAAATCCAGTTACCGATAGTTACAATCAGCACCACACTCATCATTCCACGCATGCCCCAGCTTCATCAGGGAGCATTTTTAGCATTTGCGCGGATTTACCAGGGTTTAAATTCCATATGGCACGGCTGAACAGAGCGTCATTTCCCATTTTTTTCGTAGCGCTTTTGCTCAGTGTTTTTGCGCTGGCTGCAGACGTAGGCTGCCTAGTAGACACCACTCAAACTGATTTTCAGGCCGGCATCGCCACAGGCGTTGATCTGAGCACCGCGCCTGGTGATGTTCGGCTGGCGATCGGCAGTCCTATCGACCAACAGAACACCACCGTCACCGCCAACGGGTTTGGTTTCACGGCAACTTCCTGGGCTGGTCAGACCTTCACGCCCACAGTCAATGGGCCAATCACCCAAATCGATCTCAATCTGTTCTGCAGCGGTTGTTCAGGGACCACGCCTGACATTGCAGTGTCGATTAGGGCCACCGCCGGTTCACCAGGGGTGCCCACTGGGGTAGATCTGGCGAGTGCAACGATCACTGGATTCAACAACAGCTCTGGCGCCTATTTTTCTGCGAATTTCGCAACTCCCGTCACCGTGACAGCAGGCACTCAATACGCAGTGATCATGCACCCGCTGTCGAACCCCTCTGCGGGCGTCTATGCCTATGTTTGCAGCTGCACGACCAGCTCTAATCCCTATGCCGATGGCCAACGGGTGACGTCCTCCAATTCGGGCAGCACCTGGACCGCAGATGTCACCACGGGCGGCCGTGATCTCGGATTCAAGGTGTATATTCAAAACGGCTATGGCAGTTCAGGAAATCTAGTTTCCGCCACCAAGGACAGCACACCGTCACTTGGCATGAACCCAGTTTGGACCACCCTATCCTGGAATGCGACAAGTCCCGCCAATACAGGATTGAGTTTTCAGGTGGGGGCCAGCAGCTCCAATACTGGGCCATTCAGCTTTGTAGGACCTGATGGTACGGCCAGCACATTTTTCACGACATCAGGTGCCAGTTTGAGCCAATTTAATGGCTTGCGATATTTGCAGTACAAGGCGATTTTTGCCAGCACAGACACCACGGCAACGCCTGACTTGCAGGACGCGCAGATCTGTTTTCAAAATGCGCTTCTGGCTGTCGCTCCAGTGGTCACATCGGTTTCCCCTGCTGCAGGTTCAACGGCGGGTGGTAGCACCGTGGTGATCACCGGCACGGATTTGACGGGCGCCACCGCCGTGCTGTTTGGCGGCACCAATGCCAGTGGTTTTACCGTCAACTCCGCAACTCAGATTACGGCCACGACGCCGGCAGGTAGCGCAGGAACGGTCGACATCACTGTGGTCACGCCAGGTGGTACCAGCGCCACCAGCGCCGCCGATCAGTTTACCTATGTGCTCCGGCAGACGCCGAATATAGCCACTTCCGTGGGTTCCGCTACCGTTTCTGCCCAGATCGTGAGCGCCAGTGCAAGCTGCTCGTTTGACCTCAACAATTCGGCCGCATTCAGCCCTCCGCAGTACAACGGAACCACGCCGCCATATGGAGGTTTGAAGCTCAAGTTGACAGGGTGCACCCCTGGTGAAACGGTGCGTGTTTCGACCACCTGGAGCAACCTCAGCGGTTTGACTTTGAAGAAGTACGGTAAGACACCTACATCTCCAAGTGCCGATATCTACTATGTCCCTAACAACGTGGTCATCACAGGCAATACTGCCACCTTTGACGTCACGGACAACGGTTTGGGCGACGATACGTTCACGGGGGCAGACGGTGTCATCAATGACCCTGTCGTGCCGGTGCCAGCCACCGCAGTTGCAGACGTAACGGGCGTGCCTAGCTTGTCAGAATGGGGGCTGATCGTCCTGGCGGCGTTGATTGCTTTGACTCTTGGGTTTCATTTTCAACAACGTCAACGGCCTGAGCAGCGACCGTCGCAAACACTGCGCTGATATACACAGGTGTCCGTCCTCGGCGCCACCTGATCGCCTGCAGGGGGCCGATGGATTGGCCCCTGCACGACCGGTGTGGCAAAGGCACTTTGATCCTCAATGAGTCCGGTGGTTGCTAGTTTCTGGGCAAACGCACCTTTCAAACGTGAATGTCAACCAGCACCCGTTATGCGTGAACCTAGCCTTCGATCTTGAGCCAAAGGGTGTCCCTCCGCATGCGCAGCAGCAGGGGCTACTAGTAAAAAATTGCAGGAGATGAATCGAGGGCAGAGCCCAGCAGATAAATGGTCCGCATGTTGCTTTCTACTCTCGAAAGAGCATGGTCATAAAGGCGGAACGTTTTCTACGCAAGTATTTGATTTCATTAAATTATCCCCCAGACTCAAAATCCCCCGCCGCAAGGCGTGCCGGTCCGATTCCGGCCCGGCACCATTACAAATCAAGGACTTGCATGTGCTTGATGGGTAAGAGCAAAGAAACGTTCCGCATCCGTTCGCCGTGATGTTCCGCTTTTGGCAATCGACCACCCTTGGAGGTGGGTTTTTTATGCCTTGAGGGGTACCCCAGTCCCCTCAGACGAACCAGCCCTGACAAGGTGTCCTGCAAACCGGTAGCAGCCCAGAGGGCCAACCCAGCAGTTGAGCAGACCTAAGCAAAAAGCCGCACAGTCCGCTCGCGTCTATGCTGAACGACCGCCTTGTTTGACAACAACCGACAGCAATGGGCTGCCGATGCCTGACAAAACGCACGTCGGGCTTGTCGGGGTTCTGAAGGGCAGGATCATTGGGCGCGGTTGCATTTTTATGGCGTGAAACCGGGGCGAATTGGCATCAGTAGCAATTGATCCAAGCGCGAATCCCTGGGAGCCCGAAAGTATTCCAGCCCCAACTGCTCACCTCGCTGCTGAGATGAAGTCCACGACTTGGCGGTTCCGAAAAGGTGGTCAAACAAGGTCAAAACAGTGCTGTAATTGCTGTCCGTGCTGCCCCTGTCAGATGCATGGTGCACTCGATGAAAATCGGGGGTGACCACCAGCCAGCCAAACCACCGGTTGACGCGCTCACCGCAGGTCAAATTGGCGTGACTGAGAATATTGACCACTGTGCTCAACAGGTTGCAGACCACAACCACGGCCATGTCCGGCGCGAGCAGCAGCATGGTCAGTAAATTGAGCGTGGCCGTGAACACCACTTCTATCGGATGGTGCCGTTCGGCCGTCGTGACGTCCAGCGCGATATCGCTGTGATGCACCGCATGCAATCGCCATAGGAATTGAAATCGATGGCTTGCACGATGTTGGATATACGCGACCGCCTCAAGTGTCAGAAGGACGACCAGAACCGACACGCCGAAGTTCGCATGCAGACGGGGCAAGAGTCCATCTGGGAAGCCGCTGAGGGTCGATTGTACCCAGTGGTACAACCAGGGCCCCAGCCACAGGATCATCCGATAGTTGACCCAAGACAGTCCAAGATTGGTCAACCATCGCCGCGTCGACCCGCCTTCGCCTCTGCGCAGCGGTGCCATCGCTTCAAGCAACAGCCCCAAGGCCATGGTGCCAATCAACGCGGCTTGATGCAGATCGGCCGCGTAGCGAGTAAGCCAGTCCACAGGCAAACGCTCGATCAGTGGGACGACGTTTCCGACGGCCAGATCATCAAGGCCACGGGCATTTTGCAGTCAGGTTACACGTGCCCCCGTTGCTTAGAACAGAGCCCTGTGCACAAGTGCTGCCGGTGAAAGGACTCCCATACCCAGAGAGTGACTGGATTTGAAGGGGGACGCCACTGGTGTTGGCCACCGTTGCCGTCTCAGCGACGCCACAGGTAAGAATGGAATTGCTGTACGTACCGCCCGCTGGATTGCTCAAATTGATCGTGGGGACGACCGCCATCGCCTTCTCCATCTCCAGTCCGCCGAAAAACGCCGATCCCGCCAACGCTGCTGCCAGGAAGATGGCGGCAAGAGGGCGCCCTCCAAGCTTTTCGCGCAGAACGCGGTAGCCGACGACGCCTATCAGCAAGGCGAGCGCGAACGCCCCCCATGGGGACAGTGCGGGGACGCTCCCGGTGGCAGTGGGTGCCCCGTAGGTAATCACGGTTGGCGTACCGGCGAAGGCATCAAACTGGACACACAGCGCGGCGATACCGGCCAGACCCGCGCCCAGTCGTTTGTCAAGTTGCATGCAACTCTCCTTTGAAATGTGGGGCATCAGTGCTTCTCGGCGACGATGCAAATTGTTACATCGCATCAATTCTAGAGTTAGTCACCGGCCAAGTGACATGAATCAATGTAAAACGCACCTGATCTGCCCCTTTACCGGTTTCAGTACCGCACAGAAGTAGAAACTTCAGCGATGTCGGCCGTGAAGGAGTCGCTGCAGCGGCCACGGCGTCGGCCAGGGGATGGAAGGTTAATTGCTGCAGTGGAAGGAGTCCCGCTCCTGCCGACGCCCTAAAACAATCCCACCGGCTCCCCCTCCCGATCCCAGCTGTAAATGATCAACTCGTTCCTCTCCACCCCCTTGGCCCCGCCACCCACCTGGTAAGTGATCGGCACCACCTCCATCTGCAGCCCTTCAAAGCAGCGCCGGATGTCCGGGTGGTCATTGATACTCAGAATGGCCTTGCCCTTGATCTCGCGCATCAGCTGCGCCATGGCCTCGTACTGTGCCCATTCAAACGGCACGCCATACCCCTCGGTCTGCCAGTACGGCGGGTCCATGTAAAACAAGGTGTGCGGCCGGTCGTACCGCTTGATGCACTGCTGCCAGTCCAGGCGCGCGATGTAAGTGCTAGATAACCGCAAGTGCGCAGCACTCAGGTTTTCCTCGATGCGCAGCAGGTTCAAGGGCGGGGCCGTGGTGGCCGTGCCCCAGGTCTGGCCTTGCACCTTGCCGCCGAAGGCGTGGTGCTGCAGATAGTAGAACCGCGCCGCCCGCAGCAGGTCGGTCATGGTCTCGGCTGGTGTGTCCTGCAGCCACTTGAACATGTCTCGGCTGGAGAGCGCCCATTTGAACTGGCGCACGAATTCCTCGAGGTGGTGTTTCACCACACGGTACAGGTTGACCAGCTCGCCGTTGACGTCGTTGATCACCTCCACGTCGGCCGGCGGGCGCAGGAAGTACAGCGCGGCACCGCCCGCAAAGACCTCGACGTAGCAGGTGTGCGCCGGGAAGCGCGGGATCAGGATATCGGCCAGGCGGCGCTTGCCACCGAGCCAGGGGATGATGGGGGTTGCCATTGTGGGCTCCAAAGCTTCGTTTACACTCGCCCCGCCTGTACAGGTGGGCAGGGACTTGGGCTGGGCTCACAGGCGCGATCTGTGGGTTCGGCGTTCGGGTTGGGTGGTGACACACCCTTTCCGTTCGCCCTGTTCTTTTTTCTGGGGATCAGGGGGAGGCGTGCACCTCCGCCGGCTGGTCCCCAGCTCGATACATCACGTCGTAGGCGGCCTCGCAGGCCAGCCCTCTTATTCGGGCTTCATCAGCAATTGCCGCCAGCTCTCCCGCTCTTGCGTCAGCGCGTCTGAACAGCTCGGCAAGCAAATCGACGGCAGGGCCTGCGTCTGCCTGGCACTGGCCGGCAGCGGTGGCCGCTGAGGTGCTGGCACGCGGACGCTCGACGTAGGCGGCAAGCTCGCGCTGCAGCCGCTGGCCAGCATCACGGGCACGGTCCACAGCCAGACGGGACTGCGCCAGGTCGGCCTGCGCCCGGGTTTCGATTTCAGAGAGGTGTTCACGGTATTGCCGCTCCAGTTGACGGTTGGTTTCTGAGGCCACACGGGCCAGGCGTTCACCCTCGGCCTGCTGGGTGGCTTGCTGAGTCTTGGCTTCGGAGGCTTCGAGCTGGGCACCCTGAAGGCGCCAGGTTTGAACAGCGGCGGTGCTGGCCAGCGCAAGCACCAGGACCTGCAGGGAGACGCGTTTGACGCTATCGAACATGGGCAACCTCCTGCAGTTGGCCGAGGCAGACCTCGAGCTCCGCCCCGCGCCGATCCACCAGCCCGCGCAAGGTCACCAGTTCCCTCTGCACCCGTGCCTTGACCCAGCGCGAGAGCTGCTCGCATCCGGCCTGGGCCTGCCCCGCATTGAAGAGCCGCGCCAAGGTCGACCCGGCGAGGGCCTCTTCGCCCAGGTTGTAGGTGAAGTCGATCAGCGCGGCCCGCTGCCAGGGCGTGAGTGGCACCCGGATCTGGCGCGACACGGCAGCATCTGCAATCCTCAGGTGCTTGTCGCGCAGGGCATCACACTCGGCCGGCGTGTAGGTCTTGCCCGGCACCACGTCTTTGCCCGTAATGCCCTCGCACACGGTGAGGATGCCCACCGGGTCGCGGTAAGGCGTGAGCCGCCGGCCTTCGTACCAGGTGGCCAGCACACCGGCGAGCGCAATGGCACCACCGCTGGCGGCCTGGATCAGGCGTTTTTTGAGGAGGTCGTTCATTTGGGAGGAGTCCCGGTTTTGATGGTCAGGAAGGCGCCCCAGGTGACAGCGGCCAGCGCCACCAGGGCCGTGATCGGCTTGGCCAGGGCACCGATCCAGTTCAGCACCTTGAAGGCGCCCTTCATGGCCATGAAGAACTCCACGATCTCGGCCGTGTTGGACTCGGTGCGGATCGTGGCGCTGGTGTTCTCCGCCAGGTCGGCCCTGAGGCTTGCCATGGTCTCGTCACCCGTGGCCAGGCGAGCGCGGATCGTCTGGAGCTCGGCCTCCACGGCCGCCAGGCGCTCGGCTTCGGTGGCCGGCGAAGCAGCCCGTTGGGGTGTGGTTTGTTCGTCCAACATCACACCCCCTTGGCGCGGTCACAGTGGCCAGCATCGAGCCGGTCCAGAATCCTGCACAGCACGCAACCCCAGCGCCGGCCCTCGGAGCGGGCCCGGGCGGCCCGGCTGGAGACGGTTTCGTCTTCGTGGCCATTGGCCGCTGCATTGAAGAGCTGGTCGTGCGCCACCGCCAGGCGCCAGGCCCGCTCGGGCGATGTGAGGATGGCCCAGGCCATGCGAAGCCCCGCCAGCAGCGAAGCGAGCAGGCACGGCAGCCAGAGCAAGGTCAGGATCAAGCGTTGTTGCATGGGCTCAGTCCTGCAGCACGTAGACCGTGAGGCCCGAGAACGCAAAGCCCTGACCCGCAGGCAGGGCCGAGTTGACGCCCGCCTCGTCAACGCGCCAGATGCCCGAGTCGCGCAAGGTGGCGCCAATCGAGATGTGGCCATTCGTCATCGTTGCAAGCAAGACCCGCTCGCGGCCATCCGTGGCCCGCAGGGGCAGGCGGAACTGCGCCGTCAAGGGCAGCACCTCATCGCCGCTGCGCAGCTCGGCCGATACCGCCACGCGCGTGCCCTCGCGGCAGGTCACCTCCGACCAATCCGGCGTCAGGATCATGCTGGTCGCATTGGCGTCGTCAGGCTGGATATGGGTGATGACGATGTGCGGCCGGCTCGGCGCGGCCACCGCACCTTCTCGATGGAAGGTGCCCAGGGCTTCGTCGTAGCGGTCGCCGGCACTCGCGTCGCCGCATTCGATCCAGCGTCCACCCTCATCCGAGGCGTTCGGGGCATCCGGGGCATCCGGGGCTTCAAGCGCCTCCACCACCAGGGCCGCAACGCCCTCCATGACCTTTGCAAACCGCTTCATTGGAACGCTCCATACTCTTCGATGATGATGATTCCGGCACGGCCCGCAGAGCCGTCGCCGCCCTTGCCGCCCATGGCTGCGGTGGCAGAGCTGTAGGCCACAGCACCACTGCCGCCCCCTCCCCCATTGCCACCCGTGCCATACCCTGTGCGAGGAACTGCCCCGGCGGTGCCAGCATTCCCCGCAATCTGCCCATTGGTGCCAGCAGCCTGGGTGAGCTGAGCCCCGCCAGCCGCCGCAGCCTGAGCCGCGCCCTCCACAAACGGGGTCGTTCCGCCCAAGCCTCCGGGGCCGCCGGCACCACTGCTCATGCCGCTGGCACCACTGGCCCCCGTGCCTGCGGCGCCTGGCGTGGTCCCCGGCGTGGAAACCCCCAGGACGGCCACATCAGGGCCCATCAGGTACGAGTCGCTCCCGTTGCCGCCCGGCCCGCCCGAGCCCGCCTGCGTGCCCGAGGTGTTGGACACGCCGCCCAGACCCGCGGTGCCGCCACCACCGACCACGTAAGGCACGGCATTGCCCGTGGTGAACACGACCTGGGCAACCACGGTGGCACCCGGCCCGCCCCCACCGCCACCACCACCGCCGCCGCATCCCCCAGTTCCGCCACCGAAGGCATAGGGATTGCCGTTGGCACCAGCCGGACCACTGGGTGCGCCGGGGATCACGCCGGCTTTGCCGCCCGCACCCCCTGCGCCGCCGGCCCCCCCGGCCTGCGCCTGGCCACCCGCTGGGAACCCGCCCCCCGCACCGCCGCCGCCGCCGGCACCGCCACCCGCAGCGATTCGCACGACAGCCCGCGAGCCCGGCTCCAGCGGTGTGAAGGTCCCGGCGCCCGAGGGCAGCACGGTGGTGCGCACCGGCATGGCACCGCCCAGGATGGAGTTCGAAGTTGAAGTGGTTGAACTGGTCATTGGCACAGCCCCAGGGTGGGGTTTTCGTAAAACATGGGGAGAGACAGGAGCTTGGTGTTGAGCAACATGAGGCCCACGTCCTTGCCTTGGAATCGGGTGGCCCCGAAGTTGATGTAGGCCCCCGTTACGCCCTCCATCAGGCTCACGCCAATGAAGTCTCCCTGCAGCAGGACAGGCGGAATGGTCAACGTGCAGGCCCCGGCGATGCGGTAGCGCACACCCACCACGGCGGTGGTGTTCGTGGTGATCACAGCGCTCGGTGCGCTGCCGGTGTCCAGGGCCGTCCAAGCAGGCGAGACACCGGGTTGCGCGGCCGTCACGTCGCCCAGGTTGTTCAGCAACAACCAGAAGCGCCCGTTGTGCTTGACGCAGGCCGGGATGTTCAGGGCACCGGCCAGGGCCGACCAATTGCCCTTGAAGTTGGACGAACCAATGGCCACACCGGCCGCGGTCTGGGCGGCATTGGAGGCGCTGGCCGCAGAGGCTGCGCTGTTCGCCGAGGCGGTCGCACTGGCCGCGGCATCGGCGGCGGCAGAATTCATCCACGCCATGGCGGCTCGCCACTGGGCGATGCTGGTGTTCTTGAGATGATCAAAGAGCGCGGTGCAACGCACGGCAAAGCTCGTTCGATCGGCCCGGTCCGGCGTAGCCGGCAGATCGTCAAGGGTGGGGGGATTTGCCAGGGGCATTCAAACCATTCCTTTCACATAACCAGAGAAGGTGGCGGTCTGGGCGTTGTCGTAGCTCATGGAGCCACTGCCCAGACCGAAGACGTTGAGACCGACGAAGCCGGCGGCGTCCGTAGCGATCCAGGCTGCGGGCACATCGAGCACCCTTTGCACCACGGAGAGCACGTAGTCGGCCTGCTCGCGCGGCAAGATCAGCTTGAAGCGCATGTCGGTGGCCGAGCGGCGGCGCTTGATCGAGGTGTTGCCGTAGTCGTCGGTCTTGATGTACGAGTAGGTGACGGGCTCGGCGGTGGCACCGGGCTGGGTGCCGCCCCAGGTGTCGGCATTGACCAGAGGCACCAGGTCACCGAGCACCACCATGCCCGCGCCCACCACCGTGCCGGCCGGGGCCGTGAGGGTGAGGGTCAGCTCAGCGTCGGGGTACGGCACCAGGTCCCGGATCAGGCAGCGCGTGAGGGGCTTGATGGCACCGAACGCCCAGTCGTACCAATCGAGCGGGTCTTCCTGCAGAACGAGGGTCTTGCTGAAGACCACCGTGCCGGCGGGCTTGTCTTTGACCACCACCGAGAGCGTGGCGCCGTCCAGGCCATAGCAGGCAATCGCGTTGAAGAAGCCCGGTCGCAGCACATAGGTCAAGGGGGCTGCAATGCGGCCCTGGGTGCTGACCTCGGTGTCAAACGCAGCCCAGCGGGCCGTGGGGCCGGCATCCAGCCAATACTCGGCATCGACCTCAGGCAGCACCGCCCTGCCCGCCGCCACCGCCTTCACGCATTCGTAGATGCGGTGCGTGGTCTTCCTGATTCGGCGCTCGCCCAAAGCACAAGCGGCACCCGAGACCCATTCAACTTCGCCGGCCGCGGGCTCGGCCAGGGTGCAATCGGTCAACATCGCCTCAGTGACCGTCAAGGGGACAAGAATGTTCATTGGGTGTGGTCCTCCACCAAGGCCATGGGCACGGCCCCGCCTTCAGGGTTGCCGTTGGTGGCGTCCGCGGTGCGCCGGGCCTGGGCTTCGAGCTGGGCGGTCTGGGCCCGCAGGGCCTGCACCTCGGCGATCAGGCGGGTGAGCAGTTCGGCCGTGTCGCTTGAGGTTTGGGGCAAGCCATGCGCGGCCGGGTTATAGGCGGGGTTGTAGGCTTTCGGCACGATGGCCTCGCCCTCATGGATCAGGGCCAGCATGTCCTGGGGCACGTAGTTGGTGCCAACGTCGAACTTTGGGATGCCCGCCGCGGCAAACATGTCCCGGATCTGCTCCGGCGTAAAACCCGAGGCGGTGGCCAGGTCGGCCTGGCTGACGTCGAATTGGTGGGCGGTCTCGGCCACGCGCTGCAGGTCTTCCTTGGAGCCCGTGCCGAAGTCCGATTGCAGGTAGGCCCAGATCGAGTCGTACCGCGCCACCTGGCTGGCGTCGGTCACCTGGTAGCCGGCATAGCCGTAGGTGCCCAGGTCCGCAAAGCCCCAGTACTTGCCGCTGCCGGCGCCGTAGCCCGAGTCTCTGGGGCTGGGGCTTGCGCTGCTGGCACCGCCACCACCGCCCCCCACCGAGAACCCGCCCGCCGGGTTGGTGACTTGCACGCCAGGCTTGGTGGCCGAGGGGTCGCCTTGTTTTTCTTCAAGGAGGGTGGAGGCCAAGCGGTCGAGCGCCTGGCCCACGCCCAGCACGCGGGTGTCGATGCCGCGCAGCGCATCCACCTGGTCCTTGGCGTTCGACAGCATCTTGTCCAGGCTGGCGAGCTGGTCCTCGGCCGCGGCGAGCTGCTGCTCTGCCACCGACTTCTGCACACCGGTCAGGTCCTTGAGCTCGGCCAGCTTGCCCGCCAGCGTGAGCTGGGCCCGCTGCTGCTCAAACGCCGAGCCAAACTGGCTGGAGTCCAGGCCCGACCGCGCCGCGGTGATGGCGTCGCTCAAGCTGGTGGCGTCGGGCAGATAGCCCGTGCTGCGGGCGGTGCCGAGCGCCTGGTCGACGAACTGCAGCCCCGCGCGGGCGCTTTGCGCCTGGGTGGCCTCCACCGCGTTGTACAGTTCGCTGACATGGCCCTTCAGGGTATTGAACAGCGAGCCCAGGGTGTTGACCGACTCCTGGGCCACCTGCTTGGCGGCCTGCAGGCGGCTCTTCTCAGCGGCGACGGCGCGTTCCAGGGAGGCGTAGGCGGCGTCGGTGGCGGCTTGAAGGGCCTTCTTCTTGGCCTCCGCTGCGGCTTCTGCCTGGGCTTTGTCGGCATCGGCCTTGGCTTGCGTGGCCTTCGCCGCTTCTTCGGCGCTCGGGGTGACGCTGGCAAAGGCGTCGGCCACGTTCATGAGCGTGGCGTAGGCCTTGCGCCCGGACTCAGTGCTCAGGTCCTGGGCTTCGACCAGGGCGCGGAAGGCTTCGCGGGTCTTGGGGGTGGACAGGCCCACGCTTTGCAGCGCTGCGCTCACATTGCCCAGGGTTTGAGCATTGCGCTCGTCCTGGGTGTAGAAGTTTTCGTAATAGCCGCTGATCTTCTGGTTCAGGGCGTCGATGCCGCCAGCCAGGTTAATGAGGCCGTCGGCCGCGTCAAACGAGAGGTCCTTGAGGCTTTTGAGAGGCAGGGCACCGGCCAGGGTGCGCAAGGCCTCGACGGATGCGATCTGGCTGTTGATCTCGGTGATGAGCTTGGTGGCTTCGTCGTCGCTGAGTTTCTCGGCATCGATGTCTTTGAGCTTGGCCGCCACCGACTGCGGGATGTCTTGTGCGGCCTGCAGGGCCTGGATGGTGGACTGCTTGAGGTCCAGCGTGAAGTTGGCCACGGCGGTGGCCATGTCCGGGCTTCGCGTGCTACTGGTCTCGTACAGGGTGCCCGAGTAGTTGCTGCCCTTGCCAGATTCACCAAACGTGGCGCCCGTGTTCAGGCTGCCGCCGGCAAACACCCCGCCCCGGCCATTGCCCGAGGTCTCCAAACCGGCGTGGTAGTCGGTGAGATAAGCCTTGCTGCCCAGGCCCTTGAGCATGGCGTTGATGCTCTCGGCGGTGCTGGACACCGCTTTGCGCGTGGCGTCTTCCCGGTCGCCCATGCCGTCGGCTTCAAGCAGGTAGGCTTGGCCATTGGTGACCGACTTGCGCGTGCCATCGGGGCGCCGGCTGTTGTCGCGGTTGTACTGCTGGCCCTCGAAGGTGTAGACCTCGTCGCGGCGGTTGTTCTTCACCTGGCCGTCGTAGGCCACGCCGTACTGACCACCGGAGCGGGTCTCGCCGCCATTCATGCTGGAGAGCAGCGAGTACGCGGCCAACGCCATGCCCACGTACGGGATGGCCGAGCCGATGGAGGCCCCGAGGCCTGCCGCACCGGCAGCACCTGCGCCCATCCCGCCCGCCTGGGCCGCGGCCACCGCTGCCGCAGTGGATGAGCCCGCGCCGAGGCCCATGGAGACGCCCATGGCCGCATTACCGGCCGTGGCGCCGAAGAGTGCCCCGACCCCACTGCCGATGAGGCTGGCCCCGCCGTACAGGTTCGAGGCGGTGCCGGCCAGGTTCAGCAGGCCGCCGGAGTTGCCACCGATGCCAGCGAGGCCACCCAAACCACCCACCGAGCCACCCAGCACATTGGCCGTGAGGCTGACCACCCAGCGCCGGATGGTGAGCTGGTACAGCATGTCCAGCACACTGGCCTTGATGGTGGCACCGATCTTCTCAAACGCCGACTGCCCGCCCTGGAACACATTGGTCCAGACGGACTGCGCGGTGTGGTCCACCGAGTTGATGATGTCGGTGAGGGTGTTGAGCTCGGACTTGGCGAGCGCCGTGGAACGCGCAATGGCGGCTGCGGCCTGGGCCTGGTCGACCAGGCGGGCCTTGTCTTCGTCCGAAGCACCGGAGCGATCAATGGCCGCGAGCTGCTTGGCGAGTTCCAGCTCGACCTTGCGCACGGCCACGATCTTCTCGCGCTCACGGGTGGTCTGGCCCAAGAGGCCCACCTCGTCGGTGTACAGCAGGGCTTCTTCTTCGACCTTGCGGGTGTATTCCTCCTGGGCCTGGGCCAGGGTCTTGTAGTCCTTCACGCGGCTGGCGGTCAGCAGGCGTTCTTGCTCGGCCACCTGGGCCCGGAGTTCGGCCACATAGTCGGGGCGGAAGGAATCGCTGCTGTCGGCCTCCTGGAGCTTGAGCTTCATCTGCTCGAGGCGGAAGGCCTCGATCGCGCTCTTGCCCTTGCCCCACACCGCATTGGCGGCTTCCAGCTCGCTGGCCTGCTGGCCAATGGCGGCGGCGGCCTTGCGCGTGTCAGCCACCAGGGCGTCGTAGGCCTTTTGCGAGTCGGCCACGGCCTGGGCTTGCTTTTCTTGTTCGGTGCGGCTGGCCTGCACCTGCACGTAGCGCTGGGCCTCGACGAGGGCCGCTTCCTTGTTGGCCCGGGCCACGCCCGAGATGCTGGTCTTGAGGTCCTCCTGGATGCGGGCGACGAGCTTCTCGCTGTCGGAGAGCTTGGCGCCTTCAATGCCGCGTTCCTTGATGCGGGCCGTGAGGGTTTCTTCTTCCTTGATCAGGGCCCGGATGCGGGCGACTTCGTTCTCGCCGGCGCCGGCCGAGGTGCTGGTCTTTTCTTTGTACTTGTCCCGGATGTTCTGGATCAGGGCATCGCGCTCTTTGGCGCTGATCTCACCATCGGCCGCCTGGTACTGGGCCTGCACCTTGGCGATTTCTTGGCGCATCTTGAGCTCGTTGCTCAAGAACTTGGCCTGCTCCTGGTCGAAGGAGGCCCGAGCTTTGAGGCGTTCATTGCCCTCGGCCAGGGCCTTGCTGTTTTGCTGCTGGGCATAGGTGGTGGCTGCCACCGCTGCGGCCTGGGCCTGCAGGGCCGGCAGGATCTCTTTGGAGACCACCGTGTCATCGAACATGCCCCGGATGGCCTGGGACAGGCTGGCGTTCTTCAGGCCATTGCCACGCATGGCCTCGTTGATCTGGGCGTTGATGGCGGCGAGCTGGTCCGTGGGCGTGGCGCTGCGCCCCAGGTCCATGATCACATCACCGGCCATCTTGGCGGCATCCTTGATGCCCAGCCAGGCCCGCTCGACATAGCCCAGGTTCTGCAGAATGGACTGCGCCCGCTGCTCGGTCATCGAGGCATAGGCATCCTGCGCGACCTTCGCCGCATCAGTCGCCCTGCCCTGGTCTTCCAAGGCCTTGATCTGCTTGTACAGCGCAACCGTCAGGTAGTTCGTGCTCTCGTTGAGCTTGAGCGAGGCCTGCAGCGGGGCTTCGCCGAGCTGCGCAAAGGCCTTGGCGGTCTCGGCGACCGACGTGCCCACGGCCCGCTCCATATCCAGGGCCGACCGGGTGTAGGTTTGCAGGCTCTCGCCCGCCACCCGGCCCGTGCTGGCCATCTCGATGAGGGCAGCCGATGCAGCCGACTGCGTGCCCTGCATCACCGCCAGCCCCCGGGCCATGTCTTGCATCTGGCCAGCGGTGACACCTGCCGCATTGCCCGAGAGGGTGATGGCCTTCTGGAAGGCGGAAGCCTCTTGGCTGCCTTGGTAGTAGGCCAGGCCCAGGCCCGCCACCGCCGCGATGGCCAGGTTGGTGGGGGTGAGGAGGCCGCCGATGTAGGTACCCAGGGCCTTGGTGGCGTTGCCCACACCGCCGAACATGTCCTTGAGCTGGCCGCCTTGCTGCATCAAGACGGTCAGGGGCTTCTGTCCGGCCTGCAAGCTGACCACGATGTCGGTGACCTGGGCCGGCACCATGCGCATGGCAGCAGCGGTTTGCGCGGCCGATGCCCCGAGCTGCTGCATGGGGGCAGTGGCCTGGCCCAGGCCCTGGCCCAAGCTGTTCGCCTGGGACTGGGCGGCCTTCATGTTCGCGACGAAGGCCTGCAGCGCCTGGGCAGTCTGGTCGTCCGCCGTCAGGACGATGGTGGTATTCGGGTTGGTCATGCACCCACCCCGTTCTCAGGAACCACGGGCTTTGCGCTGCTCAGATTGGTAGGCGTGCATTTCTTGCAGCCAGGCCGCTTCGAGCATTTCCAAACACTGGAAGAGGTCGATGCGCTCGGCATCGTCCAGGCCATAGGCGAGCTCGTAGCGGTGCAGCGTGGACCAGTCCATGCCCAGGAAGTGCAGCGCCCCGTCCGGGCCCATGAGCGCCCGCCACGCAAACTGCATGCGCCGGAAGATGGCCAGAGGGATCTGGTTGTCAGGAAAGACATTCAGGGACGGGGGCTCGGTGAGTTGCTGGAGAAGGGCGAGGTGCTTGCCAAAGCCCAGGCGGCTGGCGGCGGCTTCATCGGGGGGCTGCGCTCCGCGCACCAGGACGCGGGCGCAGTCCTTTAGTTTTTTGCGCGGGCCTTGCTGTTCCAGTGGGCGTCGCGGTAGGCATCGAAGATCTCGCGCGGGGCCCGGTGGAAGCGGCTGATCAGGAGCTGCACGTTCTCAGGCGTGAAGGGCTGGCCCGGGGCCTTCCAGTCGTTGATCAAGAGGCCCAGGATCTCAGCATCAGACTTGCCCTCGATGTCGGTGGGCAGCGCCTCCATCTCTTCGCGGGTGCGGTACTTGAATTCCAGGGGCAGTACCTGGTCGGGCTGGGCGCCCGGCGTGGTCAGGGTGACGTCGATCCAGAAGGTGGCCGGCAGGTCGAAGGTGAAGGGGATGGCGGCAGCAACGGTTGCGGCAGCAGCGGCGGTGGCGGTCAGGTTCATGGTGAAGAAGCGATGAGGGGGAGGATGGGAGCGCAGGGACAGGCCCTGCGCGGGGGAAGGAGTGATTGATCAGGCGATCAGGCGAACTGGATCAGTTCGGGTACACCGTGGGCATGTTCTGGGCCTCGATCGAGACCTTGGTCTGCACCACGCCCTGGGCCTGCCCGGTGGGCACGCCGGCCGCAGCCACATAGCCCAGCAAAAGCATCTTGGCGCCCGTGCCAAAGCGCAGGCGCACGGCCCGCATGCTCTTGGCCTTGTAGGCCTTGTTGCACTCCACAAAGCCCGGGTCGGACAGATCAAAGATGTTGTCCATGCCAAACGACAGCGGGCTCACGATGGTGGGCACGCGCTTGCGCACGTTGTCGTGGATGGTGGTGACGTCCGCAAACTCCGGGTCGCCCCCCGAGACGTTCACGCTTTGCACGGTGGCAAAGCTCGCGCCGAAGGTGACGACCTGGAAGCTGCCGGCCACCAGGCTGTCATAGGTGCTGGTGTCTTCGTTTTCCAGCTCGAAGGTCTTGGCGGCCGAGTTGACGTTGGCGATGCGAAACAGGCGCTTGTCGACCTGGTACATGCCCTGGGCGGCCATCAAGATGATGTCGCCCACGTTCGGGTCGACGGCGCCCGAGTACTTGACCACACCCGTGGCGGCCTTGCTGATGCTGACCAGGGTGATGGCGGCACCCAGGCCGGTTTGCACGTCAATGCCGACGTTGCTCCAGAAGATGGCTTGTCCCATGAAGGTTTCCTTTGAAGGTAAAGGGTGAGGAAGTGGGGAGGTGGAGGGGGTCTAGAAGGGCTGGACCGAGGCAGGAGCGCTGGCGTGGCGCACCAGCAGGGTCACCGTGGCGCAGGCGGTCTGATCGCCGTCCACGTCGTAGTCCACGCTCAGGCTGTGGGGGGTGACGCCTCCGGCCACACCGCCGAGACTCGGGTCCTGCTGCAGCCGGGTGTAGACCCGGGCCAGCAGGTCGTCCACGGCCTCGTCGGCCGGCGCCAGGGTGTTGCCACGGGCGTAGCACTCGACCGAGACGGCCGTGCCCCAGACCAGGACCGCGCCCTGCCCCACCGAGGTGTCGGGGTCCGAGCCGGCGAGGCGCACCACCACCGCGGTGCTGTCTTGCTGGCTCAGGGGCCGCAGCCGGGTGCGGTACACCTTGGGGGCCACCGCAGGAGCGGCCTGCAGGGTGGCGACCATGGCCTGTACGGCCTGAAGGAAGATCGTGGCGGTGGTGGGGGTGGGCGCGTTGTTCATGCCAGCTCCAACAGAAGGTGGGTCTCTCCGGTGCCGTCGTTGCGGGCATCGGCGATGAGGTAGGCCTGGCCATCCACCGTCACGCGCAGGCCCACCGGGTTGGCCGGGACCTGGACCGTGGGCAGGGCGAGTGCCGGTTGTGACGAGGCCATGCCCAGGGCGCCCACTTGGCCGGCGGCATAGCCGTTGGCAAAGATGGCGTCCACCCTCACGTCTCCGTTGTCGCTCCCGTTCAGGTTTTCGATGAAGGCGGCACAGTTCGACAGCCGGCGGAAAGCGGCGGCTGCAGTGCGGGCCTCCAGGAGGGCGAAGGGCTTGGGCATGGCGCAGGTCACCTGGTCAGATCTGGTGGGGTTACGCGCGGGCTCAGACGGCGACGCCGCTAAGGCGCACGCGAGCCGTGGTCTCGTTGGCGGCCTTGGGCGACAGCAGCGCACCGATCAGGGCGTTGCCTGCTGCGGTCACCGTCACGCGGCGGTTGGCGTTGTCCCAGTACGCCTTGGTGCCGGCCGCGCCCACATCGGCGTTCAGGGCGTTGAGGTCGTAGACGCCTTCAAGATGGGTCTCGACCGTGGCGCCGGCTGCTGCTGCGCTGGTGGCCACGCCAAACAGTGCGCCGACCTGCAGGCCGTCGCCGCCGTTGACGGCATAGGGGGCCGGCAGGGGCACGGTGTCGCCGGACTGGATGAAGTTTTTCATTTGGGTTCTCCTGGTTTGGCTGGGTGATGAGGGGCTTAGCCGCCGGCCGCCTTGTAGAGGCCGCGGTGCTCGATGGCCTTGGCGGCGAAGTCCTCGCGGCACTTGTAGGAAACGCCGTCGCTCTCAAAGCCCACCTCTGTCTCGATCACCGGGCCTTCGGCGCCGTCCAGGTAGCAGTACTCGACCGTGTCGACCTGCGCATTGCTGGCCGCCAGGTACCAGGCGGTGGTGCTGTTGCCGTCCAGCAGGGGCTCAACGATGGGCTCCAGCGAGGTGCGGCCACCGCTGCGGAACTCGTTCACATCGGCCTGGCGGGCTGGCACGTAGTTGCTGCTGGTGAGCTGGTAAGCGGTCTGCTCCAGGCTGGCGGGCACGATGAGGTAGCTCGGGGCGATACCCAGTTCTTCACCGGCCAGGCCCTTTTGCAGGCGCATCGCGGTGCGGCCGGCCGACAGGGCCGTGAACTGGAGAGCTGAACCCGCACCGGTGCCCAGGTTGCCGTGGTCTGCGTGGAAGAGCGTGGTGCCGTCAGACAGCGCTGCGTTCGCCGTGAGCTGGGCGTAGACCAGGCGGTTTTCCAGACGTCGGGCAGCAAAGCCGAAGGCGCTCACCAGGCGGTCAAAGGCCCGCAGGTCGTCGTTGATGATGGCCTGGCGCGACAAGGACACGATGCGGCCATAGGTCAGCACCTGGTAGGACTCGGCACCGTCCTTCATCGAGCCGTACTTGAATTCGCCGTGCTCATTGGTGCGCAGCAGATCGGGAGCGGCCGACAGCGCCGTGATCGTGATGTTCTTGAAGTCCGGGGCGTTGGGTGCGCGGCGGGCCCACAAGGCATAGGTGCCCGGGTTCTCGTCATAGGCGCTGCGCAGGCGCTTGTTGGCCACATTGGCAAACAGCGAGGGAAAGTCGCTGGTGGTGTTCATGCCACCAGCTCGGAAGTGCAGCATGCGGGTGGCGAGCGTCAGACGGTCCATGCCGCGGGTGCTGACGCCGTGGCCCTCCAGAAAGTCGCGGCCCAGTTCCAGGAGGCTCATGCCCCGGTACTGGCGGCCGTTGTCGTCCAACTGGGTTTGCGCGGCGACCCGGTGCAGGACGGCCTGCTCGATGCCGGCCATGCGGGTTTGCATCTCATCGCGCACGGTCTGGATCTGGCCGCCTTGGGTGTTGCGGTGGCCACCGCTGGCCGCATCGCGGCGGGCCAGCTCATCGAGCACCGAGCTGCGGGCCTGCTCCACCGAGTTGCCCGAGCGGATCAGGCCGGCGGCCAGGTGGGCCACGCCGTGGCGGGCGCAGAGGTCGGTGATGTCAGCAGCGGCAGAAGCTGCGGCAATGGCTGCTTGAGCGGCGGCATCAGCCTGGCTGCGCTGGGCCGAAGTGCCAGCTTCGGGGGCTGCTGACGACGACGAAGAAGAAGCGGGGGCCGTGGCGGTGCTGCCGCCGGCTTCAGTGCTCTGAGGCATGGAGGAATCCTTTCGGGTTTGGGTTTCGGCGGAGAGGCCCACCGTGGGCAGGGAATGGGCGCGGGTCTCGATGAACTCGCAGGGGAAGGTGCGAAGCTGGAAGGCCTGGTCAGCGGGGGCAGCGCCGTCTGCACCAGGGGCAGAAGCGGTGCCCGCGCCGGAGCGGATCTGGCTGTCCATGTCGGCGGGGATGGGCACCAGGGAGACCTCGTAGGGTTCCCAATCGACCACGCGGTAACGCCACAGTTCGCCCTCGTTGGCTGGGGCCACCATCTCGATGCGGTGGCGCACATAGCCCACCGAGACATTGCGGATGATTCCGTCGGCCACGTCTTGCACGTAACCGGCAACCGACTCGCGGCGCGAGAAGGTGGCGCTGCAGGTGCCTTGGCCGTTTTGAATCAGGGGGTTCTCGACCACGCCGAGCTGGGCCTCGAGGCTCCACTGGCTGTGGGTGTTCAGAAGCGGCGCACCGCGGCGCAGGCGATCCAGGCGGATGGCGCCCTCTTCCACCACCAGTTCTTCGACATAGGCCCGGTCGCGGTACCAGTCAAAGCACTTCACGCCCGCACCGGTGGTGAAGACGATCTGCGCGGTGGCGAGGGGGGAAGATTCAGAGGCGGAGCTGTCCGCCTGGGAGCGCTGGAAGCCGCGCAGTTCCATCTGGCGGCCAGCAAGTGGCAAGGCCTCGCGGCGGGTCTGGATCTCAGGGGTTGGGGTCTCGGACATGCACTGATCGTGCTGTCCGAGTTGTTCCATTTCCAGGAAAAGTGGGACGACTTTTCAAATGCGTTCGACCATCGTCAATGAGTCAGATCAAGGCGTATCACCATCGAATGGCTATCGCTGTTAAAAAAAACAACAAGTACATCAGGTTAAACTTTGTAAATGGGAGGCAGGACGGACCGCTCAAAAGAGCTGCTTGCCTACAGCCGAAAACGCCCGGCGATGTGGCGGAGATTCTTTCTTTTATGAAAAAAGCGCTTTGGGTTGTAGCGATTGCTGCAACGCTCCTATCCGTAGCTTGTGGTGGCGGTGGCAGCGGCAGTAGTACAGGCACAGGTTCAGGTTCAGGTACGGGTACGGGCAATGGCGGAAGTCCCCCCACTCAATATTTTTCAATCAGTGGAACAGCGAGTGGGATACCTGTAGGGTCACAGGTAATACTAACAAACAACCTAACTGACACCTTAAAAATAACGACAAACGGAACCTTCTCTTTCGCATCTACCCTAGCTTCTGGAACAAGATATTCCGTCAATATCAGCAACAGCGTTAGTGGCTATCTTTGCGCTATTGAAAGCGGCAATGGAGTAGCCAGTGCGAATGTGAACAACATCACACTAAAATGCAATACCACCGGGAGTGTGGCCACACTAGCAGGCAGTGGATTCTTGGATGGAGCCAGTAACGATGCAACGTTTAATTTTCCAACAGCATTAACTCAAGATGGAGTCGGCAATTTATACATTGCCGACACTCAATTCAATCGAATCCGCAAAATCAATACGCAAGGCGTTGTTAGTACCATTGCTGGATCAGGTAGCGCCTCATATATCGATGGCCAGGGAAGCGCAGCTTCATTCAATAAGCCATCCGGCATAGCCATCGATTCAAATGGCAACCTTTACGTCACAGATTTCAACAACTCAGTTATCAGAAAGATTACCCCTACCGGGACAGTAAGCACATTTGCCGGCTCAGGTACAAATGCGTATGCCGACGGATCGGGTCGTTCTGCCTCCTTTTCAGGACCAGTAGGCATAGCCATTGATACAGGTGGTAATCTATATGTCACCGACTCCTACAACGATCGAATAAGAAAAATTACATCGTCTGGAGTCGTCACGACATTAGCGGGATCAGGATCATTTGGAAACACAGATGGGCAAGGCACCTCTGCGAGATTCAACAATTTATCCGGCATTGCCGTAGATCAATCCGGAAACGTCTATGTTAGTGACACGAACAACAACTCGATTAGAAAGATATCAAGTACTGGCCTAGTAACCACGCTGGCGGGCTTTGGTGCTCCCGGATACACAGACGGGCAAGGCACGCAGGCATTCTTTAGTAGCCCCAACGGTATCAGTGTCGATGGTGCAGGCAATGTATATGTCGCTGACACCTATAACAACAGAATACGAGAAATTAGCCCATCTGGTTATGTTAGCACCATCATCGGTAATGGAACATATGGCGCAACAGATGGCCAAGGGGTCACATCTTCGCTCAATGCACCTTTTGGGGTTTCCTCCGACTACTTTGGCAATTTGTTCATAGCAGACTCAGCCAATCATTCAATAAGAAAAGCAACTGCTGGCCGGTCGGTGACAAAATATGCAGGTACCTGGCTACCCCAGGACTACAATGATCAAGGATTGGCAGCGACTTTCCTCAACCCGGTTGGTCTTTCCGTAGATCAATCGGGAAACTGCTACGTTGTGGAAAACACTAATCGTATTCGGATAATTTCAACCGATGGAATTGTTAAAACTTATGCTGGAACTGGCACCTCTGGAAAGTTAGATGGACCGGCATCAACAGCCACCTTTTCAATACCCTACGGATCAGCCATTGACAACCAAGGTAGTCTGTATATCGCAGACACTGGCAACCATTTAATTAGAAAAATCAGTAGCAGTGGAAATGTGACCACCATTGCCGGAAACGGCACTGCGGGCTATTCTGACGGCCAAGGAACAGCAGCATCATTTAGCTACCCAACTGCTGTATCCATTGATACCAATAATAATCTCTATGTCACAGATATGGGAAACAACCGAATCCGGAAAATATCTAACTCCGGCTTGGTGAGTACATTCGCAGGATCTGGAAATGCATTTTTCGCTGACGGCCAAGGAACTGCTGCAGCCTTTAATAGCCCATTTTCCATCGCAATAGATAGCTCGGGATTTCTCTATGTTGCGGACATGCTCAATCAAAAAATCAGAAAAATATCTCCATCCGGCTTGACGACAACCCTTGCTGGTTCGGGGGTAAGGGCATTCACAGATGGACAGGGCAAATCAGCGGCCTTCGACTCCCCGCAATCCATAACAGTTGATACCGCTGGCAACATATACGTCGCAGACACTGGCAACAGTGCCATTCGCTTCATTACACCCGACGGAAATGTAACCACCCTTGCAGGCTCGGGAACGCAAGGATATGCAGACGATGTTGGCAGAAAGTCTGCATTCTTCTATCCACAAGGGATTATCGCAAGCCCATCCGGGAAAATATATGTCTCCGACTCGCTGAATAACGTAATCAGAACAATCTCCCCATAAGCAAGAAAATAAAAGAATATTAATTAATATTGACTTTAGCTTCGCAAATACAAAATATAACCAAAACAGGATCCGGCAATTCAATCAACGCGCAAGCTATTGAATAGCCGGATCTTCACAAATCAACCCTCAACCATTTCAAATTCGGAAAAATTCATGATCGCAAGACATTGATAATATAAATTCATGCACACCCAACATTCATTAAAATTCGCAACTCATTTTCGTCAGACAGTCAAGTCTCTGGACTATTCGTGAGATTTCGCTTGCAGCGGCCCTAACGTCCTCCCTTTCTGCAACATCATCAGAAAGTCCAGCGTCCCATCCCGCTGCAGCCTCTCAAAGTCGGCCTTGTACTCAGTGAAGAACAGCTCCGGCTCCATACCCCTGCGGCGCAAGCTTTCGCTGATGGTGCACAGCCCGCCCGCAATGGCATCGAGCTCGGCCGCCACGTCCTGCACCGGGTTGACGTAGTCCCACTTCGGGGTCGCCCAGTCGCAGGCGTAGTCCGGACTCTTCAGGATGCTGGCCAGCACCGCCGCATCAATGAAGGCTCGCCAGATGGGTTCGCACAGGCCCGGGATCAGGGTGAGCCATTGGAGTTGCTCAGCGTTGCGCCGGTATTCCAAGATGGCCACCCGGGCGCTGCTGAAGTTCACCTCGCGCACGTCCCCGGTGAGCATTTCGTAGGTGATGCCCATGCCGGCCGCGATCAGGTGCAACTGCAGCTTCACGTAGTCCACATAGCCCGGCACCGCATTGGGCTGGACGGTCGTGATGTTCAGGCCCGAGGGCACCTGGATGATGGAGCCGCTGCTCAAGGTGCCCAGGTCGCCTGATTCCGATCTCTGGTCTGGGGTGCGCTGGTCTTCTGGGCCCAGGGGCCCCATGGAGTTCACATCGCCGCTGGCGATCACCGACAAGCGCGATTCCAGGTTCTTGCGTTGGGCTTCGGCGTCTTCGTAGAGCTGCAGGTCGCGCACCCGGCTGATGACGGGTGCCAGGCGCGTGAAGCCTCGGCCCTGCCCCGGCCGCTCGGGGTTGAAGAGGTGGATGATGCGTTCGGCCGGCACCGGGCTGCTGCTGGTCCTGGCCATGCGCGGGCCCAGGACTTCACCCGGGTGCTGGTCAAACAGCCAATACGCCACCCGCTTGCCCAAGGGGTCGTACTCGATGCCGTTGATGATGGTGTTGGCACCATGGCTGCCGACCTTGGCGCTGTCGAGCCAGTCGATCTCCAAGAGCTGGAGCTGCAGGGGCACCGGCAAGCCATCGCTGGGCCGGCGGGCCCGCAGGCGCACCAGGACTTCGCCGTCCTGCTCCATGGCCCGGTAGGCTGCCGCCTGCAGGCCGCCCAGGTTGCGCACGCCATCGGCGTCGGCGACCTTGGACCATTCCTGCCAGAGGGCGGTGATGCGCTTGGCGTCCTTGCCCAGGCTGCGCGGGTTGATGCCGGTGCCAATCACGTTGGCGACCATCGAGCCCAGGCCCCGCGCGACGTAGGGCGTGTTCTTGACCAAGGACCGAGCACGCACGCGCAGGGTGGCAGCATCCGCCCGGTGGTCGGTATCAGCACTGGCACCGGCCCGGCGGGGTCGCCAGCCGTCGCGGGTGCTGGCCCCTTCGTAGGCCCGCTGCAGCAGCTCACGGGCCTGGTGGCGGCGCAGGCCGGCCTGGGGGTTGAAGGCGCCGATCAGGCGGTCAAGGATGTTGGCCATGGTTCATCACTCCCGCGAGGTGGAGAAGCCGACACGCCAGGCTCCGGGGTTGCGGGGCGAGCTGGCCCGGGTCAGGAGGCTGGCGATGTGCTCGCGGGCAGACTTGAGCTCGCCGATGCTGCGGTAGCGCACCTTGCGCAGGCCGTTGGGGCCGTGGATCTCCACTTCCAGCTCGCCGGTGGCGATGGCGGTGTCGATGTTGTCCAGGTCGGTTTGGGTGTAAGCCATAGGGGGATAGTGGTCGGGGTTCAGGGAGTTGCCCGGCCAACTTATCCAAGCTGCTGTTCCATTTCCAGGAAAGATGGAACAACATTTGACGGACGACTATCTGTTGCCTGGCTGCTTGAGAATTCGGTAGACCGTCGTTCGCCCAATGTTGAGTTGCCGGGCCACTTCACTGGCATTGCGCCCGTTGAACAGCCGCAGCACGTCCTGGGCACGCTTGTCGCGCTCAACACGGGGCAGCGCCGGGATGTAGCACTCGATGCCTGCAAACTCCGACCGGACTTCGGCTTTGAGGCGGTCGATGTTGCACATGGCCCGGGAGGCTTCGGGCAATTCAGATTCGAGGTAGGCAAAGATCCGGTCCACCAGGTCAAGTTCGGTGATGGGCTCGGGCGTGGTCTTGGGTGGGGTCATTGCTGAAGTGATTCGGCAGGAGATGAGGCGAAAGAAGAGAGGAAGGCGGTTCGGCTTACCTCGCCGTGGCCAAGGCCTGCGCATACGCCTGGCGGTAGTTGTTCAACAGATGCGCATCCGCAATCCGCTGCCCCACCGTTTCAAACGCCAGCCGCTTGCGGTAATTGGCCGCCGTCACGTAGATCAGCACCGGCGTGACCTGCCGCCCCATGAACTCGCGCTGGTACACACCCGGGCGCAGCCCCTTGGCCCCGGGCATCACCACAAAGAAGCGGCCGCCGGCCCGGCGCTGGGCGGCGATCTTGCTGCGGGCGTCGGTGGACATGTTGCGCGTGAAGCCTGCGGTGAGCGTGACCCGCAACTGGCTCAGGATCTGGATGATCTGGCCCGAGCTCATGTTGCCGAAGGCGTCCAGCCTTGCCCCAGCGCCGGGCACCGCGTACCAGCCCTTGGGCATCTGGCCGGTGATCTGCAGGGCCCGTTCAAAGCGTTTGAGGGTGCGTTGCCCACCCACGATGTGGGGCAGCATGTAGCGAGTGGCCGGGGTGCCGGCATTGGATGTGGCCCGCTCGTCCTTGAGCCAGACCGTGGCCTCCAGGTTCTGAGTTGTGGCCGCCCGGATGAAGAGGCTGTTCAAGGTGTAGGGCGTGGGCCGGTCGATGGTGCGCTGGATCTCGGAGCGCAGACCATCGCGCACCTGGGTGGCCGTGGTGTTGAGGGCTGTCTTCAGGGCAAAGCGGGTTTGCTTGGCCAGCTCGCCCACCAGCCGGGCGGGGTCGGGGAAGTTGATTTGGGTTGTGATTTTCATGAAGTCACCAGGCACGGGTGAAGGCGGGGGCCGAGGATCGGCGGCGGGCGTAGCCGCGGTCTTGGGTTTCTTCGCTGCGGGCCGAGTTGGGCTCCGGGGTTACCGAGACGGCCGGGGCAGGAGCCTTGGCCACGTTCTGTGGCAACGGCGCACTGAACAGATCCGCATTCACCGGCTGCACCGCCGCCTCGATCTGCTGCCACTTGCGGTCGCTGTGGTGGTGCAGGCCGATGCTCATGGCCGAGTGCAGGGCGTAGTTGCGGCAGTCCAGCACCTCGTTGCGCGGGCGGCGCTTGACCCAGCGGTAGGTGTCGCGCCCGTTGAGCTTGGCCAGGATGCGCTGCTCGGACGTGAGCTGCTCGAACCATTCGCGCGGCAGGTCCTGGCTGAAGTGCACATAGCCCGGGCCCGGGGTGGGGATGGCGAGCTGGCCCAGCAGCAGGTCTTTGGCGGTGTCCACGCCCACGTTCCACAGCTTCACGCCCTGGGGCCATTTCTGGCCATTCCAGTTGATGTCCTGGATGCTGGCCGGGCCCAGCACCGGCACGCCCTCTTCCCCTCGGCCTTTGACGGCCCTCAAGCAAGGGAGCTGGTGCTGGTTCTTGCGCACCCAGTTGTAAACGGCCTGGGTCTGGTCGCTGGAGTCAATCGAGATGCCCGACAGGCCCAGGCTGCCCGCGTGGTAGGCCTGGGGGTAGCGGCGCTGCAGGTAGGTGGTGACCTGTTGCCAGTCCTCTTCGCTGGCGGGGTTGCCCTCGATGATGTGGTGATCCACGGGCCAGGACTCCAAGCCCCGGGCCCAGGCCCAGATGGCAATCTCCCAGCGGTTGCGCTGCACGTCCACACCTGCAGTGAGCACCAGGCCGCCCACGGGCACCTGGCACAGGGGGAAGGCTTCGGCCCGGGCCTGCAGGGCGTGTTCATCGCTGCGCTCGCCCTTGACCTCCCAGGTTTCACCGAGGGTTTCGTTGACGAAGAGCTGCATGGGGCCGGGGTCGCCCTTTTCCAGGGCTGACACGGCTTCTTCAAACTCTTTGACGATGCTGGCCCAGCTTCGCTGCGGGCTGTAGGCGGCCCAGACCTGCACGCCCAGGGTTTTGGGGGGCCGGGTGGGCAGGCCCTGGCTGTCGCGCCAGATGCGGTCCGGGCCGTAGCGCTTGGCGGTCTTGCTGCAGACCCAAGTGCCGGCCATGGGCTGGCCACCGGGCAGGTAGTCGGCCTGGGTGATGGGCTCGCGGCAGTGCGGGCAGATGTGACGCACGGTGTCAGGCTGGCCGCGCTGCCACTTGAAGCCGTGGGGCCGGTCCTTGCCGCCCCACATCAGGGGGTGCTCGGCGTCGCAATGCGGGCACGCAATGTGGAAGCGCACATAGCCTTCGGAGTTGTCGCATGCGCGTTCAACGTGGCACAGGCCCTTCACCCCCGGGGTGGAGCCGCCGACGAACTTGGGGTAGGCCGCGCCTTCGAGCCTCCCCTTGGCCAGGCCGCCCGGGTCGCCGGACTTCTCGATCAACTGGTCGAAGGCGCTCCACTCGTCCAGGATGGCCACGGCCACCGTGATGCGGCGGTAGGCCCGCTTGGCTTTGCCACCCAAGAGGTGCAGCACGCTGTCGCGGAAGGGTTTGAACTTGATGGTGTCTTCGTTGGCCTTGCCCTGCTTGCGGGCCTTGCGCACGGCCTCCACCGCATCGAGCACGGGGTCGATCTCGCTTTTGACGTAAGAGTCGCGGTCATCGTCGGTGGGCTGCCACAGAGCCTGCTTGCGCCTGCGGTGGGCGATGTTGTAGGCGACGAAGGCCGTGATCATCTTGGTGTAGCCCACCCGCTTGGATTTCATCACCGCCAGGTCTTCGATGCGGTCATCGCTCATGAAGTCCAGGATGCCGGTCTGGAAGGACCAGCCGACCCAGCCACCCTTTTGGTGGGAGCTTTCGCCGGCGAGCTTGAAGTGCTCGGAGGCCCATTCGCTCAGGCGCTGGGGCACTTCGGCTCGGAGGCTGTCCAGGCCCAGGCGGACCGAGCGCACGATGGCCTGGGCGGTTTCGGTGTGCAGGGTGACGGTGGCCGTGTTCAAAACGGGAGTCCTTCGGTGTCGGTGTTGAAGTCATCGTCAGCATCGGCCTGGGCCATGGCTTCGACCTGCTCGGTGACCAGGCGGGCGGTAGACCGAATCCACTCGTTGCGGGCCGAGGCCAGGACCTGCATCACGGCTGCCTTGGCTTCTTCGGGCAGGTCGGGGCAGGCCTTTTGCAGGGTGCCTTCGAGCTGGTCGAAGCGATCGACCACGGCGCTGCTGGCCATGCCGAGCACATCGGCCAGCAGGCCCACGGGGGCGTACTCGCCGCGGGCGACGGCGTTCTTCAAAGCCTGGGCGATGCGCTGCTCGCGGGCGAGGGCCGCGCGTTCTTGCACCAGGTCGAGGCCGCCGGTCTCCGAGGAGGCGCGGCCGGCGGCCATGTCGCGCAGGCGTTCGCAGTAGGCGATGAGCCAGGCGTGGGCCGTGTCGCCGCGCACCATCACGCTGTCGGCCATGAGCTGGCTCACGCGGGCTTCGCTCAGGCCCACCATCTCGGCGAACTCGGCTTGCGAGATGGGCTGATCCAGGAGGGGAATGAGCTTCACTTAACCCCCTTAGGACACTCACGCAACAGCCCGAGCGGGCGGTGCGAATTACCCGCGTTGACCCCTCGCCGGGAGGACCCGCAGGCCCGGGGGGTGGGGGCCCTGCCCTGCTCCACCGGGTCGACCTGATCGACCTGACCACCAGCCTGGCCATCGAGCCTGCCGGCCGTGGCGACGTAGCGCACGCCGCTGCGGTGGCGCAGTTCCTGGACAGCGTTGGAGTCCAAGGTGTTGCGCAGTGCCCCGCCGGCAGCGCTCGCGGGCCAGCCGGTGATAGCGACGATCTCGCGCAGGGTCAGCGGGCCCAGGCGCAGAAGTTGGATGAGGATGTAGGTGCGGGTCATGCGGACTGCCTTTGCGACCAAGGGCCTGCGCCTGCTGCGGCAAACACCCGTTCGCGGTAGCGGCGGTTGTGCTCGAGCAGCTCGTCGTCGGTGTAGGCATTGCCGAGCTCGGCCATGGAGTACGGCAGGCCCAGGCGCTGCCCCATGGCCCGCACGCCGTCTTTGCTCTCCCACCACTGGTCCTGCAGCCCCAGTTGGGCTTGGGGCGAGGGCTCGTCCCGCCAGCGCCGGCCAGCCAGCCACTTGGACGGCATGGGGATGAAGCGACCGCCCTCGCGCATCCAGGCCGGGCCACCCTGCTGGGCACGGATGGCGGCCAGCATGCAGGCCTGCAGCTCAGCATCAGGGGCCAGGCGGTTCCACTCCCGGCGGGCTGCGTCTTCGTTGGCCCGCTTGGGGTAGGCCTGCCAGAAGGCTTCGAAGCCGGGAGCGTTGGGGATTGCGGACTGTGGACCGCGGGTTTGGCTTTGGGATGAATGCAACGACCCGCACGCGCCCCCCGCTGCGGCGGGGGTATCGGGGGTGTCATGGATGTTGGGGGTTAGGGGGTTATTTGATTCATGACGGTTCTTGACGGTTAGTGTCCGCGTGGCGGACCGGTTGAGTCCGCCACGCGGACTGGTTGGGTCCGCCTGGCGTACCGGTTTGCGTGGCGGACCGGTACGCGTGGCGTACTGGTTGAGCACCCGTTTGGGGGGGGGTGCAACTGGCTGGGCGACCTCGGAATCAGCGCCCTCTTCCACGTACAAGTCGGGCTCGACCCAGTACACGGTCTTGCGCCCGTTGGAGCGGTCCGCTCGCAGGATGCAGCGCTCCTCGAGCCAAGAGATGGCCTCGATCACAGCGGTGCGGCCAAAGCAGGTGCGCTCGCACAGGCGCTCGATCGACGGCCAGCAGTAGCCCTCATCGTTGGCCATGTCGGCCAGCGAGATGAGCACGGCCTTGGCCGGGGGGCGCATCCTGATGGGCCAGCAAAGCGCCATGATCACGGTACTCATGGTGCTCAGTCCCCCAGGCGTGGCGCCCGCATGCTCTCGGGCTTGCCGTGGTCGTAGGCGGCCCGCAGATAGGTCACGATCTCCTGCCCGATGGCCACGTGGGCCAGCCAGCGCTTCTCGAGCTCCTGCAGGTCGTTGTAGTTGGGCCGGGCCTTGGAGGCGGCGGCCGCCTCGATCTCCAGCACCCGGGCAAAGCTGGCCCCGAGCTGGCTGAGCAGGTACATCGGGTCAGCGCCGCTGAGCTGATGGTTCATGGCGATGACCGTGCAGCCCAGCGCCTCCGCGAAGGCGTTCAGGATGGCCTTGCTGCCGGTGACCTGGGAGATCTTCACGGCATCGCGAAGGCCCAACTTGGCCGCACCCGCCTCCAGGATCTCGCTGGCCAGGCTGGAGGGGTTCTTCTCCATCAGCAGGGCCACCACCTTGGTGCTGCCCGGGTAACCGCGCACGGCCGCCTCCGCCGCTGCGACGACATCAGTCATTTTGAAAATCCCCTTTGAAATTTGAAATACGGCCAGCGCGGCTGGACCAGAAACTGGAGGGCATGAACACAGACCCAACCCAAAGCCAGAAAGGCACACCGATGGACATGAACCCAAGCGACTTGGAAGCCGCCATGCATGACGCACTGGTCAAGGTGGCCGGGCCCATGCTGGAAGAACAGACCGAGATGCGGGCGCAACTGAGGGCGCAGCGGCTTTTGTTGACGCTGCTGTACGCGGATCGGTTTCGCGATGACCGTGCCGGCTTTGACCAACTGATGTGCACCCTGCTGCGCCTAGTGCCCAAAGCCCTGAGCGACCTGCCAGGCGCGTCGGAGACCCCCGAAGCAGCAAGAGCCCAGGGCCGTGTTACAGAAATATTTGAGGCATTTCGACTCGCAGTAAACGGTCGAATTGCGACGATTCGTCCCGAATCCATATGACGCAATCGCCGTCAGCCCGATGGATCTGGCACACCGCAGACAACCTGCCCCTCAGCGACAACGTCGGCAGCCAAGTCGGGCCATATATCGACCCAATCACTGCGGAGGTCTTGTCGTCGCACCAACCCGCCCGTGGCCACCTCAATGGCGAGACAGTTGCGTGGTGACGGGCGCCGCCTTTTGTACCCATGCCGCCATTGGCGAATTTGGGCATTGGACTTCGCTCCGATACGTTCGCGTAAGTCTGAAACGGACAACGCATCAGGCCTAAGGAAATATTCGTGGAGATTCATACCCCCGGATTAGATAGCATTTGCTACTCACAATCAAGTAGCCAATGCTTTCGTAGCGATTGCTATCGTTCTCCCATGAACTTGGAAGCAGAAGCCAACTACCGCAAAGAGCGCCTACGGGCGCTTTCTGTGCGCCTGGGTGGCCTTGCCTCTCTCGGCAGATTCCTGGGCTACAAGGACGGCGCCTACATTGGCCAGATGCTCCGTGGCGATCGCCCCATCACCGAAAAGCTCATTGCTGAAATCGAAGCCAAGCCTGGCCTAAAAGGCTGGTTCACAGCCGCAAAAGGTGCAGACCTCGAGCCCGCCCAAAACGTGGCGAAGCTGGCAGATTCAAGCGCCCAGCAAGCCCGGGAGCCTTCGGAGAGCGTTGCTGAACACGTTGTGCAAATTGGGAATGCGCTGCTCCAAGTCGACGAGGTCCGTCGGAACGCAATAGCGGAGCTTCTAGCCGGGGTCGCCAGACAGCCAAATCAAGCCAGAAGCATCGCCAGCCACATCACTGCACTACTGCACTCGTCGGGAAAAATTGCCGCTTAGCAGCAGGCAGCGCCCGCATCTACCTTTTCCCACGCAAGCACAACCACCGCTCGCGCTGAACAGGCGAACGGAATTCAAACCCGGGCGATCACGCCTCGGGAATTCGCGGGAGCTCCTGTATGCACACGGGAGAGATTGAAATTGATGCACAAGCGCATTGCTGGTGCGTCGACGACAAGCTTTAACTCAAATTTGCACCTGGCCTTCAGGGTTGCTGGCTTGTGCTCGTCATCCTGCGGATGACATTTCTGACCTCTCGCTACCGAGAGTGATGAAACCGCCGATTCGGCGAAAACATGGCGAGTTCGACTGATTGTCAACGCTCTGCAAAGTTCAATCTGATTGAAGAACTTGCGCTTGAGGGCCGAAGGAACAGCCCGGCAGCTATGGTCTGATCGGAAAGAATTCCTCAAAAAATAGCATTTGCTATTGCATTGATGGGTAGCGTTTGCTACATTTCGCTCAAGAAATGGAGCTAGCAAATGCACATCACTCTTCTGCGCAGCTACCGCGCAACCCTGATCCCCAAGGACCTGGACCGTTCCGAGGTTCATGGCCATGCCGCCGATGGCAAGCTGCCGACCATCCAGCTCAAGGCCGCCAGCGCTGACCGCGCCCAGGCAGCAGCCCACCACACCACGGGCTTGGCAGTGCTGTGCGTGGACCGGGTCGGGGGTGGCGAATGAACACCGCCGCTCTGCCCTCTCGCGAGCCGGTGGCGGGGGCCATCGTCTTGCGCCCTGGTTTGACGTTCCGGTGGGGTACTTACAACGCTGGATCTGAGCTCGGCCACACCGCCCAGGGCTACTGGTATCGGATGCGCGAGCAGCACTCTTCTGGCTGGCCGCTGGCGGCCTTGCGCCATTTCCTGAAGCTGTCGATGTGGGATGAGCACGGCCGGCTTTGGCAATGCGTGACGGCCGCCGTGATCGATGACTTCGGCGACCTGGTGGAGGTGACGCCATGAGCCGCACCACGTTGATCAATGGCTTGTGCATTCTGGTGATGGCTCTGGTGCTGGGCACCGCCCATCTGTGGGGCCCCAGCGATCTGGAAGCCATGGAGGCCGTGGCCGATGAGCGCCGTGCTGCCCCCGTCGAGGTGGCCGAGCTCAAGCGGGCCGAGGCGGTATCCCGTGCCGCCATGGGGAGCATGCCTTCCCGCCTGCCTCCCCGTTTTTCTCACTGACCGAGCGAGGCCCGCCATGCCCACCCTCGTCACTTCGACCATGTTTGTTGCCAAGCAGCGACCTGTGATCGCCCCTGCTGCGGACGGCACGTTTCAGCTCACGCTGCGGCTGCTGGATCGCCTGGGTTCTGAGTCGCGCCAGGTGGAAAGCTGGCTGGTGCGCTGGTCTGGGCGCGAGGCTGCTGCCTGGTGGCACCGGCATGGCGCCTTGGTGGTGGCCGGCCAACCTGTGGACGTGGTGCTGTCGCGGCCCCGGGTCTTCTACACCGGCCGGGGCGACTTTCGCACGGCCGAGCTGCACGCCACCGCCAAGCGGCTGGCCCTGGCACCACGCCGCAAGGCGCTGCCCTCTTCCACCACCCATTCCCAACCCCCTGCAGCCCTGATCGCTGCGTAAACCCTTCGGAGGTTTTCCCATGTCTGTTTCAACACAGAAGAGACTCGCTCGCCCTTTGAAAGCCGTTTTGCCTGTTTCGCAGGCAGTTTTGCTGCAAAAGTCGATGGCGCTGGCCTCGGCTGACAGCTTTTTGCGCACCGCTGCGGCCACGATCCAGGACCGTGGTGTGCAGCGCGATACCAGCGCGGAAGGCGCCCAGCAGGAGCGCAGCATGGCCGCCACCGTGGCGGCCTTCAATGCCCTGGAGGGCGCTGCCCTGACCGAGCGCCAGGGCTGGGCCTTCATGCAGGTGCTGAAGCTGGCCCGCTCTGCTGCTTCGGCCCGCAATGGCCAGTTCAACCCGGACGACTTCGTGGATGGCGCGGCCTATGCTGCCCTGGCCGGTGAATCGGCTATGCCGAAGGATTGAGCCATGGCAGCCGATACCTGGATGATCACGGCCCGCGGGGCCGAGCACCACCTGGCCGGTGTGGGCATGGCGGTGAACCGGTTTGAGATTCAGACCATTGCTCACGCACTGGCGCAGATCAATCGCTTCACGGGCCATGCAGTGCGCCCCTACAGCGTGGCCGAGCACAGCCTGCTGTGCTGCGCACTGGCCGCCCGTGAGGGCCTGAGCCCCAGCGTGCAACTGGCTTGCCTGATGCACGACGCCCATGAAGCATTCACAGGGGACGTGGCCAGCCCTGTGAAGTGGAGCCTGCAGGGGGCTTGGGATGGCTTCGAGCATGTCCACGCAGTGCAGGTGCGCCGCTGGTACGGGCTGCAGTCGACCTTTGCCGCGCACCGGGCAACGATCCGGCATTTCGACCTGGTGGCCCTGGCCACGGAGCGGCGGGATCTGACGCTTTGGAATGCGGACGAACATGAGCCCTGGGCGATCTTGGACACCCCGGGTGCCGAGGTTCGCCCTGCCGCAGACAACCTGCTCGAGGGTTGGCGCGATTGCTCCTGGTCCACCTGGCGGGACCGGTTTGTTCAAACCTTTCATGCGCTTCGCGCGGAGGCCTGAGCATGATGGGCCCGACCTACCAACCCAGCACCATCGCCCTCCTGAAGCACCTGCAACAGCACGGGCCACTGACGGTCGACGAGTTCGGCAAGCTGAAGCACATCGGCACCACCGCGCCCGGCGTGCGCGTGGCCAGCATGGTCAAGCGCGGCACAGTGGCCCGCGTCGATATGAGCCGGCCTGCCCGTTACGCCATTACCAAGAGGGGCCTCGAGGCGGTCACTGCCGTGGCCAATGGCCAGGGCAACTTGGTGCCGCGCACGCTGGTGGCGGTAGTGCCGAAGCCGGCTGCTCCCCAAACCGCGCATCTGCAACCGGCACCGGCTTGCCGGGCGTCAGTTGAGTCCTACAGGGCGCCCGAGCTGCGGCCCTTTGATGGGCGGCCTGGGGCGATGGATGCCTTTGCGCTTCCCAGTCGGATGGGCCCTGTGCTGGTGTTCCGAGATGGGCATTCGGAGAGGGTGGCGTGATGTGGCTCTCCATTCCATCGAACTTTGTGCCGGCGTCGGCATGCTCGGAGAAGGCGTCCGCGCCGCATTCGCTCATCTTGGCGTCGAGCGATAAACCGTTTACAAAGTAGCGCGAGAAACTATGAATACCGCCTTCTTGCTCATGGCGCAATACAACGCTCAGGCTGTAATACCTGTGGCGTCAGTGGTGAAGGACTACTTCCCTCACCTGACCACCGAGAATTTTCTGCGTAAGGTTTCGGCCGGAGACATCAAGATTCCACTGGTACGAATTGAGCCGGGTTCACAAAAGGCGGCACGCGGCGTACACCTCACAGACTTGGCCGAATACCTTGATGATCGACGCGCTGCCGCAGTTAAAGAAGCGCGGCAGCTTGCTGGCCAGACAGTTCACTGGTCCCACAAAAGGGCTACATAGCCGAAGCCGCTGCCCCGTGAGCGCGAGCTGCCACGACGCCCGAATTAGACCATGAGCTGGATCTGAGATGATCGATCAGTAGACATTCAACGAAAAAGCGCAACCGAAGGCAAAAAGCGTAGCTTTTTGCCTTCGGCTGGAACGTAATGCTGGGCCAAACTCGACTCACCGCCTGAAGGGCTATTCCTTTGCAGTAGGCTTTGCGTCGGGTGCCAGACTCCCAGGGTTGCGGATGTTTGGAGCGACCTTCTTCAACTCCTGGAGCAGCTTGGATTCGTCCACACGCCATATTGAGCCGTCGCTTAAACGGACACGCCGTACGTAGGCAATACCAGTAAATACATCCTCGTCTCGGAACCCTATCGAACCGTCTGAACTACTCTGACCAGGCTGCAGCGGTGACCAATTTGCGCTGTTAGTGCCTTGCACAACAAAACGGCTTCCAAGAAGCCGTTCATCGAAAGCATCATACTTCAGCATTACAATTTCCAGTGCAACGATTGATTGCTGAGAGGTATTTTTCCAAGAATAATTTGTTATGAATCGCGCATCGGACGATAAGCCTCTTCCTCTATCACGATCCTCATTTGCAAATGAAAAGCTTGTTATCTCCACATAAGGACTAAGATTGACAGTATAAGCCTTGCGATCAGTATAATTCTGAGCAGCCCCCGACACCCCCACTAATGCAGCAAGAATTATTGTAAAAAACAATTTTTTCATTACTCCCCCTTTAATTTAAAATACCACAATTCCCCAAAAAATCGTAGCAATTACAAATCCTCAAATGACCAGGCATATAAAATCGTAGCTTATTTATGGCCGGTTGTTCAAAGGGTTAGCTTTCACTTTTTATCGGTAAGCGCATTGATGCCTTTGATTGCAAATTTTCTCGAATACAACGGTGACTTGAAGTACGCTGCCGACACCTTGGTAGCCGACGCGATTAGATTGCGCACCGCTTCCTCTAGCCCCTTCTCCGCGTACGCAGTGGACTCATCATTTGAGTACGGCAAATCTGGATCTCGGGTGATGCATGGAACGGACGGGTGTTTGATTTCGTCGAGGTATTCGAAGAATGCTCCCTTGGCAATGACCGTACCAAACATGCGCCATGCGTACTTCTTGCCCCAGTAGTACCCATCCGTGGCTGAATGACTCACACGCTGGTCGTTCTTAGCTTTCTCGATTCCGCAGTTCCCGTGCGCGATATGTTGCGCAGCCAGGAAGCTAAGCATCGGGTTAACTTGTGACGTTGGAGAAAGCGCCGACAAGTCGACGATGTTTCTGCCAGAATCGTCGACTGTGTAGCCAATGTTGTATCTCTCACCCTCAATGACTACTGGCGTAGCGTTAGCTTCGAACTCGTAGATGGTTGCGGTAGTTGCGGGAGTGAACTGGTGCCTGTACTTGCCAGAGGCCAATTTGGTGATGGTGTAGTTGCTGGCGATCAAATCATGAATGGTGAACAATTCTCTGGACTTCAAGGTACGCTCCCTGGGTTACGAAATCTAACGTTAAACATAAACAGCGCCAGTACGACATCCGTTTTATGGATTAGTTAATCTTTATTATCTCGCTTATCGACAGCCTTTATTGACCTCGACGGCAACCGCTCATAGAAAGCCTCAATTTCTTTGGGCTCCGTGATCATTTTATCCGCAACAAAGTTAATCAAATCAAACAACTTAACCACTCGCTCAGGCTCTTCAGCAATATTAATCTCCCCGGGATGCACGGCATTATTTCCGGTTATTCTTAATGCATCCAGAGATTTTTGAACAAGTGGATTCAAGCCCTTAGCCACAAGATTTTTTATATCTTCGTTAATGTTTTCGCCCTTCTCACCCAACTGTTTGCATAGCTTCTGCAAAGCAAGCCTTAGCAAAGCCGCTGCTGCTCTAGGCGAATCAGAAAAAACATTTGCCGCCTCCCGATAATCAATCTTTACATCTTCAGAAAGATCGATATTGTGGGGTGGAGCGATGGCCTTTTTGGGGAAAAGTAAATTACCATCATTCCAGAATGCCACTTCACCACATCGTTGACACTTTGTAACAATCCATTTTTTATTAATCGCCTCGTTAAATTTTGATAACTGGTCTACAACGCTAGTTCCATTGTAGTTAACGAGGCAATGAAGGTGGGCATAGAACTGCGTTGCATACACGTTGCAATATGGGCAATGGTATTCACCCTTGCCAAGCATTGGAGGAAAATATTCAGATTTTTGCACAAATATCCACTTGGAGGCCAACGCAATTTAGAACGCACCAAGCCGCAGGCCATAACTGGCACGGTGGGCTAAACTGGCGCTAAAAAACTCAGAAAAGGGCATGTAACCAAGCATCTCGGCAAGTTTCCTGTGAAAAATTACAGTACTGATTTAGCCATGAAACCCGCCACCCCTGAGCTATGGAGCCACAGGTTGCTGAATCAGGTCCGTGAACAAATTCGTTACAAATACTATAACCTGTTCAGCGAGCAAAGCCTATAGACGACGGATGTGTATGTTCATGAAATAGCAGGATTTACATGCATCCGCGAGACGTAGCTCAGCAGGTAATCGAAGGTTTTCTGGTCGTTTTTTCCGCTTCCGCCGCACCTGCCACGTCGCGACATGCCTCACGAGCCAGCGAACACGAACGGCGGCTGTCGACCTTAGATTTGCGTATAAGAGCCTGTTCAAAATCTTTTGAGAAGCAGAGCCAAGAATGCCAGATGGATTAACTGCAAGCTGGTGTTGAGCAACCTCTCGCAGTTCTTCCACAGCCGCCTGTTCTTCTCCAACAAGGCAAAGCTGCGCTCCACCACCCAGCGCTGGGGCATCACCTTGAACGTATGCAGCTCACTGCGCTTGGCAATCTGCACGCTGACATGTCCACCCATAATGTCTTGCACCCCCTGCGCGAACGGCTTGCCCACGTAGCCGCTGTCACACAACAGCGCCTGCACCCGGCTCAACGCAGGTTTGCAGCGCTGAAGTGCCTGCAAGGCCCCTTTGCGGTCCGTCACCTCTGCAGTGGTCACCGCAATAGCGTGCGGTAGCCCTTGGGTGTCCACCGCAATATGGCGCTTGATGCCCGAGACCTTCTTGCCCGCGTCATAGCCCTTCAAAGCCGCCGTGTCCGTGTTCTTCACGCTCTGCGCGTCCACGATCAAGAACGCGCTTGAGGCGTTGCGCCCCAGTTTCTCTCGGGCCACGCCAACCTGATTTTTTTAAAGCCCGCTCCAGCAGGCTGCCACCCTCACGCGGCTCACTCCAAATCGCAAAGTACGCATGCACAGTGCGCCACTTGGGAAAGTCGCTGGGCAACACCCGCCACTGGCAACCGGTACGCAGCAAATAGAGCACTGCGCAAAACACCTCATACAGATCAACACTGCGCGGGCGAGTGCTCTTGCGGGCACTCTCCAGCAAGGCGCGGATGAGTTCAAATTTCTCGGGACTGATATCGCTGGGGTACTTCGCTCTCATAGAGCATGCAGCTTAGCTTCAGACACAGTGACCCTCAGCCTGCTATCAGCAGATCATCGAGAAAAGATTTTGAACAGGCTCTAAGAGAACACGTGGCTGAGAAAGCTGGACTGCCCGCCGTACGTCAAGGTGGAGAGACACATAGGTGGAAAGGGGTGTACCGCTGCTGAGCAAAGACCGTTCAGGCGTCGGTACCGACGACCATCATCGGCAAAGCCCCCCCCCGATGGACAGGCTACTGACGGATCTGCTCATGGCCAAATTCATAAACTAGCCCAATCGATATACTCCCGCCGGCATCGCTGGTCGCCATCTGGATCAGAGCCATGAACAGTTGATCAACGGATAGCAAATCCCTCTGTATGAGTTCACAGGACGGGTATGCAACGCAGCGAGAACGAGGAGCCGCCCTGTCAACTTGACAGCCAAGTTTCAATCCTGTTGTATAGAACCAACGAGAGCAGCACAAACAGATAGTGGGGACGTGGGGGGGGCGCGGGGCCGGGGGACCCGCCGTGGGAGATGCTCTTTGCTCACCTAAGTCTACGATTTGTGTGGTCGCGCACTGCGCGACCACACAAATTCCGATCGGAGTAGATCTGACGGCCTAGAGGTCAGCAAGATGACTGGAGATGCTCCTAGTCACTGACATGACGTTAGGATAACGCAACTGCCACCGCCTTGCAACCCCTAGAGACGAAAAGTCGCCTAGTTGGCCCCTTTGAAAACTGCATATGACAAGAACTTCGCTCTCCGAGCTTTTTGACTCGATGTATCACGGGAAGCAACAGTTTTCCGAATTTACCTCCGAACCTATAGATAACTTATACCGTCGGAGGGTCATTGGCCCACCAAGAAACCAGCGCGAAGTACTGATCCCAGAGAAAAAGCTGAGGGTGTACCACTCATTTCTAAATCTTTTCTTAATCGAATTCTTGCCGATAAACAAAGAAGTCGTCTTCTCGTACAGGAAAGGATACAGTGCATATGATGCTGTTGCAAAGCACGCTAATTCAAAGCACTTCTTCCAGACGGATATATCTTCGTTCTTCTCAAGCATCAAAACCAGCCTGGTAAGTAAAGTTATTATTAATGGCGAGAATTTTTGCCCAGCCGGAGACATACTTGATAATCTACCAAGAATCATCAACCTAATATGTATTGATGACTCGCTACCAATGGGATTTCCATGCTCAGCACCGATGAGCAATGCTGCGCTTCTGAACTTCGACAATGCGCTTGAGCAGCATTGCATTGCGCACAACTTAATATACACCCGCTATTCTGATGACATCATCATTTCCACAGAGAACAAGGAGAACCTCGCAGACATTAAGACTGTCGTGCAGAAATTATTGACGCAGCATGGAGCCGAAGAGCTCAAACTAAACGAGAAGAAGAGCAAATACTTCCGGGTCGGCGGAAGAATATTAATACTTGGTCTGATGATTTTACCTAATGGCAAAGTCACTATTGACTCGAAAGTCAAAAGAAACGTTGAAGCTCTTCTGCATAGGCATTCGCAGGGGAGAGCAGCATTTCTTGCAGCAATTGAAAAAGATGAGGATCGTGCTAAAGCGGAAATCACTGGATACTTAAATTACATCAATTCAGTGGATCAAGAGTATTTGAACAAACTGAGAAGAAATTTCGGTGCCACGGTCATCGACACATTTCTTCATCGCCCGCTACCCAAAGACAAAGTGCAAAAATGAAATTGAACATAAAAATAACCAACATTCAGCAAATAGCCGATTTAAAGTTCAATATCAATTTTGACCAAGGCCCTATTGTGTGCATCACCGGGAAAAATGGCGCCGGCAAGACCACCCTAATTAAAGCAATTCGAAATCTAACCAACTCCGACACCTTCGCCAAAACCTCATCCGAAGACGTTTTCAAGGAGAACAGTTCGATTCAATATGAAATTAACGGCCTTACGCTGATCTACTCTTACGAAAAGCCAATCAAGACAATCAACTGCCGAACTCCTATTCCGATGGAATATAGGAAAAAAATACATGTCGAACTTCCGATTCCCCACGGCGAGCGATTCACGTTTTTTCAGAGGATAAGTAACTTAGATGCTGACATACGCACAGCAGTCGTGCTTCGAAAATTCACGAGACCAGATGCACTTATAAAATTTCTCCATCGAATTTATGAAAATGATAATTTTGACAACTTGGTAGCAATGGAGATTAAGGGCTCGACTTACTATTGCCGGCTGACGGCCGGGGCCCGCTACTTACGCGAAGACTACTTCAGCTCCGGGGAATACTTTTTAGTAAATCTTTATCGAAGAGTGTCCCAAGGCTATCGTCTTATTGTTATTGACGAGATAGATATTTCTTTGGATGCAGCAGCACAAGTTCGACTAATTGAAAGTCTCAGAGAATTCGGCACCGCCAACGACGTCAAATTTCTGCTAACCACGCACTCGCTTGCAATGATGCAAACTCTCAAACCTTACGAGATCTTTCATTTGGAATTTGAGCAGTCGACTGGCGAAGCAAAGATTGATAACGTGCCTTACAACTATATCAAAAGTATTCTATTCGGATTCAAGGGCTGGGATAAGTACATCCTCACCGAAGATGCCGTTTTGAATGAGTTTCTAGAATATACAATCAAGACATATTGTAAGAATATTTATTTTTCTTACAAAATAATTTATATTGGCGGCGGCTCAAGCACAACGAATTTAATGAAGCGGAATCGCACAGAAGAATTTTTCTCTTGCGCCGACAATGTCATCTGCGTCCTCGATGGAGATCAAAGAAAGCTTAAGCATGCTAGAGATGCATCAGTATTGTGCATTCCTTTCGAAAGTTTAGAAAAAGAGTTATTAGCGCATTGCCTAGAAGGAGGATTTAAAGGGCGCGTCGATTTTCAGGCACTTTTAAAGGACGACATTGATCGTCTACGCCGTTATTTGCCAATCCTAAGAAAATCACCCAGCCCTGCTGAATCAGCGAAGTCGAAACCCTCATTAAAAGACCGACTCTGGATTCTTCTTCGGCCTCTACTACCTATTTTTCAAAAAAATAAGAGAAAGAAATCTGATATTCCATCTGAAAATGAATTCAGTGAGGCTGGCAAAAGACTGCTAAAAGAATTGGTACGGCAAAGAATAATGACTCAGCACGAGGTAATTCAGCATCTATGCAAAGAGAACGAAGTTACAGTAAACGCATTCTCAAGGGAGTTGCAGCGCTTTCTGACGATTCAACCTGGTCCGGTAGCTTCGGGGACAGCCATTTCGTCAGGAGCACCGGCTGCGGCAAAAGTTCAAAGCTAATTCTGACGGCCACCACGACTGTTGGCCTCATGGTAGGAGTGGCGCAGCACACAAAGGTGGCTGTTGGCGGCACGTCAGCATGTTGCCAATCCTCAGTCACCGAATGGCACATAGACGCTAGCAAAGTCCTACCACACGTCCTGACCCATGCCCCCCCTATAGACGCTGCCGCTTAAGCAGCACGATAGTCCGCACTCCAATCCGAAGACCTCAGTCCCACAAAAGTGCTACTCAGACCATCATAATAAATCCAACCCATTGATTTGATTGTATTTTTTATCTCACTCAGCCCAATCCATCATCGGGGCCACGCTGAGCCGGTGCATGCTGTGGGAGGGCTGTTCTCCTCTGAAATCGTTGCCTAGCGCGGCTGTCGCGTTCACGTTCATCGAGCTTGTATTAGGGTTGAGATAAGGCCTGGATGAGCCCCCCTGATGTTACAAGGCTGGGGCCACTACGCAGCTTGCTGCCTCATCAGACATTGGCCGGGATTGCCACCAGCTTCACCCCCAAGGCCGCACACACCCGTGCAATGGTCTCAAAACGGGGCTGTGCATCGGGACGCAGTGCCTTGTACAAGGCCTCGCGACCCATGCCACTGGCCTTGGCGACTTCTGTCATGCCCCGAGCCCGTGCCAGGGTGCCCAAGGCATGTGCCAGCGCAGCCGGATCGTTCTCCTCCAGCACCAAGGTCAGATACGCAGCCACTGAATCTCCGTCTTTCAGGTACTCAGCCATGTCGAATTCAGGCAGATCGGAGACTTTGATTTTGAGGTTCATCAGGCTTCACTCCTCGACAGTGGCGGCCAAGGCCTTGGCTCGCGCGATATCGGTCTGTTGAGTGGACTTGTCGCCACCACCCAACATCACGATCAACACATCGCCCCGAGCGACGTAGTACATGCGCCATCCAGGGCCGAAAAATTCACGCATCTCCCACACACCTTCGCCCACGGGCTTGATGTCGCCTAGATGGCCCTGTTGGGCCTTTTCAAGGCGCCGGGCCAAGCGCAGCCGTGCCATGGGGTCTCTGAGTCCTGTCAGCCAAATGTCGAAAGCTGGGAGAGTCTTGACCAAGTACATTTGAAAATCGTACTCGATCGAATACATTTTAGGCACCCAACCGATGATCGGCAAGCCTGAATGTCAGTTTCAGCCCTCCAGCCATTTCGCACAACACGCCTGATCGCGCCTCATCACAACAACGCCCTCACCTCCCGAGCCGCCTCCTGCAACAACGGCAGCAAAGTCTGATGCAGGGTCTCGGGCGGATGCGCCTGGGGTGAGGCCACCACGTTCAGGGCGGCCACGGTGCGCCCTTGCATGTTGCGCAAGGGCACGGCCAGGGCCAGCACGCCCAGTTCGTGCTCTTCGGTGGCGAGGCAGAAATCGTCTTCGCGCACCTGGCGCAACAGCTTGCGCAAGGCCGTGGGCTGCACCGTGGTCTGGGGGGTCAGGCGCGCCAGGGTGCGGTCTTTGAGCCAGGCACTCAGCTCGGCCGGCGCCAGCGCCGCCAGCAGCACCCGGCCAGTGGAGGTGGCATGGGCCGGCAGGCGCGCGCCCAGGTGCAGGCCATAGGCCAGCAGACGGGTTGGCGAGCCATACACCCCGCTGCGCGCCACGATGACCACCTCGTCGCCCTCCAGCACCACGGCCGAGAACGATTGCTGGGTCTGGGCGGCCAGGCGGTTCAGCGTGGGCTGCATCACGCGAGGCAGCCGGGCCGAGGCCAGGTAGCTGCCCGAAAAGCGCAGCACCTTGGGGGCCAGCCAGAAATAGCTGCCATCGCTTTCCAGATAGCCCAGGTGCTCCAGGGTCAGCAGGTGGCGGCGCGCCGCGGCGCGGGTGATGCCGGCGCGCTGGGCAGCCAAGGTGGCGTTCAGGCGCTGGCGCTCGGTGTCGAAGCTCTCCAGCACGGCCATGCCTTTGGCCATGCCTTCGATGAAATCTGCCTTGGCAATCATGGGGGGACGGCGGCCACACGGAGGCCGCAGGTTGATTCAGATCAATGTTGCGCGATCATCGCACAAACTGCTCATTGATCGCACAAAGCCATGCCGCCAGCCCTACCCGGGGCAGACACAGACTTTTACGCTTGCGGACAACCCATCACCCACCACCGAGATCCCCAAGGAGACCCTCATGCGTACCCAAGTCGCCATCATCGGCGCCGGCCCCTCCGGCCTGCTGCTCGGTCAACTGCTGCACAAGGCCGGCATTGACAACATCATCGTTGAGCGCCAAAGCGGCGACTACGTGCTCAGCCGCATCCGTGCCGGTGTGCTGGAGCAGATCACCATGGACCTGCTGGAGCAGGCCGGCGTGGCCCAGCGTGCCCATGCCGAGGGCTTGCCCCACCACGGCATCGAGTTGCTGTTCAAGGGCGAGCGCCACCGCATCGACATGCACAAGCTCACCGGCGGCAAGCAGGTGATGGTCTATGGCCAGACCGAGGTCACCCGCGACCTGATGGAAGCCCGCGCTGCTGCCGGCCTGAGCACCGTGTACGAAGCCAGCCAGGTCAGCCTGCAGGATTTCGATGGCACCCAGCCGCACGTGCGCTATGTGAAGGACGGCGTGACGCACGAGATCGAGTGCGATTTCATTGCCGGCTGCGACGGTTACCACGGCGTGTCGCGGGCCAGCGTGCCGGCCGGCGCGATCCATGAGTACGAGAAGGTCTACCCCTTCGGCTGGCTGGGTGTGCTGGCCGATGTGCCCCCGGTGTCCGACGAGCTGATCTACGCCAACACACCGCGCGGCTTTGCCCTGTGCAGCATGCGCAGCCACACCCGCAGCCGCTACTACCTGCAGGTGCCCTCCGAAGACAAGGTGGAGAACTGGACCGATGCCCTGTTCTGGGAAGAGTTGGCCCGCCGCCTGGACCCGGCCGCCCGCGAACGCCTGGTGACGGGCCCGTCCCTGGAAATGAGCATCGCCCCGCTGCGCAGCTTTGTGGCCGAGCCGATGCGCTTTGGCCGCCTGTTCCTGGCGGGCGACGCCGCGCACATCGTGCCCCCCACCGGCGCCAAGGGCCTGAACCTCGCCGCCTCCGACGTGGGTTACCTGTCGGGCGCGCTGATCGAGCACTACCGCGAGCACAGCGCCGCCGGCATCGACCATTACTCGGCCCGCTGTCTGAGCCGCATCTGGAAGGCCGAGCGCTTCTCTTGGTGGTTCACCTCGCTGATGCACCGTTTCCCCGAGACCGGCGAGTTTGGCCAGAAGATCCAGGAAGCCGAGCTCGACTACCTGATCCACTCCGAGGCCGCCTCGACCTCGCTGGCCGAAAACTACGTGGGGCTGCCCATGGTTCATTCGAACTGAAGCGGGCTCAAAGCGACCGGCGCCTGGATCTGACAGTCAGCCGGTATAGTTCACTCCGATAGCAATTCGGAGACAACAACATGCGCCTTGACCTGCCCACCGCAGGCCGGGTTGCGCGCCGCTGGCTGCCTGTGGCAGCCTGGCTGGCGTGCAGCCTGTTCACCACCGCCCAGGCCGCCGACGACATCGTGGTGGCCCAGATCGGCCCCTTCACCGGCCTGCCCTCGCCCGATGCGCCCGACATCAACACGGGCGCCAAGGCCTACTTCGAGCAGATCAACCGCGGCGGCGGCATCAACGGCCGCAAGATCACGCTGTTCACCCTGGACGACCGATTTACCGCCGACGGCTTCAAAGCGGCCCTGCCCCAGGCGCTGGAGCGCAAGCCCGTGGCCTTGCTGTCGCCCATCGGATCGGCGGCCCTGAGCGCGGTGGTGCGTGAGAACCTGCTGGACAACGCCAATGTCATCGTGGTCAACGCCGTGCCCGGGGCCGACGTGCTGCGCAAGCCCGGCCATGCCCGGCTGTTCCATGTGCGGGCCAGCGACCGCGACCAGTACGCCCGCATGCTGGAGCATGGGCGCACCCTGGGCGTGAGCACGGTGCACGTGCTGCATCAAGACCTGCCCATTGGCGTGCAAGGCCTGGCGGCGATCAAAGAGCTGGCCCCAGGCTTTGGCTACAAGACCATCGAAGGCAGCCAGGCCCAACACAACGACGACAGCCTGAAAATCGCCGCCCAAGCCACCCAGGCCGCCGCGCCTCAGTCCGTGATCGTGATCGGTTCGCCAAAATTCATGGCCGATGCCGTCAAGCAGCTGCGCGAGGCCGGCTACGGGCGATCCATCATGGCCTTGTCTTACCTGTCGGCCCCTTTGCTGGTCAAGGTGGCGGGCGAGGCGGCTTCCCGCGGTGTGGGCATCGCGCAAACCTTTCCCAATCCCAATGGCCGCGGCCTGCCCCTGCAGGCCGAGTTCCAGGCCACGATGGCCCGCTATGCGCCTGAGGCCAAGCCCTACACCGCCTTCCAGCTGGAGGGCTACCTGAGCGCACGCGTGCTGGTCGAAGCCTTGCGGCGCGCCAAGGGCAACCACCCCGAAGCCCTGGCCGACGCCCTGCACGCCGCGGGCGAGCTGGACTTCGGCGGCTTCAGGGTGAACTTCAGCAAAGGCAATACCGGCAGCCAATGGGTCGAAATGAGCGTGGTGGATGCCACCGGCAAGCTGCGGTATTGATGGCCGACATTTGAGAGACACACATCCATGAGCCAGACAAACACCAACACCTTGCAAGGCACGCGCATTCTCAGCCTGGCCTTGAACCTGCCCGGCCCAGCCGCGCTGATGCGTTGCCGCGACATGGGGGCCAGCTGCACCAAACTCGAGCCCCCGCCTCGCCACGGCGTGCCCGCCGATCCCATGGGGGCCTACAACCTCGAGGCCTACCAGACCATGCACGCGGGCCTGCGCACCCTGCATGCCGACCTCAAAACCCCCGAAGGGCAGGCCACGCTGCATGCCGAGCTGGCCAGCACCGATGTGTTGATCACCTCGTTTCGCCCCTCGGCCCTGCGCAAGCTGGGCCTGGCTTGGCCCGAGTTGCAGGCGCGCTACCCTCGACTGTCGCTGGTCGAGATCGTGGGGGCGCCCGGTGAGCGAGCCGAAGAGCCCGGCCACGACCTGACCTACCTGGCCGAGGCCGGTCTGGTGCCCAGCCTCGAGCTACCCCCCACCCTGTTTGCCGACATGGCCGGCGCCTTGCAGGCCAGCGAGGCCGTGCTGCAATGCCTGCTCCAGCGGATGCACAGCGGCATCGGCAGTCGGCGTGAAGTGGCCTTGAGCCAGGCCGCCGCCTGGCTGGCCCTGCCCCGTCATTGGGGCCTGACCCGCCCTGAGGGGGCCGTGGGGGGAGCCCACGCCGGCTACCGGGTCTACCGCTGTCTTGATGGTCGGGTGGCGCTGGCGGCGCTCGAGCCCCACTTTGCCCAATCGCTGTGCCGCGCGGCCGGCATCGACGCCGCTGACTTGAAAGCCATGTTGACCCCCGAGGTGCACCGCGCTGTCGCTGCCTTCGTCGGCAGCCAGACCCGCGACCAACTGGAACGCCTGGCGGTAGAACAGGACGTGCCGCTGTACACACTGGCCGACTGAGCGCGCCTGAGTTCTCAGGCCTCGTACATGTAGGCACGGTTGAACGGGTAGCTCGAACGGGCCCCAACCAGGGGCTCGTCGGCCAAGCCCGGCGCGGGCCGGATGGCCAGCACCTGGTGCAGGGCGATCCAGCCCTGTTCGAAAGCCAGCGCCGAGCCCGCCAGGTAAAGCCGGTAGGCGCGCAAGGTGCGCTCGACCTGCTCACCCGCGAGTGAGCCGCCCAGCACCTCGCGCGCCTCGTCCAGCCGTGCCTCCAGGCCATCAGACCAGGCCCACAGGGTTTTGGCGTAATGGGGGCGCAGGTTCTCGGTGTCCACCATCTCAAGCCCAGCGCGGGCTGCATCTCGCAAAACCGTGCTGACGTGCACCAGTTCACCCCCTGGAAAGATGTACTTTTCGATGAACTCGCCCATGCCGGCCCCCAGTTGCAGGTTGTCGGTCCCCCCGGCCGTGATGCCGTGGTTCAGGACCAGGCCGCCCGGGCGCACCCGTCGGGCCACTTGGACAAAGTAGTCCGGCAATTGGGCTCGTCCCACATGCTCGAACATGCCCACAGAAGCCACTTTGTCAAAGGTTTCCTCTGCCGGCAGTTCGCGGTAGTCGCACAGCAGCACCCGCACACGCGAGCCCAGCCCCAGGGCGTCGATGCGGGCCTGCACATGGGCTTGCTGGTGGCGCGAGAGCGTGATGCCGGTGGCCAGCACGCCGTGCTGCTGGGCCGCCCACAACAGCAAGCCGCCCCAGCCACAACCGATGTCCAGGAAACGCTCGCCCGGCCGCAGTTGCAGCTTGCGACAGATCAGCGCCAGCTTGGCTTCCTGCGCCTCGGCCAGACTCAGGTCGGCACGGCGGTAGTAGGCGCAGGAGTAGACGCGCCGCGGGTCCAGCCACAGCGCAAAAAATGCATCCGACAGGTCATAGTGGAACTGGATCTGGGCCCGATCCCGACTCAACGTGTGGGCTGCTGCCGACTGCCAATGCTGCATCAGGCGACGAGACAGGCCCGCCGAGGCGACGTCCGACGGGTTATGGCGCAGCAGGTCGGCTGCCACACGCATCACCTCGCGCATGCTGCCCTGCACACGGATGCGGCCCTCCACAATCGCCTGGCCCACCATGCCGATGCGGCCCAGCGCCAGGTCGATCAAGCTGCGTGAATCTTCCAAGCACAGGGCCACTGGCGCATCGGCAGGCCCCAGGCACTCCCCGGAGGGCAATTGCAGCATCAGGGGCGTCGACAACGCACTCAGGCGATCCTGGATCAGGCGCAGCCACTTGTTCATAACAGGCCTCCGTCAAACACGGCTGCCTCCAGGGCCGGGCGCAGCCCGCCGCCCTGCCACCAGGTGGCGGACTCACCCCGGGCCCGGCGACAGGCGCATGGTGATACCTGACATGGATTCTAGGCCGGGCTTAAAAATTTTGCCCAGGACCAGTGATTACTGACCACTCGTCAACAGGACAATCCCTGATCAGATGCCCCATGCCATCACGGACGCCAACCAGGGTTGGGGCCGGCAGCCTCAGCGCAGGCGCTCCACTTGGTAGCCGCGCTGCTCCAGCAGCTTGGGCAGGCCGGTCGGGCCCACCATGTGCAGGGAACCCACGGCGGCAAACACCTTCTTGCCGTCGCTGTGCAGGCCGTCCACGCGGTCGGCCAGGGCCGGGTTGCGGTCATCCATCAGCTTCTTCATCTGGCTGCGGTCCTGCGGCGTCTTGAGGCAGTCGCACCAGTCGGCGTAGTGCTCCAGTGCATCCAGGTCGCCCTGCTCCCAGATCTGGGCCACACGCGCCAGCAGGCGCCGGGTCTGCCCACGTTCGATCTCGGTCAGGGTGCGGTTGACCAGGTTGGCCGCCTCGGCATCGTTGCTGCCCAGCAGCACCGCCAACTGGCCGGAGGCCGACTCCAGCGACACCACTGGACGGTCGGTGCTGCGCGCCAGCACGGCCAGCATGATCTCGGTGCCAAAGCTGGGCTGCAGGCCATCGCGACGGCCCGCCAAAAAGGTCAGACTGAGGGCCTGGATCTCGGGCGGGGCCGAGCCCAGGGCGGCCTCGGGCAGGCATTCCGCCAGCCAGCGGGTCTTGAGGCGAGCCTGCAACTCGGCCGGCAGGTTGCGCTTCACGCCTTGGATGACGGTGGCCATTTCACGCTGGATGGCCGGGTCCAGTGGGTTGATCTCGATGCCCGTCACCTCGGTATCGCTCAGCGCCTGCTGGATCTTGGGGCCCGGGGCCATCCAATCGGCCTTGCCGGCATGGAAGGTACCGTACAGATAGGAGCTGTGGTCACCCTTGGTGATCTTCCAGAGAAAACCACGGTCGGCAGCATGTTCAGCGGCCTGGCTGAACAGTTCCGGAGAGAAAGGTGCCGGCAGCGGCGGGCAACTGGCTGGCGCCTTGGCCGCCTTGGCCTCAGCCGGCTTGGGGGCAGCGTGGGGATGGGCGGGCTTGGTCGCCGCCCAGGCCACACCGCTCAACAGGCACAGGCCCACCAGGGCCCAGCGACGGCAGGCCAGACCCGCAGCGGTCGACGACCGAGGCGAAAGAGAAGACATGAAAATGTTCATGCCCGGAATGTTGCCACGACTTGAGGTGGCCGCCTGTGCGTCACCCCAACTTTGCCGCGCGCTCACGACAAGGCCAGGCGGCGCGCGATGCGTTGCGACAGCAGCAAACCCACCAGGCAGCAGCCCCCCGTGACAGCCCAGGTCCATTGCCAGCCTCCGGCCAGGCCGGCCACCCAGCCCACCAACGGTGGGCCGGCAAATTGCCCCAAGGCAGAGCATTGGGTCATCCAGCCAACGGTGGTCGAGATGGCGTTCTCACGCGGAGCCAGGCGCACGGCCAAAGAAAAAAGGCTGCCTGGGATCAACCCCCCCATCATCGAAAAGCCCAGCAAGGCCGCATAGCGCAGTGCGGCAGGCAAGGGCCAGAAGGCCTCGAAGGTAAGCCAGGCACCCACGGCCATGCTGGCAAAGCCCCAGGTCAGCACCCTGGCGGCAGGCACGCCACGCTGCAACAGGGCCCCGGCGGCCAGATTGCCCACAATGTTGGCCGCCGCAGCCAAGGCCGTGAGCATGGCCGTCAAGCCCACCCCCAGATCAGAAGACGCATAGATCGAGGGCAAAAACCCCATGACGGCCTGCCACTGCGAGGCATAGAAGGCAAAGGTCAGCGCGACCAGCCACGGCCCCGCACTGGACAAGGTCATCCGCAGCACGCCCAAACCCTGCATCAACCCGGGCCGGCTTGCTTTTGGCGGGGTGGCACCCAATCCAGCGGCCGGCCCTGCCCAACGCGCCCGGGTGGCGTCCGAGGGCACCCAGACCAGGGCGGCCACAGCCATCGCCGCCGACACCGCGGCCATCAGCCACCACCAGTGCGGCCACCCCATCAGGGGCAGCAGCAGCGGCCCCCCCAACAAAGCCAAGGCGGTGGCCAGCGGCATGCAGATACCGAACACACCCAGCATGAAAGGCAGATCGTGGGCACTGACCAACTGGCGGATCAAGCCCGCACAGGGCATGAAGACGAGCAGGAACCCAACGCCCTCCAGCGCTCGAAGGAACAGCATGAAGCCGGCTTCATGCACGGCGGGGCCCAAGGTGCTGGAAGCCACCAGCAGCCCCAGGCCGATCAAAAGGCAACGGCGCAAGCCCCATTGGTCGGCAAACAGGCCCAACAAGGCGCCCAGCAACATAGAAGCCATTTGCACCGCCGACAGCAAAAAGCCCGCCTGCAACAGCGACAAGCCCAATTCGGCACGCAACAAGGGAATGGCGGGCGCCAGCTTGGCCACATGCAGGGCCGCCGAGACGCCTGCAGCCACCACCAGCAAAGCCGCTCGTCGGCCATCAGAACGTTTGCCCTGGTCATTTTTGGAAGTCATCACCGACGTCAAAGCTCACCTCGCTCGCGCCGGCAGGGCTCGGCCGAGAGGGCCGACAAACTCGGTCGCAAAGCTGACGTCCAGGGAGCGTCTGCGCCGCAACCCCGGGACTACCGGCAACAGGCAGGCGCCAGCGTAGCGGCGCAGGCGGCCGCCCTGGTTTCAAATTCCGGCGGACTGATACAAGGCCGCAAGCGCCTCAGCGTGGCCCCTTGCGGCCGGCTTTGGGTTTGCCGACACCTGTGCCGGCGCGGGGCGGCAGGCCGGTGTGCTGGGTCAGGATGCGGCCTTTGACGGGTGCCACCGGTGCAGCGGGTGCTGCGCCCTGCCCCAGCGCTGGCCCGCGGGCGCCACGGGGTGCGCCGACGGCAGGCACGGCCTTGCCAGTGGGCCGAGCCGGGGCCTGCGTCGAGTTCTTGCGGCGGGCACTCTGGTAGCTGCCGTCTGTCAGCGGCTGGAAGGTCGGGATCAGGTGTTGCTTGCCGTTACCAATGAGGTCGGCCCGGCCCATGGCCTTGAGTGCCTCACGCAACAGCGGCCAATTGTTGGGATCGTGGTAGCGCAAAAAGGCCTTGTGCAGGCGACGGCGCTTTTCACCGCGCACGATGTCGACCGACTCGCTGTCGGGCGTGATCTTGCGCAGCGGGTTGCGGCCGCTGTGGTACATGGCCGTGGCACTGGCCATGGGGCTGGGGTAGAAGGTCTGCACCTGGTCAGCACGAAAGCCGTTGCGCTTGAGCCATAGCGCCAAGTTCATCATGTCCTCGTCGCTGGTGCCCGGGTGGGCGGCGATGAAGTAAGGGATCAGGAACTGCTTCTTGCCCACTTCTTCAGAGAACTTGTCGAACATCTGCTTGAAGCGGTCATAGCTGCCAATGCCCGGCTTCATCATCTTGGTCAGCGGGCCCTGCTCGGTGTGCTCGGGGGCGATCTTGAGGTAGCCCCCCACATGGTGCTGCACCAGCTCGCGCACGTACTCGGGGCTCTTCACCGCCAGGTCGTAGCGCAGGCCCGAGCCGATCAGGATCTTCTTGATGCCTTTCAGAGCCCGCGCGCGGCGGTAGATCTTGATCAGCGGATCGTGGCTGGTGTTGAGGTTCTGACAGATGTCCGGAAACACACAGCTGGGCTTGCGGCAGGCGGCCTCGATCTCGGGCGTCTTGCAGCCAATGCGGTACATGTTGGCGGTGGGACCGCCCAGATCGGAGATCACGCCGGTGAAGCCCTTGACCTTGTCGCGGATCTCCTCCACCTCGCGAATGATCGAGTCCTCGGAGCGGCTCTGGATGATCCGGCCCTCGTGCTCGGTGATTGAGCAGAAAGTGCAGCCACCAAAACAGCCGCGCATGATGTTCACGCTGAAGCGGATCATCTCCCAGGCCGGGATCTTGGTGGTGCCGTCATGGCTGCCGTTTTCATCGGCATAGGCCGGGTGCGGGCTGCGTGCATAGGGCAGGTCGAACACCAGGTCCATCTCGGCCGTGGTCAGTGGGATGGGGGGCGGGTTGATCCACACATCACGCGCGGTCACGCCCTCGCCATGGGCTTGCACCAGGGCGCGGGCGTTGCCTGGGTTGGTCTCAAGGTGCAGCACCCGGTTGGCGTGGGCGTACAGCACCGGGTCGCTCTTGACCTGCTCGTACGAGGGCAGGCGGATCACACTGCGCTCGCGCGGCGGCACCTTGACGCGGCCCTGCAGGGCCGGGTTGGGCACGAAGGTCAGCGGCTTGGTGGTGGCCACGGGGCTCCCGGCCCGGGCTTCAGCGTCGCTGGCCACGGCCTGGGCCTCGTCTTCACGGGCGCAGGTGGCGCCCTGTTCGCGCGCCTGGTCCGAGATCATCAGATAAGGGTTGACGTGGGCTTCGACACGGCCCGGCGTGTCGATGCGGGTGGAGTCGATCTCGAACCACCCCTCAGACGACTCGTCGCCACTGCGCCGGATGAAGGCGGTGCCCCGCACGTCGGTGATCTTTTCGATTGGCTCGCGGGCAGCCAGTCGGTGCGCCACCTCGACGATGGCCCGCTCGGCGTTGCCGTACAGCAGCAGGTCGCACTTGGCATCGACCACGATGGAACGGCGCACCTTGTCGCTCCAGTAATCGTAGTGGGCGATGCGGCGCAGCGAGCCCTCGATGCCCCCGAGCACGATGGGCACATCCTTGTAGGCCTCTCGGCAGCGCTGGCTGTACACGATGGCGGCGCGGTCGGGGCGCTTTCCGCCCACGTCGCCGGGGGTGTAGGCGTCGTCGGAACGGATTTTTCGATCGGCCGTGTAGCGGTTGATCATCGAATCCATGTTGCCCGCGGTCACCCCGAAGAACAGATTGGGCTTGCCCAGCACCCGGAAGGGGTCGGCACTTTGCCAGTCAGGCTGGGCAATGATGCCCACGCGAAAGCCCTGAGCCTCCAGCATGCGACCGATCACCGACATGCCAAAGCTCGGGTGATCCACATAGGCATCGCCGGTGACGACGATGATGTCGCAGCTGTCCCAGCCCAGCTTGTCCATTTCCGCACGGCTCATCGGCAGGAACGGCGCCGTGCCGAAGCGGGCCGCCCAGAACTTGCGGTAGCTGTTCAGCGGTTTGGCGGCGCGCGCGAAAAAGGAAACGTCGACGGGGGCGTTCATGGGGGGCTTCTTGGGGATAACCCTCCATTTTACGGGTGTGCACCCCATGAACGGTTTTGTCAGTACCCCCAGAAGGGCTAATGGACCGAACGCCCCAGGATGCGCCGCGGCACGGCGGCCAGCTCAGGCACGGGGTAAGTGCTTTCGTACACCTTGATCTGGGTGATCTGCCCGGCCAGTACCGTGAAGTGAAAAGCAAAGTCGACCCGCATCAACTCGTTGTTGGCATTGAGCCGGGTCTCCAGCTCGCCGGTGGCGATGGCGTGGCAGCCCTCGGCCAGCACCTGCTTCACGGTGAAACGCTGTGGCGTGGCGCGTCGACGGTGCTGGGTGATGAAGTCGGCCACCTGCTCGCGCCGCTGTGCGGGCCCACTCCAGGGGATGACCAGCGAATTGTGCGGGATGTCCCAGACCATTTCAGGCGCCAGCAGGGCCGCAAAGCCCTCGGCGGCCTCACCGGCCTTCACCTGCTCGAAATAAAGCTGCACCACGGTACGGGTCTGCTCGGTGAGCGTTCCCATCGACAAGACGGTCGGACAATTCTGGAGGATCGACATGGCAACAAACACCCCGCGCAAGGACAGGCAAACTTGCCTGCTGAAATGATTTGAAAATCATTGTCGCAGAATAAATCAAATTTAATTTGATAAATTAGCTTGCTTACCGATGCAAATTCGGCCCCTCAGTCCCAATGGGTCTGGGCCAGGGCCTTGGCAATGGTCTGCCGCTTGACTGTCGGTTTGGGTACATGGAAGTCAAACCAATTGCGCACATCCTGGTCCAGCCCAATGCCATGCATGTAGTTGTAAATGGCCTTGCGCAAACCCTCGCCGAGGGCGTCGTGGTCCACCCCGGTCGGGTCGCGGAACGCGATGTCGTTGCGGGCAAACTGGCCCGGTGGCAGCGGTACCAGGCTGATGCCGTAGTCCTGCGGGTTCTGGCCCACGGGCGAATGCACCGTGCACACAAAGCGGTGCCAGAAGCCCGACTGGATGCAGCCGTTCTCGAACAGCTGACGCACGTACTCCAGCGCATCCACGGTGTCCTGCACCGTCTGGGTCGGAAAGCCATACATCAGGTAGGCGTGCACCAGGATGCCTGCGTCGGTCAGGCTGCGCGTCACCCGGGCCACCTGCTCCACCGACACGCCTTTTTTCATCAGCTTGAGCAGACGGTCAGAGGCCACCTCCAGGCCGCCGGAAATGGCAATGCAGCCGCTGTCAGCCAGCTGCTGGCACAGCTCGGGGGTGAAGGACTTTTCGAAACGGATGTTGCCCCACCACGAGATCGAGGTGCCGCGGCGCTGCAACTCTTGCGCGAGTGCCTTGAGCGACTTGGGCGGCGCCGCCTCGTCAACAAAATGAAAACCAGTCTGGCCGGTCTCGGCAACGATGGCCTCGATTCGGTCCACCAGGGTGGCTGCGCTGGCCGTCTCATAGCGCGAGATGTAGTCCAGGCTGACATCGCAGAAACTGCACTTCTTCCAATAGCAGCCATGGGCCACAGTCAACTTGTTCCAGCGGCCATCGCTCCACAGCCGATGCATGGGGTTGAGCATGTCCAGCAGCGACAGGTAGCGGTGGATCGGCAGGCCGTCCCAGGTGGGTGTGCCCACGTTTTCAAACGGCACCTCAGGCTGCTCCAGGTGCTGCCATTGCACCTGTCCTGTGGCCGCATCGCGCACAAAAGTGCGCACCAGGCGCTGACGCGAACGGCGCCCCTGCAGATGCTCCAGCAAAGCCAGCAAGGGGCTCTCGCCAGCGTCCAGAGTGACGTAATCAAAGTAGTCGAACACCCGGGGCTCGGCCAGCTCGCGCAGCTCGGTGTTGACGAACCCGCCGCCCAACACCGTGACCAGACCCGGGTGGCGCGCCTTGATGGCCTGCGCCACCCGGAAAGCCCCGTAAACCGCCCCCGGGAAAGGCACTGACACCAGCACCACCGTGGGTTCGTGGCGCGCCACGGCTTGCAGGGCCAGCTCGCACAAGGTCTCGTCCACCAGGTTGCGCGGCGCCGCCAGAGCCTCGGCCAGCGGGTCAAACGTGGGTTGCGCGGCAGCCAGTGACTCGGCATAGCGCACAAATTCGAAGCGCGGGTCCACCGCATCGCGCAGAACGTCGGCCAAATCGTTCAGGTACAGCGTGGCCAGATGGCGGGCGCGGTCTTGCTGCCCCAGCGCGCCAAATGCCCAGGCCAGCGGGTCTTCGCCCTCCTCGGCCAGGTACACCTCCAGGGATTCAAAACGCGGGCCCTCGGGCAAGAACTGCCGCCCGGCAATGCGGTGCGCCAGACTCAGATCACGCCCTTGCAGAAAGCCGATGGTGGGCTCCAGCGTGGCCAGGTAACGGTCGAATTGATCCAGAAACAAATTGACCCGAGCGCTGCGTTGCGCCTCTGGGCCGGCCTCGATCACGGCCCGGACCTCGCGCAGCCCCGCAGCCGAGAACAGCTTGAGCACCAGCGCCAGCGCCAGATCCTCCTGTCGCGCATCCAGCCCCTGGGCGCGCAAAAAGCCAGTGAGGTAGGCCGTGGAAGGGTAAGGCGTGTTGAGCTGCGTCATCGGCGGGATGACGGACAGGATGCGGACAGCGGCGGCAGACGACATGGAGACAGGCAAGGCAGAAAGGCAGGCAGGTAGGGCGGGCCGGTGTGGCGATAGCCCTGGAACGCCCCGAAAATGACCCGGCGGCCGCCCAGAACGGACGCCGGTTGATGCGATGATCATAGGCGCAGGCGCCGGGTGGATGGATCGATGAGGTCGATCCCCCTACAGGCCCGGCCCTTGTGCCCTCATTACATCCCCGCCCCACCATGGCCCTCACACCCTCGCCCGTGCTGCAGATCGAGCAGCTCTGCTTTGACTACCCGGCCCACAAGGGCCAGCCTGCCGTTCCGGTGCTGCGAGGTTTCTGCGCCAGCCTGCCCGCCGGGGTGACCTGGGTGAGTGGCGACGAGAGCTGTGGCAAGACCACCTTGCTGCATCTGCTGGCTGGCGAATTGCGCCCGCAGTCAGGCGAACTGAGCTTGCGCTGTGGGTCAACCCCCCTGACACCCGCCGCTGCAGCCTGGTCAGCCGAGGTGGCCTGGTGCGATCTGCGGGGTGCAGCAGACGATCCGCTCTACCCAGCCGACTGCTTTGCCCGACTGAAAAAACGCCACCCACATTTCGATGCCGCACTGCTGAGCGCAATGATCGAGGGCCTGGATCTGCACCCCCACCTCGACAAGGCCTTGTACATGCTGTCCACCGGCACCCGCCGCAAGGTGGCGCTGGCCGGTGTGTTGGCCAGCGGAGCCACGCTCATGCTGCTGGACGATCCCTTTGCCGCACTGGACAAGGGATCGATCGACTTCCTGCTCAGCCACCTAGCACACCAGGCCCAGTCGGCCGCCGGGCGGGCCTGGGTGCTGGCCGCCTACGTGGCGCCGCGCGGCGTGCCGCTGGCCACCCACCTTGATCTGGACGCGCTCAAGAGCCCTTGATCTTGTTCAGGAACAGGCGCAGAAAAAACACCCCCATGCACAGCATGAACACGATGCCGCCCAGGCTCATGAGGCCGTAGTCGGTCGAAATCAGGTCTTGAAAAGCCTTCATGGGAACACCCTTTCTTGGATTGGATGCCTCCACTGTCGGCGTCGGCAGGCCCCCTGCCCTTGCGAATTCTCAAGGCTGGCCGGGGGGCTTGAGCGAGGGCTGATGAAGATCAAGGAAACCGGGGTCTGCCGCGCATCCTGGTTCGGACAACATCGGGTTCAGAGTCACATCGCCGTCAGGAAATGAGGCCACCAGCTTCAACTCACCTCCCAAAGCCCGGATGTACTCACGCAGCGTGCTGACATGCATGTCATTGCGACGTTCTAGCTTGGAGATGGCGGCCTGTTCAATGCCCATCGCCGTACCCACATCCGACTGGGTCATTTGACGTGCCTGCCTCACGGCCTGCAGTTGCATGTCCACCCACATGGCCTCGGCCCGCGCCGCGGCGCGGGCCTGAGCCTCCGGGGACATCCTGGAGCGCAATTCACTGAATTTTCCGGCCATGGTTCAGCCCTTCCTTCCGCAATGCTTCGAGGTGCGCCTGATACAGCCGATCTGCCACAGGAACTTGCTCGCGGTACCAACGATCGTCACCCGTTTTGTCACCCCCCAACAGCAGGATGGCGCTGCGTCGCGGGTCGAACGCATAGAGAATTCGCAACGGGCGCCCCTGATGCTGCACACGCAGTTCCCGGAGATGAGGAAATCTGGAGCCCGCCACCCCAGAACTGTGTGGAAAGCCCAATTGAGGCCCCAGTTGCTCCAGCAAGCGCACCGACGCGTCAATGGATTCCTGGGCAGCCTCTGTCAGCAAACCCCACCACTGCCCGAACTCGTCGGTGTATTCCACGTCCCAGCGCTGAGTCATTATTCCTCCAGAGGACTTTTTTCTCAAGCTCAACCTGGAGGCATCAGAACAATCGCTCCGGGGCTTGCATGCAGGGCCTCAGCATGCGATCGCCCAGCCCTCACGACGTTTCAAATGGAAATTCGGGTGTCAAGAACGCATGGAATCGACCCGCTGCTCAGCGCCCACCAATCCCCATCGCCCGGGTGATCACCTCTTTCATGATCTCGTTGGTGCCGCCGTAGATGCGCTGCACGCGGGCGTCGGCGTAGGCGCGGGTGATGGGGTATTCCCACATGTAGCCATAGCCGCCGTGCAGCTGCACACATTCGTCCATCACCTTGCATTGCAGATCCGAGCACCAGTACTTGGCCATGCTGGCGGTGGCGGTGTCGAGCTGGCCCGCCTGCAGCAGTTCGATGCACTTGTCGACAAAGACTCGGGCCACCTGCACCTCGGTCTGCAGTTCGGCCAGGGTGTAGCGGGTGTTCTGGTAGCTGGCCACGGGCTGACCGAAGACCTTGCGCTCTTTCACATAGGCCAGGGTCCAGTCGATGGCGGCCTGGCCTGCGGCCACAGCACCGATGGCGATCTGCAGGCGCTCCCAGGGCAGTTGCTCCATGAGGCAGATGAAGCCACGGTTGAGCTGATCGGCACCGCCCAGCACGTTGTCGGCGGGCACACGCACGTTGTCAAAGAAGAGCTCGGAGGTGTCCTGTGCCTTCATGCCCAGCTTTTTCAGGCGCTTGCCCTTCTCAAAGCCTGGCATGCCACGCTCGACCAGCAACAGGCTGGTGCCCTTGGCACCGGCAGCCGGGTCGGTCTTGGCCACCACGATCACCAGATCGGCATGCCAGCCGTTGGTGATGAAGGTCTTGCTGCCATTGAGCAGGTAGCTGCCATCGGGCTGCAACAAGGCCGTGGTCTTCACGCCTTGCAGGTCGCTGCCGGCACCGGGCTCACTCATGGCGATGGCCCCTACCAGCTCGCCGGTGGCCATGCGCGGCAGGTAGTGCTGCTTCTGGGCTTCGGTGCCGTAATGCAGGATGTAGGGGGCCACGATCTCGTTGTGCAGGCCGAAGCCGATGCCGCTGAAGCCGCCGCCCGACAGCTCTTCCATCTGCGCCACCGAGTACAAGCGGTCAGCCCCGGCCCCGCCGTATTCCTCAGGCAAGGTCATGCAGAGAAAGCCGTTCTCGCCGGCCTTGCGCCAGACCTCCCGGTCCACATAGCCTTGTTCCTCCCAGTCAGCGTGAAAGGGCTCGATCTCCTGTTTGCAGAAGCGGCGAAAGCTGTCACGGAAGGTTTCGTGATCGGGGCTGAACAAGGTACGCGCAATCATGGTGGTGTCTCCTGGTGGGCAGGTCGCCCATTTATGAAAAGCAAATGCTTTGCAAAATTATGCCGTGAAGCGCTGCCGGAATCCATGCGCCGGCTTTACAAGGTTCACGCTTCAGTTACCTGCGCGGCTGCCGAAAACCCGGTAAGCCGCCTCACAACCCTGCCAGGAGCCCTGCTTGAACGTCACCAACAGCGTCGCATTGAACGTTGCCGTCAACGTCTTGGAGAAACCGATCTCCCAGATTGCGCATGCCCTGGGGGTGCCCAACAGTGTCGATGTGCCGGCATTGGTGAAGGGGGCCGCCACAGTGGCCATGCTCTACAACATGCCCACCGCCGCTGCGGCAGGCCTGCTGACGGTGGGCAGCGCCACGGGCCTGTTGGGCAGCCAGCTCGACGTGTTTGCCTGAACGGCGGCAGGGCACCCCTGCGCCGCCATCCTTGCCGCCCGATCCGGGCTTTTTGGCTTTGTCTCCATTTTTACAGAGCAATTGCTTTGTAAAAAATATACTGCAGGGTCCAATCACCCCATTTGCTGCGGCCGGCTTTCGCCTGCCGGCAGCCCAGCCTCTGGAGACAAGCCATGACCGAAGCCTATGTGTTCGACGCCATCCGCACGCCGCGGGGCAAAGGCAAGAAAGACGGCAGCCTGCACGAAGTCAAACCCGTGAACCTGCTGGCCGGCCTGCTCAACGACCTGCAGTCGCGCAATGGTTTTGACACCGCCCTGGTCGACGACGTGGTGATGGGCATCGTGTCACCGATCGGCGAGCAGGGCTCGGTGCTGCCCAAGGTGGCCGCACTCAAGGCGGGCTGGGATTTCCGGTGTGCCGGGGTTCAGGTGAACCGCTTTTGTGCCTCGGGCCTGGAGGCCGTCAACCTGGCGGCCCAGAAGGTGCGCTCGGGCTGGGAGGACCTGGTGGTGGCCGGCGGCGTGGAAAGCATGAGCCGGGTACCCATTGGTTCGGACGGCGGCGCCTGGGCCCAGGACCCCGAAACCAACTCGGCCACCCTGTTTGTGCCCCAGGGCATCGGGGCCGACCTGATCGCCACGCTCGACGGCTTCAGCCGCGCCGATGTCGACGCCTTTGCCCTTGAATCGCAGCGCCGCGCCACCGCGGCACGGGCCGCCGGCTACTTCTCGCGCTCGGTGGTGCCCGTGCGCGACTTTCTCGATCAGGTGATCCTGGAAGAAGACGAGTTCATCAAGCCCCAGACCACGCTTGAGGGCCTGGCCGCGCTGAAGCCCTCGTTCGAGCAACTGGGCGCCCTGGGCTTTGACGCCGTGGCGCTGCAACGCTACCCCCAGGTCGAACGAATCAACCATGTGCACCATGCCGGCAATGCTTCGGGCATTGTCGACGGGGCCGCGGCGGTGCTGATCGGCTCCGAGCAGGCAGCCCGTCAGCACGGTCTGGCACCGCGCGCCCGCATCGTGGCCACAGCCCTCAGCGGCGCCGACCCCACCATCATGTTGACCGGGCCCGTGCCGGCCACCCTCAAGGCGCTGGCCCGCGCGGGTCTGAACATCGGGCAGATCGACCTGTTCGAGGTGAACGAGGCCTTCGCAGCCGTGCCCATGCGCTTCATGAAAGAGCTGGGCGTGCCCCACGAGAAGGTCAATGTGAACGGCGGCGCCATCGCCTTGGGCCACCCGCTGGGGGCCACGGGCGCCATGATTCTGGGCACCCTGATCGACGAGCTGCACCGGCGCCAACTGCGCTACGGCCTGGCCACGCTGTGCGTGGGGGGCGGCATGGGCATTGCCACCATCGTCGAGCGGCTGTGAGTCACAGCCCCGCTCGCTCCATCCCCAACCCGAACACCCCGACGGAGACACGGCCTTGAAAACCATCCGCTACGAACTTGCCGACGGCATCGCCACCCTCACCTTTGACGAGACCGGCTCGGCCGTCAACACCATGTGCCAGGCCTGGCAACAAGACCTCAGCACGGTCACCCAGCGCGTGCTGGCCGACCGGGCCCAGCTCAAGGGCCTGGTGCTGGCCTCAGCCAAGACCACCTTCTTTGCCGGCGCCGACCTGAAGGCCACGATGCGCCTGCAGCCCGACGATGCCAGTCGCGTCTTTGCCGACATCGAACAGACCAAAAAGAACTTTCGCACCCTCGAGACCCTGGGCATTCCGGTGGTCAGTTGCCTCAATGGCACCGCCTTGGGCGGTGGATGGGAAGTGGCCCTGATCGGCCACCACCGCGTGGCCGTGGACAACCCCAAGATTCAGTTCGGTCTGCCCGAAGTCACCCTGGGCCTGATCCCCGGCGCCAGCGGCATCACCAAGATGACCCGCCTGCTGGGCCTCATGGGTGCCCAGCCCTACATCCTTGAAGCCCGCCTGTTCAACCCCCGTGAGGCCCTGGAGCTGGGCCTGGTGCACGAACTGGTCGGCGACGCAGAACACCTGCGGCCCGCTGCCCTGGCCTGGATTGCCGCTCACCCCGAGTCACGCCAGCCCTGGGATGACAAGAACTACAAGATGCCTGGCGGCACCCCCGCCAACCCCAAGATCGCCAGCGCGCTGACCGTGGCCCCGGCCATGCTCAAAAAAACCACCCGCGGCCTGTACCCGGCGCCTGAAGCCGCCCTGGCTGCCATGGTCGAAGGGGCCCAGGTCGACTTCGACACCGCCTTGCGCATCGAAAGCCGTTATCTGGCGCGCTTGATCACCAGCCCCGTGGCCAAGAACATGATCAACACGTTCTTCCACAACATGAACGCGATCAAGAGCGGCCAGTCGCGTCCAGGCAGCGCGGCGCGCTTCAAGCCGCACAAGGTAGGCATCCTGGGCGCCGGCATGATGGGCGCGGGCATCGCCTACGCGCAGGCCAGCCGGGGCATTGCCACCGTGCTCAAAGACGTCAGTGTCGAGCAGGCCGAGGCGGGCAAGGCCTACAGCCAGCGCATCACCCAGCCCCGGGTCGACAAGGGCCGACTGAGCCCGGCCGATCAGCAGGCCCTGCTGGCGCGCATCCACACCACCGATCAGGCGGCCGACCTGCAGGGCTGCGACCTGATCATCGAGGCGGTGTTCGAGAACCGCGAACTCAAGGCCCGCGTCACCCGCGAAGCCGAGCCCCAACTGGCCGCCGGTGGCTTTTTTGCCAGCAACACGTCTACCCTGCCCATCAGCGGCCTGGCCCAGGCCAGCGCCCATGCCGAGCGCTTTGTGGGCATCCACTTCTTCAGCCCGGTCGACAAGATGAAGCTGGTCGAGATCATCCGGGGCCACCAGACCAGCGACGACACCGTGGCCCGCGCCTTTGACTACGTGCAGGCGCTGGGCAAACTGCCCATCGTGGTCAACGATTCGCGCGGCTTCTACACCAGCCGAACCTTCGGTACCTATGTGATGGAGGGCGCTGCGATGCTGGGCGAAGGCATTCCGGCCCCGGTGATCGAAAACGCTGCCGTGCAGGCAGGCATGCCGGTGGGCCCGTTGGCGGTGCTCGATGAAACCGCCCTGACGCTCAGCGTGCACGTGCTCGACCAGACGCGTGCCGACCTGGCCGCCGCCGGGCAAACTTACCACCCAGGGGCGGGTGAACTGCTGGTCGAGCGCATGGTCAAAGAGCTGAACCGCCCGGGCCGGGCCGGCGGCGGCGGTTTCTACGACTATCCGGCCAGCCAGAAAAAGCGCCTCTGGCCCGAGCTGCGCCCCCTGTTTGAAAAGCCCGGCCACGCCTGGGACTTGCAGGAGGTCAAAGACCGCCTGCTGTACCGACAAGCCATCGAGACGGCACGCTGCCTGGCCGAAGGGGTGTTGACCAGCGTGCACGACGCCAACATCGGATCCATCTTCGGCATCGGTTTTCCGGGCTGGACCGGGGGCGCACTGCAGTTCATCTACGGCATGGGGGTGGCGGCCTTCCTGCAGCGCGCGGACGAACTGGCCCGTCGCCATGGAGCGGGCTTCGCGATCGATGCTGCAACCCGCACAGCCATCGAGAAGCACCACCCGGTGTATTGAAGCGGCGGGGTCGGGCATTGCGATGGCAATGCCTTGCCTTGGGTCAAGCTGGCGATAATCCCGGGATGCCCATGCCCCCCGCCCCCTCTGCAGATGCGGCCGCCGAAACCCGGCCGCGCCCCCGTTCCCCCAGCGATCTGTTCTTTTCGTTCAGCATCCTGGCCCTGCAGGGCTTTGGGGGGGTGCTGGCGGTGGTGCAGCGCGAGCTGGTCGAAAAAAAGAAGTGGATGACGAACGAAGAGTTCGTCGAGGAATGGGCCGTGGCGCAGATCATGCCCGGCCCCAATGTGGTCAACCTTTCGGTGATGCTGGGCGATCGCTACTTTGGCTGGCGCGGTGCCATGGCCGCCCTGTCGGGCATGCTGGCATTCCCCACCCTGATCGTGCTGGCCCTGGCTACGCTTTACGTGCAGTACGCCCAACATCCACAGGTGGCAGGTGCCTTGCGCGGGATGGCCGCGGTGGCCGCCGGGTTGATCGCGGCCACGGCCTTCAAGCTGGCGGCCCCTCTCAAGAAGCACCCGCTGGGCCGGGCCGTGTGCGCCTTGCTGGCCGCGGCCTGTTTCGTGCTGGTGGGCTGGCTGCACCTGCCCCTGGGCTGGGTGGTGCCCGGCCTGGGCCTGCTGGCCTGCGGCCTGACCTGGCGAAAGATCGCCCCATGAGCCTGCACTTCGAAGCCCTCCAATGGCTGCAGTTGCTGCTGCATTACGCCTCACTGTCGCTGCTGGCTGTGGGTGGTGCGATCAGCCTGGTGCCCGACATGCACCGCTACCTGGTGCTGGAACAGCATTGGCTGACCGAGGCCCAGTTCAATGCCTCGATCGCGATTGCGCAAGCGGCCCCGGGGCCCAACGTGCTATTTGTCGGCCTGATGGGCTGGAACGTGGGCTTGAACGCCGCCGGTGGCAGCGGCCTCAGCGCCCATGCCGCCACGTTGGGCGTGCTGGGCATGGCCTGCACCATGCTGGGCATGCTGGTGCCCAGCACCGTGCTGACCTGGGTGGCCACCCGCTGGGCCGCCCGCTACCAACAGCACCGGGCCATCCGGGCCTTCAAGCAAGGCATGGCCCCCTTGGTGATCGGCTTGCTGCTGGCCACGGCCTGGACACTGGGCAGTGTCAGCGGCGACCCGCGCCAGGATGGCGCCCTGTGGGCCCTGAGCGCTGTGGCCGCCTTGCTGGTCTGGCGCACCCGCATCCACCTGCTGTGGCTGCTGGCGGCCGGGGCCTTGCTGGGGGCCCTGGGCTGGGTCTGAGAACGCGTTGACGATCTCGCATGGGTCGATGGGAAATCGTCAAAGCCGTCTACAAGCCCCTGCCTGACACTCACATCAGCCGGGCGAACAATTCGTTGCGGAAGTGGATGCCGAGCCGCGCAAAGGCCCGGTTGCGATAGGTCTTGACCGTGGCCAGGCTCAAACCCAGATCGGCGGCCACGCCGTCCTGGGTGTAGCCGCGCAGCAATCGCTCGCAGACATCGAGCTCACGCTCCGTCAGGCCTTGCTGCAAGGCCTGCAGGCGCTCACGCCAGGCTGCTTGCGTCGACCCCTGGGCCGGCGGACTCACCTGCAGATGCTTGCGCACCAGGGCCAGCAGCGCCGGTGACCAGGCCTCGAAGTCGCCCAGTTGGGCGTCGCTGAAGGGCCGCTGGTGCTGGTGGCGGTAGAAGTTCACGGCAAAGATGCACTCCGGCCCCTCGGCCTCGACAATGGACACCCGCTCGGCCACGCCATGGGCCTCGTACACGCAGGCGCGGTGGTCCTGGGGGACCTCGCGCGCAGTGATGTGGCACAGCTGCAGCGGCACCGAAGGGCCCGCCGACTCGCTGTGCAGGCTGCGATCACGCGCGTAGGGGCCAGCCAGATAGGCATGCCAGCAAGCCTGGGTGGTGTCAGGCACACCATGGCTGGCGGACATGAACAGGGCGGGCTGACACGCCAGCCCGGTGCGGTACACCGACCACGAGGCCGCCGGCAGCAAGGGGCTCAACGCAGGCAGCAAATCAGCGGCAAAGCCCTCTTCACCCAGACGGCAGATGGCCTGGGCCATCACGCCCCCGGCCAGGGCCGGTGAGTTGCTTTTGCCAGGGGTCCATTTCCTCATGGCTGTCATCTTCTGGGATGACAGGCGGTCAGCGCCACCGGATTTACGCTAAGGCACGCCCAAACGGAGTGCCCATGTCCCTGTTCGTATCGCCCAGTTTTCGCCCCTTCGCCGACCTGCAGGTGCAGGTCGGCATCCCCCAGGATGTGGGGCCAGGCCCGCACGGCCACCGGCGCGTGGTGCCCATCCTGGGCGGTCAGGTCCAGGGGGTGGGCTGGAAAGCCCGGGTGCTGCCGGGTGGTGCCGACTTCCAGCTGCTGCTCAGCGACACCCTGGCCGAGCTCGACGCCCGCTACGTGCTGGAAACCGAAGCCGGCGAGCTGATCTACGTGCACAACCATGCCCTGCGCCGCGCCGAGCCAGAAACCATGGCCCGCCTGGTGCGCGGCGAGCCGGTGGACCCGGCACAGGTGTATTTCCGCTGTGCGCCCCGCTTCGAAACCAGCGCTCCCACGCTGCGCTGGATCACCGAGCGCCTGTTCATCGGCAGCGGGGTGCGCGAGCCCAGCGCCGTGCTGATGCGCTTCCACGAACTGCTTTGACCCACCCGCTTTCGCGACACACAACACACAACATCGATCGGCCCTGAAGGAGACACCATGCACAACAAGAACCCCCGCCGCCTCGCCTGCCGCTGGCTGGGCACCGCCCTGACGGCCGCCACCCTGGGCACCCTGGCCACCTCGATGGCCTGGGCCCAAAGCCCGGCGGCCAGCTACCCCAACCGCCCGGTGCGCCTGATCGTGGGCTTTCCGGCCGGCACCGGGCCAGACATCGTGGCACGACTGCTGGCGCAGAAGATGTCGGAGGCCTGGGGCAACACCGCCGTCGTGGTGGACAACAAGCCCGGCGCCGGCGGCCTGATCGCCGCCAGCGAAGCGGCCCGCGCCCCAGCCGACGGCTACACCCTGATGCTGGGCGAGACCGGCCAGTTGAGCATTGCCCCCAGCAGCTATAACCGCCTGCCCTACGACCCCGCCAAAGACTTTGCTGCCGTCAGCCAGGTGGTGACCTCGAACTTCGTGCTGCTGGTCAACCCGCAGAAGGTGCCGGCCCGCAGCACCAAGGAGTTCGTCGACTGGACGCGCAGCCAAAAGGGCCTGTTCATGGCCACTTTCGGCGCGGGCACCCCGGGCCACTTCGGGGCCTACATGTTCGGTGACGCCATCGGCATCAAGCCCGAAGCCGTGCACTACAAGAGCACAGGCGATGCCCTGGGCGGCCTGTTCAGCGGCGACGTGCAGGCCGTGTTTGCCAGCGTGGGCCTGGCGGTGCCGAATGTGAAGGCCGGCAAGCTGCTGGCCCTGGGCAGCAGCGGCGCCACCCGCAGCGCCAGCCTGCCCGATGTGCCCACCCTGAAAGAACAGGGCTACGCGGGACTGGAATTCAACTCCTGGTTCGGCGTGGTGGCGCCCGCGCGCACGCCGCCCGACATCCTGGCCAAGCTGAACGCCGACATCGTGAAGGCCGTGCGTTCGCCCGAAGGCCGGCAGAAGATGGAAGACGCCGGCTTTGCCGTCACCGGCACGTCGCGCGAAGAGTTTGGCCGCATCATCGCGGCCGACACCGTGACCTGGGGCAAGGCCGTGGCGGCCACGGGGTTCAAGGCGGATTGAGGGCCAGGGGCCCACCGCGGGCCCCAACCGATCAGAGCAGCCTTGTCAGACCAGCCTCATCAGGCCCGCGACACCAGTGGAAAGCGCTCGGGCTCGCGAATGGATTCCAAGGACAGGTCGATGTCCAACTGGGGCCAATAGAGGTGATCCGAGGAAGGCCATTGGACGTCGACCAACTGGATGGCCGTGGCCCGCTGAAACCAAGGGAAATCGCTGAAGCTGAGTGTCAGATGCTCCTCACCGACGCGCAACGAAAGGCTTTGTGTCGAGACATGGGTGACTTCACACCCCGAAGTGATGGCGCCATGCATGGTGGATCTCCTGCAAATTGACCTCAATCATCGATTTGGCCAGATTCAACTGGGTGGAAGATAGGCCTCTATTTTCCGCCAAATGCACCGCTGGCGTGATCCAGAACTTGGCCTCACCGCCGGTGATGTTGCACATGAACATGGGTCCTGATCACTTCGCGATCGAGTCGCTCGATGCGAGCGCCCCAGGATGAGTGGCGAGAGGTACAGTGATCAGTCGCAAGCACGGATGCCCAGCCCTACATTGATTCGTTTCATGCACCAATACCTGCAAGTATTGCAATTTACGAAACTTGCAACTGGGCTGACAATCGCCGGCCATGCCAAACCAGCCCGCCCCGCGCCACGGTGGCCAGGGGGCCCACAAGGAGACCTATGTTGTTGACCGATTCCGTTGCCACGCCTCACCCGATCTCTCGCCGCCGCATCGCCGGCTGGCTGGGTGCCACCGCCCTGGCCCTGGGCAGCCTGAGCGCCCAGGCCGACACCTGGCCCAGCAAACCCATTCGTTTTGTGGTGCCCTTCGGGCCGGGCGGTGCCAACGACCTGGTGGCCCGAGCCGTGGCCGAAGCCACGGCACGCCAGCTGGGCCAGGCCATCATCATCGACAACAAGCCGGGCGCAGGCTCGGTGCTGGGCGCCGAGATCGTGGCCAAGTCGGCCCCGGACGGCTACACCTTCCTGGCCCCTGCGGCCGGTGTGGTGACCAACGCGATGATCAAGGCCAAGATGCCCTACAAGGAAGACGATCTGGTGCCGGTAGCCATGATGGCCGTCAGCCCCTCGGTGATCGTGGTGCCGGCGGACTCGCCGATCAAGGACCTGAAGGGCCTGCTGGCGGCCTCCAAGACAGGCCCGGGCCTGAACTTCTCGACTGCCGGCACTGGCAGCACCCCCCATTTTGTGGCGGAGATGCTCAAAAAGAGCGGTGCCAAACTGCAGGTGGTGCCCTACAAGAGCGGCTCTGAAGGCGTGGTCGCCGTGGTGGGCAAGCAGGTGGATGCCACCTCCGAAGCCAGCGTAGTCGTGCTGCCACAGATCAAGGGGGGCAAGCTGAAGGCCGTGGCCTCGACCTGGAACCGCCGCATCGCCGCCATGCCCGACATCCCCACCGCTGAGGAGCAAGGCTTCCCGAACATCTTCATCGGGCATTGGTCGGGTGTTTTCGCCCCCAAAGGCACACCGGAGGACATCCTGGACCGCATGAACCGGGCCATCGACGCGGCGGTCAAATCGCCTGAGCTGCGGGCCCGACTGATCCCCCAGGGCATTGACCCTGCCGGTGGCACCCGCGCCGATTTCGTGAAGTTCATCAACGCGGAAAAGGCCCGCCTGGCACCGATTGCCAAGGCCTCGAACATGCGTGAAGACTGAGCCCGGACGGTCACAGCCATGAATCACAAGAAACTCTGGAGACAAGCCGGCCACTGGATCACCGCCCTGAGCCTGGGCGCCGCCCTGTGCGGCCAGGCGCTGGCGGCCGAACTGCATGTGCTGAGCTCGGGTGGCTTCACCGCCGCCTACAAGCAACTGGTGCCGGGCTACGAAAAGGCCTCGGGCGATCAAGTGGTCTCGGGCTATGGCGCCTCGCTGGGCGGCGCGCCCGACTCCATCCCCAGCCGGCTGGCCCGCCACGAGCCGGCCGACGTGGTGATCCTGTCAGTCCCGGCCCTGGAAGCCCTGGTGGCCGCCGGCCAGGTGCGGCCTGGCAGCCGGGTGGACCTCGGTCGCTCGCTGATCGGACTGTCGGTGCGCAAGGGCACGCCCAAACCCGACATCAGCAGCGTGGAAGCCTTGAAAAACACCTTGCTGCAAGCCCACTCCATCGCCTATTCGGCCAGTGCCAGCGGCACCTACCTGTCCACAGTGCTGTTCAAGCAATTGGGGGTGGCTGATCAGATCAAGGACAAGGCCCGGCGCATCGTGAGTGAACGCGTGGGCAGTGTGGTGGCACGGGGCGATGCTGAACTCGGCTTCCAGCAGGTCAGTGAACTGCTGCCCATCGAGGGCTTGGACTTTGTCGGCACCCTGCCCGATGAGGTGCAGGAAGTGACGATCTTCGCCGCCGGCATCACCACCGAAGCACGCGAGCCCGAAGCAGCCAAGGCGCTGCTGCGCTACCTGTCCTCTGCCGAGGCGGCACCGGCGATCCGTCAGACCGGCCTGGATCCGATTCCGGCCAAGCCCTGAGCACAATCGCCCTGCCAATCGCCCTGCCAATCGCCCTGGCTCAGAGCCCGTCCAGCAAGGCGGGCAGGCCCTGAGCCGCGGTGCAGCGCAGCAGCACATCAGCCAGGGCATCGAGTTCGGTGGGCTGCGGGTTGAGCACCACCACCCGGGCTCCGGCCTCACGGGCCGTGAACACCAAGCCGGCCGCCGGGTAGACCGCACCGGCCGTGCCTGCCACCAGCATCACATCACACGCCGTGGCAGCCTGCTCGGCCGCACGCAACGGGGCCTCAGGCAGCGACTCGCCAAACCAGACCACACCGGGCCGAACCAGGCGCCCACAGACCGTGCAATGGGGCGGGTGACCGGGCGCCAGCGCTGACGGCTCACAAGGCACCCCCATGGGGTGAGCCTGCGAGCAGGCTGGGCTGGGGCCGCCCAGCCAGTGATCTTCAAAAATCTGCCCATGCAAGGACAGCACATCGGGGCTGCCGGCACGTTGATGCAGGCCATCGACGTTTTGCGTGATCAGGGTCAGGCGGCCTGGATGGGTGAGGGCAAAGGCCGCGAGGGCTCGGTGCCCGGCATTGGGCGCCACCTTGGCAATGGCCTCGCGGCGAAAGCGGTACCAGTCCCAGACCGTGGCCGGGTCGGCGCGAAAGCCGATTTCCGTCGCCAGTTGCTGCGGATCGAACTGCGCCCACAGGCCTTGTTGAGCATCACGGAAGGTCGGAACACCCGACTCCGCGCTGACCCCAGCCCCCGTGAGCACCGCCACCCTCGGCGCGTCGGCCAGCCAGCCGCGCACCTGAGCCAGCCCCCTTGCCAGGGCCGCGGCCGGATCGGACGCCATCACAGGCGTTGGCGCAGCGCCTCGTACAGGCACACGCCGCTGGCCACCGACACATTGAGGCTTTCCACCGCGCCGTGCATGGGGATGTTGACCAGCTCATCGCAGGTCTTGCGGGTGAGTTGACGCATGCCATCCCCCTCGGCGCCCAGCACCAGGGCGGTCGGGCCCTTCAGATCCACCTGGTAGAGGGTCTTGGGCGCGTCACCACTGGTGCCGATGCACCAGATGCTGCGCTCCTTGAGCTCACCCAGCGTGCGCGCCAGGTTGGTCACCATGAAGTACGGCACGGTCTCGGCCGCGCCACTGGCCACCTTGGCCACGGTGGCGTTGATGCCGGCGGCGTGGTCCTTGGGCGCAATCACGGCATGCGCACCGGCCCCGTCGGCCACCCGCAGGCAGGCCCCCAGGTTGTGCGGATCGGTGATGCCATCAAGCACCAGCAGCAAGGGAGGTTCCTTGATCTGGTCGAGCAGGTCGTCCAGCGACTTGACCTGGGCCACGGCCTCGACCCGGGCGGCCACGCCCTGGTGGCCGTGGCTGCCGGCCAGTTTGGCCAGGCGCAGCCCGTCGGCCTCGATCAGGCGCACACCGGCTTCGCGCACGCGCTCCAGGAACTGGCGCATGCGCGCATCACGGCGCGTGGGCTCGAAGTAGATTTCGATGATGGTCTGGGGCGCGGTCTTGAGCCGCACGCCCACGGCGTGAAAGCCGAACAGCACTTTGGGGGATGACATGGGGCCCGATTATCCCCGCAGTGCGCCGTTCAAACGCCAGTGGGCTGAATCCGACCGGCTTCGATCGTGATGCGGCGCTCACAGCGCGCTGCAATCGCCTGGTCATGGGTGACCAACACCAGGGTGGTCCCGAACTCGCGGTTGAGTTCGAACATCAGCTTCATGACGGTGTCGCCCGTGGCAAAGTCCAGGCTGCCGGTGGGCTCATCGGCCAGCAGGACCGCAGGCTCGACCACGAAGGCGCGTGCCAACGCCACGCGCTGCTGCTCGCCGCCCGACATGACGCGGGGGTAATGCCCGAGGCGCTGGCCCAGGCCCACATGGCGCAGCATTTCGGCCGCCGCGGATCGGGCATCGCGCCGGCCGGCCAGCTCCAGGGGCAGCATCACGTTTTCCAGCGCCGTGAGGTTGCCCATGAGCTGAAAGCTCTGGAACACAAAACCCACCCGCCGGGCCCGCAACGCGGCCCGGGCGTCCTCATCCAGCGCGAACAGATCGTGACCGTCCAGGCGCACCGTGCCCTGCGAGGGGGTGTCCAGGCCCGCCATGATCGACAGCAAGGTGCTTTTGCCCGAGCCTGAGGCCCCCACAATGGCGGCAGTCTCCCGGGCCGCCAGTCGGAAATCGATGTCACGCAGAATGTCCAGCGTGCCCGTGGAATCGGTGACCGACTTGAAGATGTGTTCGACCGAGACGATCGCTGGCGAGAGGGCTTCAGACATGAAAGGTGGGGCGTGTTGAATGCAATGAAGATGCAACTGGCAATGCCAGCCAGGGGGGGTGCTCGGCGCCACTTTATCCTGAGCGGCGCCAGTCTGATGTTGGCGGGGTCATGTGGCGCCCTGATGAAGGCCCAAGCCGCCACGGTACCGACGGTGCTGGTGCTTGGCGACTCGCTGAGTGCCGAGTACGGATTGCGCCGCGGCAGTGGATGGGTGGCCTTGCTGGCCGAGAAAGCCCAGGCTGAAAAGCAGCGCTTCCAGGTGATCAACGCCAGCATCAGTGGCGACACCACCTCGGGCGGTCGAGCTCGACTGGGGGCATTGCTGGCCCAGCACAAGCCGCAAGTGGTCGTGATCGAACTGGGGGGCAACGACGCCTTGCGGGGCCTGCCCATCAAGATGACCGAGGACAATCTGACCCAGATGGTGCGCGCGTGCCAGAAAGCCGGCGCCCGGGTCTTGCTGGTGGGCATGCAGGTGCCCCCAAACTATGGGGCCGCCTACACCGAGGATTTTTCGCGCACCTTTGCCCGGGTGGCCGCGGCCGAGAAGGCCGCCCTGGTGCCGTTTCTGCTGAAGGGCATCGCCGATGGGCCAGATGCTGAACGCCTGTTCCAGGCCGATCGCATCCACCCCCGCGAGGAGGCGCACCCCCGCATGCTGACCAATGTGTGGCCCGAACTGCGCCGACTGCTGAAGTAAGGACTGCAGCCTGACCGGCTCAAGCCTGGGGCGCTGCGCCCGGCGCAGGGGCCTCGGCACTGGCTTCGTCAGCGTCGTCAGGCTCGTCGGCCTCTGGCGGCAGCCCCAGGGCCTTGCGATCCGCTTTGGCCTTGAGTTTTTCTTCTTTCTTGCGCTTTTTCGCCAGTTCTTTTTGACGCTTTTCGTAGCCGTAATTCGGTGTTGCCAAGTCGGGTTCTCCTTATCGAGTTGAAGTCCACTGTAACACCCGCCGGACGCCACTCAACCCGCAGTGGGCGCAGTGCCGCTGGCCGACTCGGCCGGCCAGTGCACCGCACCGCGGTAGGCATGCCAGCTGGCATGCCCCAGCCAGGGCCCCACCAGGACGATACCGCCCCCCCAGGGCCACAGAGCAGCCACCACCAGCGCGGTGATCAGCGCCCCCCATAACAGCATGACACCGGTGTGGGTGAACACCACCCGCAGGCTGGTGATGGCCGCCGTGATGGCGTCGGTGTCGCGGTCGAGGATCATGGGGATGGACACCACCGCCATCGAATAGACCAGGCTGGCGAACACGCCACCGACAACCGCGTAGACGGCCACGAACTCCCAGTTGTCAGGGTTGAAGATCGCGTCGATGACCCCGGTGGTGGACGGCATTCCGGTATTGAAGAACACCGCGAACACCACCAGCGAGGCGCGCCCCCACAGCAACTCGAGCACGATCATGACCAACACCAGCATGGCCATGCTGCCCAGATGTCGGTCCCAGCAGGTGATGGACAGGCCCAACTCAGGCCGCTGACCGCTTTCGCGGCGGCGGCTCACGTCGTATAGGCCCATGGCCATGAAGGGTCCCACGAGCAGGCAGCCCGAGGCGATCGACATGGTGTATTCGGGGCTGCTGCGGAACACCCAGCCCAGCAACAAGGCCATGCCCCAGAAACAAAGCCCATAAAACAAAGCAATGCCCGGCGCGGCGGCCACATCGAGCGCGCCACGCTGCAACCAGCGCAGGGGATCGGTCCATCGCAGCGCGGCCAGGATCAGGCGGTCGGCTTCTGCGCTGTCGGGGTGGTGATCCGGGCCGTCCACCGGTGCAGGGGTGGCGGCGGGCCCTTGAAGGTCAGGGTGCGGCAGGGGTGCGGCCATGGCGGAGGTTTCCTTTCGATGGCCCGGGATGCCCGGGCCAATGCGCAGGCTAGCCCGGCAGGGCCTGCCGCGGTACTCAGGAAACTACCAACCCGGCCGCAAATCGCTCAACGGCCCGACAAGTGCGAGGCCAGCGCCTGCGCCAAGTCGGCCTGAAGATCCTGCACCGCCTCCAGGCCAATCGAAAAGCGCACCACGGTGCCGGGGCGAAGGTGGGCCTGTGGCCGGCTGCGCATGCTGGGCAGGTGGTAGGGCACCACCAGACTGATGGGACCGCCCCAGCTGTAACCCAGCTTGAACAGGCGCAGCGCGTCGCAGAAGCCGTCGACCTGCGCTGCGCTGTAGCGCTCGTCCATCACCACGCTGAACAGGCCCGCCGCCAGGGCGGGTTGTCCCTGGGCGCCGCACAGCGCCTGCCAATGACCATGCCCCGGCGCGCCCTCCAGGGCCGGATGCAGCACCTGCGCCACCGCCGGCTGGGATTGCAGCCACCCGGCCAGGGTGCGGGCCGCCTGGTCATGCGCCTGATACCGCAGGGCGATGCTCGGCAGTGAGCGCAACACCGACTCGACGTCGTTGGCCCCCACGCCCAGGCCCAGTCGCATGTGGGTGCCCTTGAGGCGCAGATGCAGGGCCTCGTCGCGGGTGATGACGCTGCCCATCAGCACGTCGCCACCGCCACTGGGGTACTTGGTCAGGGCCTGCGCGCTGATGTCCACACCCCAACCGGGCCCCAGATCGAAAGGCTTGAACGCCAAGCCGGCGCCCCAGGTGTTGTCGAGCGCGCTGATCACACCGCGCTCACGGCAGATCGCAGTGAGGGCAGGCAGGTCCGGGAACTCCATCGTGACGGAGCCAGGCGCCTCCAGCCAGACCAGTCGGGTGCGTGGGCCGATGCGGGCGGCCAGATCGGCCGGGCTCAAAGGGTCGTACCACTGGTGGGCAATCCCCCAGCGGGCCAACTCCCCCTCGGCCAGGGCCTTGTTGGGGCCATAGGCGTTGTCCGGAATCAAAATCTCGTCGCCCTGGCTGAGCAGCGCCAGGGCGACGTTCGCCAGGGCGGCCAGGCCACTGGGCACCAGCAGGCATTGCAGACCGCCTTCCAACTGGCACAGTCGCTCTTCCAGCGTGAAAGTGGTGGGCGTGCCGTGCAGGCCGTAGGTGTAGCCTGTGCGGCTGCGCCAGTCGCGGTTTCGCATGGCCGCGGTGTCGGCAAAAATCACCGTCGAGGCTTTGTGCACAGCCGGCTGAGGCGCCTGAAAGCCTGCTGGCGGCTGGTAGGGGTGGTGGATCAGTTGGGTGATCGGATCGCGGGAGTCGGGGCTTGAATCGGTCATGGTCCGATGTTATCGCCGCATGCCGCCCCCTGCTGCTCGCCGTCGCTTGTGGTAGCTTCAACGCCAAACACCCCCGCACTGCCCGCCATGAGGCAGTCACCGAGCCCGGAAGCCGCTGTGAAAAACGACCGCCTGCATCGCCTGTTCCCATTCCTCAATTGGCCACGGCCATCCCGTGAAACCCTGCTGGGCGAATTTGCCGCGGGCATGACGGTGGGGCTGATGCTGCTGCCGCAGGGCGTGGCCTATGCCGCTTTGGCTGGCATGCCCCTGATCACAGGGATTTATGCCTCGATCGTGCCGGCGGTGGTGGCCGTGTTATGGAGTTCATCGACCCGCCTGGGCGTGGGCCCGACGGCCCTGAGCAGCCTGTTGATCGGGGCGTCGCTGTCCGGCCTGGCCGAACCGGCCAGCGACACCTGGGTGGCGCTGGCAGTCTGGCTGGCCCTGATGTCGGGGGGCTTGCAACTGCTGTTGGGTCTGGGGCGCTTCGGCTGGCTGCTGAACCTGGTGAGCTCACCGGTGCTCTCCGGCTTCACACAAGCAGCCGCCTGGCTGATCCTGGGCTCGCAGATGCGCGCCCTGACTGGGTTGCAGCCCGACAGCCATGACTGGCTGGCGCTGGGCCAGCATGACCTGATCGCGCTGGGCTTCGGCGCCGGCTCTCTGGCGGCCCTGCTGCTGGCCAAACGTTGGCTACCGCGCTGGCCGGCGGCCATGCTCATCGTGGTGGTGGCCAGCGTCCTCAGCGCCAGCCTTGGCTTTGCCCAGTCGGGCGGCGCCGTGGTGGGTGCCCTGCCCTCCGGCCTGCCCCACTTGTATTGGCCAGGCGGCCTGTCGATGAACGCTTTTTCACAATTGGTGATGCCAGCCCTGGTGATCACACTGATCAGCTTTCTGGAGACCGCCTCCAGTGCGAAGGTCGAAAACCAGCGCGGGGGCACGCAATGGAATGAAAACCAGGATCTGATTGGCCAGGGCCTGGCCAAGATCGCCTCGGGCTTGAGCGGCTCGTTTCCCATCAGTGCTTCGTTCTCGCGCTCGGCCATCAACCTGTATGCAGGCGCCAAAACCGGATGGGCCACCCTGTTCTCAGTCATGCTGGTGGTGGTGGTGCTGTTGTTCCTGACCCCCTACATGTACCACGTACCGCAAGCCGTGCTGGCGGCCATCGTGGTGGCGGCGGTCTTGAATCTGGTACGTCCGATGCAGCTGATCGGCCTTTGGAAGATCTCCAAGGTCGAGGCCTTGACCGCCGGCGCCACCTTTGTGCTGACACTGGTGACCGCACCTCAGCTTTACTGGGGGGTGTTGGCTGGCCTGGTGGCCAGCCTGACCCATTTCCTGTATCAGCGCCTGCACCCCCGCATCATCGAGGTCGGCCTGCACGCCGACGGCAGCCTTCGTGACCGCCATCTGTGGCACCTGCCCCCGCTGGCGCCCCACCTGTATGCCCTGCGCATGGACGCCGAACTTGACTTTGCCTCGGCCAGCACACTGGAGCGCAACATCGTCGACCACCTGGCGCGCCACCCGGACACGCAGTGCGTGTGCCTGTATGCCCAGCCGATCAACCGCATTGACGTGACCGGCGTGGAAGCCTTTCAGCAGATCATGCTGATGCTGCATGAGCGCGACATCACGCTGGTCATCAGCGGACTGAAATTACCAGTTGATACTGTTTTACGACGTGCCGGATGCCTCAAAGAAGGACCGCTGCTGAAAACCTATCGAACCGATCTGGAAACACTGACAGCACTGCATCACTTGTCGTCAAATGGGTAAAGTGGGCAATAAGCACCACAATTTGTCACTTAGCGCCGAAGGGCGTACTGTTAAACTTCGCAAAACTCTTGTCCGTCCTCCACTCGTGTCCCCCTCCCAGGCTCCTGCACCGATTGACCTCAGCAGTCTTCGTCTCGACACCGCCCTGGCGTTGCTGGCACAAGATGAGGATTTGCACCACCCTGCATCAGAGAGCCCCACAGGCTATCTGCAGCATCTGATTGATGGCCTTTGTGAGCTGTCACTCAAAGACCCGCTGACCGGACTGGCCAATCGACGTCAATTTCGTGCCGTACTGGAACGCGAGGTCGACCGAGTGACCCGAACGGGTGAATCAGCGCTGCTGTTGATGCTGGACATCGATCGCTTCAAACTGGTCAACGACGGGTTCGGCCACCCTGCGGGCGACATCGTCCTGCAATCGGTGGCCAACACCTTGGCGAATTGTGTGCGCCCCATGGACACCCTGGCCCGCTATGGGGGCGAAGAGTTCGCCGTGGTGCTGCCGGGCTGCCAGGCGGCGTTCGGGCGAGCCGTTGCCGAGCGCATCCGATCTATCGTGGAATCCACGCCCATCACCATCGCCCCGGGCGTGGCCATCAACGTGACCGTCAGCATTGGAGGGTCGTTCACCCTGCCCTGGGTCCGATCGCCGATTTCCCTTTGGATCGAGCGGGCTGACCACCAGTTGTATCGGGCGAAATCGGAGGGTCGCAACCGTGTCTGCCTGGATTTCCCTCCAGACAGCACGGTGAGTGCAGAAGAAAAGGGATTGCTGTTCTATGACGTCCACAATCAGGACGGCATTGGAACTTCAACCGATCAAAGTGACCCGGCCGACAGCGCCAACCGAAAGTGAACAGATGAGCGAAGCGCTGAAACCCACCCCTGCGGAAGCTGTGTCGGCCAAGGTCCTGGCCATCACCAGCGGCAAAGGCGGCGTCGGCAAGACCTTTGTCGCGGCCAATCTGGCAGCCGCCCTGACCCGTCGTGGCCAGCGTGTGCTGGTGCTGGATGCTGACCTGGGCCTGGCCAATCTTGACGTGGTGCTGAACCTGCATCCCAAGGTCACGCTGCACGACGTGTTCACAGGCAAGGCCACCGTGGACGAGGCCATTGTCAAGGCCCCTGGCGGCTTCAGCGTGTTGCTGGCTGGCTCGGGCATGGTCGAATATTCACGCCTGACACCCGAAGTGCGCGATGAGTTCGTGCGTGTTCTGCGCAGCCTGCTGCCGCGCTTCGACGTGGTGCTGCTGGATACCGGCGCCGGCATTTCCGATGTGGTGCTGTTTGCGGTCTCGCTGGCCGGAGAAGTCTTGCTGGTGGCCACGCCAGAACCCACCTCATTGACCGATGCCTACGCCGCCATCAAGGTGCTGTCGATGCAGCAAAAGCGCCGTCAGGTGCGCATGATCATCAACCAGACCGTGCGTCCTGGTGATGGTCGCGCCATCACCGGACAATTGCAGCAGGTGCTGGACCGTTTCGTGAGCACCGACACCGGCCGGCCGGTGCGGCTGATCCACCTGGGTGACATTCCAGCCGACCCCTCGGTGCGTGATGCCGTGATGCGCCGCCAGTTGCTGTCCATCAACAACCCCAACAGCCCCGCCGCGCTGGCCATTGCTCAACTGGCCAACAAGATCGACGAAACCGTGCTCATCAAGGCCTGATGTCGGGGCCGCTCATCCAGGCCCATCAGCGCTAAAACATATCCAAGACGCCGGGCGCACTGGCGCCCGGCAGGCGTCGTCACTCCTGCATCTTGTCGATGATGACCTGACCAAAACCCGAGCAACTGACCTGCACTGCGCCCTCCATCAGGCGGGCAAAGTCGTAGGTGACCTTTTTGCTCAGGATGGCCTTCTCCAGCGAGCGGATGATGAGGTCTGCGGCTTCTTTCCAGCCCATGTGGCGCAGCATCATCTCGGCCGAGAGGATCTCTGAACCTGGATTCACGTAGTCCTTGCCGGCATAGCGTGGCGCCGTGCCGTGCGTGGCTTCAAACATTGCCACGGTGTCCGACAGATTGGCCCCGGGCGCAATGCCGATGCCCCCCACCTGAGCCGCCACGGCATCCGAGATGTAGTCCCCATTGAGATTGAGTGTGGCCACCACGCTGTACTCGACTGGGCGCAGCAGGATCTGCTGCAGGAACGCATCGGTGATGCTGTCCTTGATCACGATCTGGCCACCCGTCTTGGGGTTGGGCACACGCATCCAAGGGCCCCCATCAATCAACTCGCCACCGAACTCCTTGGCCGCCAGCTCATAGGCCCATTCGCGGAAGCTGCCTTCGGTGAACTTCATGATGTTGCCTTTGTGCACGATGGTCACATTGGGCTTGTTGTTGTCGATGGCGTACTGGATGGCCTTGCGCACCAGGCGCTCGGTGCCCTCTTGCGAGACCGGCTTGATGCCCAGGCCGGAGGTTTCAGGAAAACGGATCTTGGTGATACCGAACTCGTCGTGCAGGAACTTGATCAGGCGCTTGGCCTTGTCGCTGCCGGCCTCGAACTCGATGCCGGCATAGATGTCCTCCGAGTTCTCGCGGAAGATCACCATATTGGTCTTTTCAGGCTCCTTGAGCGGCGAAGGCACACCCTTGAAATACTGGATGGGGCGCAGGCAGACGTAAAGATCCAGCTCCTGGCGCAAGGCCACGTTGAGCGAACGGATCCCACCCCCTACAGGGGTGGTCAACGGCCCTTTGATGGACACCAGGTAGTCGCGCACGACCTCCACGGTTTCCTCAGGCAACCAGACATCCGGGCCATACAGGTGGGTGGCTTTTTCGCCGGCAAACACCTCCATCCAATGGATTTTGCGCTGCCCACCGTAAGCATGAGCCACCGCGGCATCCACCACTTTCAGCATCACTGGCGTGATGTCATGCCCCACGCCGTCGCCTTCAATGAAAGGAATGATCGGGTGATCGGGCACCTTGAGGGTCTGGTCCGCATTGACGGCGATCTTTTCGCCCTGCTCGGGAACCTGGATATGCTGATAACGGGTCATGGACTGACGTCTCCGGTGAGGCTGAACAACTTAGCAAATGAAGTAAAACGCCTGATCTTAGCGCCTGTGCTTGCCACCCATGAGCGCCCCGCTCAAGGCCTTGCACCCAGAGACCGGCATCACCTGGCGACACCGGCTTGGAGCGGCTGCTTCACAACCCCCGGCCAAGGCAAGAGGGCTGTGCAAAGTTGCCCTGCTGCACCGGTCAGCGCTGTCTTTTTAGGCCAAAATGGAACGCTGATGCTGACCGCATTTCTGGGTCGCACCACTGGATCAATCCACCATGAAACTGCCCCGCCGCCACCTGTCCCAGGCTTTGCTGTGTGCACTGCTTTCTTTCTCCGGCCTCACGGCTCATGCACAGGAAGGGCCTCAGCTCAACCTGCCCCGTGTGCAGCTGTCTGCAGGCATGTACCAGATCGATGCCCAGGTCGCCTCGGCACCTGTCGAGCGCCAGATCGGACTGATGAACCGCCCCAACATGCCTCAGCAGGAAGGCATGTTGTTCGTGTTCGAGGTGCCTGCAACACAGTGTTTTTGGATGAAGAACACGCTGCTGCCACTCACCGCCGCCTTTGTGGCCGACGACGGCACAGTGGTGAATCTGGCCGACATGAAGCCCCAGACCACCGAATCCCACTGCAGCAGCAAACCCGTTCGTTTCGTTCTGGAAATGAACCAAGGCTGGTTCCAGAAGCGAGGCTTCAAGGCTGGGCTCAAGCTCAGCGGCCCGCCCTTCGACAAACGTTGATCCGCCAGCCGCAGGCCGGCTCAAGTTGACACCAGCCCAAGAAAAATGCCACCCGAAGGTGGCATTTCAATGAGGGCGCGCGGTAAGCCACGCCCCTGCAGAGGCCGGATGAACTCAGGCGAAATTGGCTTCCGCGAAACCCCAGTTGGCCAGCTTGTCGAGGAAGGTCTCGACAAACTTCGGGCGCAGGTTGCGGTAATCGATGTAGTAGGCGTGCTCCCACACGTCGACCGTCAGCAAAGCCTTGTCAGCGGTGGTCAGGGGCGTGCCTGCGGCACCGGTGTTGACAATGTCAACGCTGCCATCGGCCTTCTTGACCAGCCAGGTCCAGCCCGACCCAAAGTTGCCGACAGCCGACTTGACGAAGGCTTCCTTGAAGGCGGCATAGCTGCCCCACTTGGCATTGATGGCCGTGGCCAGGGCGCCGGTGGGCTCACCGCCACCGTTGGGCTTCATGCAGTTCCAGAAGAAGGTGTGGTTCCAGATCTGGGCTGCATTGTTGTAGATACCGCCGCTGGAGGTCTTGATGATCTCTTCCAGGGTCTTGGTTTCGAATTCGGTCCCCTTTTGCAGGTTGTTCAGGTTCACGACGTAAGCGTTGTGATGCTTGCCGTGGTGAAACTCCAGGGTTTCCTGGGAGTAGTGCGGCGCCAATGCATCGATGGCGTAAGGCAGTGCGGGCAGGGTATGTTCCATGGTTTCCTCGTGTGGTTTATCGTGAAAAAACAGCTTTGCTGGCGCATTGTAGGAACTAATTCGGGTGACCATGCGACAGCCCCCGATCAACCCGCCCATTGGCCCAGGATCAGTCCCCACGGGTGCACAACCCGCGAAGTCCACGGCCCACGGACGACGCGCGAACCGCCCCGGATCAGACCTTGGGCATCACTCAAGCCGTCAAGGCAGCATTGATGCGGTCTGGCGATAGAAAACACCCGATACAGCCCGCAAACACTGGGGTTTCAGCCCCCATTGGCGCCCCTCGGGCCTTTGCAGGCGCCTTGGCATGGGCAAGTACTCCACAAGCGAGGGCGACCGCTGATCGCATACTGCACCCCGCCCAAAGCATCTCCAAAGCCAGCAAACACGTCATAACTCATTGATTTAATTCATTTTTTTATATGCTTATTTTTTAATCAAAGTAGAGAAATGACCGTTTGGCGCCATCTGGAAGGGATTGCGACCGAGTTCCCCACAAAGTTATCCACAGATTTTGTGAGTGACTGAGCCGTCCTCCGAGGCGCATGCCGTTCGTCACTGCAGCCCCCCAAAGCTCCGCCATAATCCGGTGCGGAACCACACCCTCTGGGAGAGACCCTTTGCTTTCGATCATTCAAGCCGCTGGCTGGCCCATCTGGCCCTTGCTGGTCTGCTCCGTGCTGGCGCTGGCGCTCGTTCTGGAGCGTCTGATCAGCTTGCGGCCCTCCCGGATCGCACCGGACAGCCTGCTGGACGAAGCCCTCACCGTCTCGGCCCATGGCCTGCCCTCCAGCGAGGTCGTGCAACAGCTCGAACAGAACTCGGCACTGGGTGAAGTGCTGGCCAGTGGCTTCAAGACCTTGTTGCAGCACCCCCACTGCACCGAAGCCGAGCTGCGCACCGAATTGGAGGGCAGCGGCCGACGTGTGGCGGCCAAACTGGACAAAAACCTCAGTGCCTTGGCCACCATTGCGTCGGCAGCCCCCTTGTTGGGCCTGCTGGGCACCGTGATCGGCATGATCGACATCTTCGGCTCGCAGTCTGCTGGCCCGGGGGCGCTGAGCGGTGGCACCAACCCGGCCCAACTGGCCCACGGGATCTCGGTAGCCCTGTACAACACCGCCTTCGGCCTGATCGTGGCAATCCCCAGCCTGATTTTCTGGCGCTACTTCCGCAGCCGTGCCGACGCCTACCTGCTGACCATGGAACTGGCCGCCGAGCGCCTGCTGCGCCACCTCAACACCCTGCGCAAGTAAGGCCCCATGAACTTTCGCCCACGCCGCCAGGATGAGCCTGAAATCAACCTGATCCCCTTCATCGACGTGTTGCTGGTGGTGCTGATCTTTCTGATGCTTTCCACCACCTACAGCAAGTTCACGGAGTTGCAACTGCGCTTGCCGCAGGCCGATGCCGATGCGCAACGCGACTATCCCCGCGAGCTGATCGTCAGTGTCAGCGCTGACGGCCGCTTTGCCGTCAACAAGGTGCCGGTGCCGGGCAACCCCGACAGCCTGGCCATGGCCATGGCTGAAGCGGCCAAAGGCGGCCGCGACACCGTCGTGGTGATCAGCGCGGATGCCAGCGCCACCCACCAGTCGGTGATCAGTGTGATGGAAGCCGCACGGCGCAGCGGGCTGTCCCAGGTCACCTTTGCCACCCAGTCTCCCCGGGCCGGCAATCGCTGAGCCCTGCTGACAAGCTCGATCCATGACCCGATCCAAGACGGGGCTTTCAACACGCCTGCTGCAGGCCTGGCAGCACCGAGGGCTGGTGGCCTGGGCCTTGTGGCCCCTCTCGCAGGTGCTGGGGGCTTTGGTGGCCCTTCGGCGCATCGCCTACCGGCGCGGCTGGCTGGCCAGTTACCGGGTGCCGGCCGTGGTGATCGTGGTTGGCAACGTGGTGGCCGGCGGTGCAGGCAAGACACCCACCGTGCTGGCCTTGGTGCATGGGTTACGCCAACGCGGACTGGCGGTCGGGGTGGTGTCACGTGGGCACGGTCGTCAAACCGACGATTGCCGCGAGGTCACGGCCACCAGCGAGGCCCATGAAGTGGGGGACGAGCCCCTGTTGATTCAGCGCCGCAGCGGTGCACCGGTCTTTGTGGCACGCCAGCGGGCCCAGGCCGCCCAGGCCTTGTTGCACCGCCACCCCGCGACTCAGGTGATCGTCTGCGACGATGGGCTGCAGCACCTGGCCCTGCAACGGGACATTGAGCTGTGCGTGTTCGATGACCGTGGGGTTGGCAACGGGTTTCTGCAGCCCGCCGGTCCGCTGCGCGAGCCCTGGCCTCGGCCCGTGGACCTGGTCTTGCACACAGGGGATCACCCCGCCTTTGCGGGCTACCGGGCCCATCGACAATTGGCCCCGGTGGCATTCAACGGACACGGCCTGAGCTGCTCGGTCGACAGCTTGCGACAGCGCAACTGGCACGCCGTCGCAGGCATTGCCCATCCGGCACGGTTTTTCAGCATGTTGCAAGACCTGGGACTCCGTGTGCAACAGACCACGGCACTGCCTGATCACCATGACTTCCGCGACGGAATTCCCCACAGCCCGGCCGGACTGGACCTCATCTGCACCGAAAAAGATGCCTACAAGCTGTGGGCCATCCAACCCGACGCCTGGGCCTTGGCACTGCAATTCGAACCCGAGCCGGCATTCTGGGACGACCTGCAGCAGCGACTGGATGCGGCGCTATCATCCAAGCCTTCCCTTCGCACCACCTCTGAACAAACACCCTCTCCGCATGGACAGCAAACTTCTTGAACTGCTGGTCTGCCCCGTGACCAAGGGCCCGCTGACCTACGACAAACAACGCGAGGAACTGGTGTCCCACAGCGCCCGCCTGGCCTACCCGGTTCGCGATGGCATCCCCATTCTTCTGGAAAACGAGGCGCGCGCCCTCAGTGACGAGGAACTGGGCCTGTGAGCTACACGGTTCTGATTCCGGCTCGGCTGGCATCGTCGCGCCTGCCGGACAAACCGCTGGCCGACATCGCAGGCCTGCCGATGGTGGTGCGTGTGGCGCGCAAGGCCCAGCTGAGCCAGGCCGCCACCGTGGTGGTGGCCGCAGACGATGCGCGCATCGTGGCCGCCTGCCAACAGCACGGTGTTCAGGCCATCCTGACCCGGGTCGACCACCCTTCGGGCAGTGATCGCCTGGCCGAAGCCTGTGGCGTGCTGGGCCTGGCTGACGACGAGCTGGTGGTGAATGTCCAGGGCGACGAACCGCTGATCGACCCCGGCCTGATCGACGCCGTGGCCGCGCTGCTGCGCCGGCACCCTGGTGCCAGCATGAGCACGGCTGCGCATGCCATCGAATCATTGGAAGAGTTCACCAACCCGAATGTGGTCAAGGTGGTGCTGGAGGCCTCGGGCCTGGCACTGACCTTCAGCCGGGCACCAATCCCCTGGTCACGAGACATGGCCGGGCAGGCTTGGTGGCGCAGCCCGGTTGCGGCCGGGCTCAAGCCCTTGCGCCACATCGGCATTTACGGCTATCGCGTCGGCTTTCTGCGCGCTTTCCCCAAGCTGCCTCAAGCGCCCATCGAAGTGGTGGAATCGCTCGAACAAATGCGGGCCGTGTGGCACGGACACCGCATTGCGGTTCACCTGAGCGAGCAGGCCCCAGGGCCCGGCGTCGACACCCCTGAAGACTTGGCACGTGTGCGAGCGCATTTCAGCGGGCTCTCGGCCTGAATCTGCGCGCACCCCGGGCAATCGGGGACCCTGCGCTTTGTCACAAGCGTAAGGATGGCGCAGGCCTGCCCATGCTATCCTCTGGACCAAATGAGCACTGCATCTGCCTTGGCCCACCGGGGTCAACTTGTGCGCAGCCAGTGGTGCCGGCCGATTTGACACTATCCGAGGACTTCCATGAGACTGATTCTGCTGGGCGCGCCAGGCGCGGGTAAAGGCACGCAAGCCACCTTCATTTGCCAAAAGTACGGCATCCCCCAGATTTCAACAGGCGACATGCTGCGTGCAGCGGTCAAGGCCGGCACACCCCTGGGCCTGCAAGCCAAGAGCGTGATGGAGTCTGGCGGCCTGGTGAGCGATGAGTTGATCATCAACCTCGTCAAGGAACGCATTGCCCAGGCCGACTGCGCCAATGGTTTCCTGTTCGACGGCTTTCCCCGCACCATCCCTCAAGCCGATGCCATGAAGGCAGCCGGCGTCAAGCTTGACTACGTGCTCGAAATCGATGTGCCCTTTGAAGCCATCATCGAGCGCATGAGCGGCCGTCGTTCACACCCGGCTTCGGGTCGCACCTACCACGTCAAGTTCAACCCGCCCAAGACCGAAGGCCTGGACGACCTCACCGGTGAACCGCTGATCCAGCGCGACGACGACAAGGAAGAAACGGTCAAGAAGCGCCTGGAGGTCTACAGCGCACAGACCCGCCCCCTGGTGGACTACTACGGAAACTGGGCCAAGGACGATGCCGCAGCAGCCCCCAAGTACCGCGCCATCAGCGGCATGGGTTCGGTCGACGAGATCACGACTCGCGCACTGCAAGCCCTGGCCAGCTGAGCCCGGCTCAGACGGCCGGCCAGAAGCCACCTGCGGGTGGCTTTTTTGCGCCCGGAAAGAGCGCCGTCACCCTTCGCCAAACCAGTAACTCAAGCCAGCAACTGCAACAGCAAGGCCACTCGGGCCTTGACCGGGTTCAGCCCAGGCACCACGGGCCAGCCACCGGCCTCCGTGACCAACACCGGGCCAAAGGCGCAGCGAGAGCTGCGAACGACAGCCACACCGGTTGCTGCCGCCCGCTGCAGGGCTTGATCCAGGCCCTGATTCAGGGTGCCATTGCCGGTTGCAGCAATCACCAAGCCCCGCACACCCTGGGCCACCAAGGCATCGACCTCTCGGCCTTGCGCTCCGGCATGGCTGTAAAGCACCGAAACCCAAGGCCAATCGGCCGCAGGCAGCGCCAAACAGGCCGCTGCCAACGCGGCAGACCGGGCACCCGCCCCGCCCGAAGGAGCCGTTCGCAACCAGTTCACCTGGCCCTCATACAGGCGAGCACAAGGACCGACGTCACCCGAACTGAATGCATCCGGCTGATAGGTGTGAACTTTCTGCACCACACTGGCTTCGTGGACCAGGCCTGCACACACCACCAGAACCCCCGCTGCCCGCGGGTCGCGAGCCACCGCCACGGCATCCACCAGATTCTGCGGACCATCCGGCGCCAACGCAGTCGCCGGCCGCATGGAACAGGTCAGCACAACGGGCTTGGCACAGTGGCCCAGGGTGGCGCCGAGGAAATAGGCGGTCTCTTCGAGCGTATCGGTGCCATGGGTGATGACCACGCCTTGCACAGCGGGATCGGCCAGCCAATGCAGGACACGCTCCAGCAGCACCTGCCACGTCGGGTGGTCCATGTCCTTGCTGTCGAGCTGAGCCACCTGCTCGCATTGCACGGTGACGCCCTGCGCCAAAGGCAGCCCCGCCAGCAGATCCGCCACCCCGCGTTGCGCAGCACGGTAGCCGATGTTGTCATCGGGCCTTCCCGCTTCGCCCGCGATTGTGCCTCCGGTCCCCAATACAACAAGGTGCGAAGAAGTCGTGATGTTGGCTTGCATTTCAGAAAAAACTGGTCAAAAATACAGTTACTGGATATTAAAACAGCCCTCAGGAGCCGCCACCATGGACATGCCCAAGCTCACCGCACGACAGCAACAGATTCTGGAACTGATCCAGAGCGCCATCGGCCTCACCGGTGCTCCGCCAACCCGGGCTGAAATCGCATCCGAGTTGGGCTTCAAATCTGCCAATGCGGCTGAAGAACACCTGCAAGCGCTGGCACGCAAAGGGGTCATTGAACTGGTCAGCGGTACTTCTCGCGGCATCCGGCTGCGTGGCGAAACCTTGCGCCAACTGAATCAAAGCCGCGACCCTCAATTCTCCTTGCCCCTGCCCGGCCTGAGCCAATTGGCACTGCCCCTGATCGGACGAGTCGCCGCAGGCTCACCGATTCTCGCCCAAGAGCACGTGGATCAAACCTATTACGTGGAAAACAGCCTGTTCCAGCACAAGCCCGACTACCTTCTGAAGGTGCGCGGCATGTCGATGCGTGACGCGGGCATCATGGATGGCGACCTGCTGGCAGTGCAATCCACCCGTGAAGCCAAGAACGGTCAGATCATCGTGGCCCGCCTCGGTGAAGAGGTCACGGTCAAGCGCCTGCGCAAGACACCGCAGCACATCGAACTGATCGCCGAAAACCCGGACTACGCCCCCATCATCGTCCAGCCGGGTGACCCTTTCGAGATCGAAGGGCTGGCTGTTGGCTTGATCCGAAACACGATGCTGATGTAAAGCGGCTGGCCTGCGCAGGTGGCGGGCGTTTGAGGCAAGGTGTCCTTGTCGAAACCCTGCGCTGGCTCCATCTTTCAATCCTGCCTGTGTTCAACCCCTGAATCGAACTGGAGTTTCACATGGGAAAGGCATTCACCACTGCCGTGCGTTGGCTCGCGCCTCTGAGCGCCATCTTGGCCCCTCGACGCACCCACAATGCAGGCTTGAATGACGCCAATCTGGGCGCGCAAGCCTCCAAGCGGATGACATCGGGTTGCGAAGCACCTCCCCCCATCCCACAGGCATCCCAGGATCTGGTCGGCATCGCCCTCGAACAGGCGGTGGCCACGGTGCCGGTGGATGCACGAGCCGACCGCATGGACCGTGGGCCCGCTGCGACAGCCCCCCAGGTGCACTCGGGCCCCTCGTCCTCCAGCCTGCGCCCCCTTCGTGTGTTGCGGATCCGGGAAAGCTGCCCCAACCCCCGACAGGCTGGTCGACTGGTGATTTCCGGACGCATGGCCGATGTGTGTGCCGAGCTGGAGCGCTTGGCTGCCGCCCATCCCGGATTGGTGCATTGACAACGATCGGCTCTCCCCCGGGCTGAATCCGGCATACCCCAGTCGGCCCGCCTTGGGGCCCAAAGAAGCGCGCATCTTGCCCCAAGACTTCGGGCCTCGCGATTCATCATCTATCGCAATGTCCTACGCTGAAGCGGGCAAATGCCTGCATTCACCCAAACCGGTTCCATGATCCATCCCCTCCAGGCCCGATGCCCACCCCAGGCAGGGCACAATCAGGGGATGAACATTGTGATTCTGGACGACTACCAAGACGCAGTGCGCAAACTCAATTGCGCAGCACGCCTGGACCCCTTTTCCGCCAAGGTTTACACCAACACGGTGAAAGGCCTTGGGCAGCTGTCCGTGCGGCTCAAGGATGCGGAAGTCATTGTGCTGATTCGGGAGCGGACCCACATCACCCGTCAACTGATCGAAAAACTCCCCAAACTCAGGCTGATTTCACAGACGGGACGGGTGGGCAGTCACATCGATGTTGGCGCCTGCACCGAAAAAGGCATTGCGGTGGCCGAAGGCGTTGGCTCGCCTGTTGCCCCTGCTGAATTGACCTGGGCCCTGATCATGACCAGCATGAGGCGGCTGCCTCAATACATCGCCAACCTCAAGCATGGCGCATGGCAACAATCGGGTCTGAAATCTGCCTCCATGCCGCCCAACTTCGGGTTGGGCAACGTGCTGCGGGGCAAGACCCTGGGCATCTGGGGGTACGGCAAGGTGGGTCAGCTGGTCGCCAGCTATGGCGCTGCATTCGGCATGAATGTGCGCGTCTGGGGGCGCGAGGCATCTCGGGCCCAGGCTTTGTCCGATGGCTACCAGGCGGCCAACAGCCGCGAGGAGTTTTTCGAGCAGTGCGATGTGTTGAGCCTGCACCTGCGCCTGAACGATGACACCCGTGGCATTGTGACCCTCGAAGACTTGTCACGCATGAAATCCAGTTCGCTGATCGTCAATACATCACGAGCCGAGTTGCTGGAGCCCGACGCCCTGATCGCCGCGCTGAACCGGGGCCGTCCCGGCATGGCTGCGGTGGATGTGTTTGAAAGCGAGCCCATTTTGCAGGGACATGCCCTGCTTCGCTTGGAAAACTGCGTTTGTACACCCCACATCGGTTATGTGGAACTCGACAGTTATGAGCTGTACTTTGGTGCGGCATTCGACAATCTGGTCAACTACATCCGCGGTACGCCCACCAACATCGTCAATCCTGGGGCGCTGCAGGTGCGGCGCTGATCGGACAGCCAGCGGTTCGACGGGGGGCTCTTGGATGCACCCCGGCTGGGCCACAGGGTCTTGCCTGGAGCGGCCACTGCGCCGCTTCAAAGTTTGTTGGATTTCGAAATCGACTTGGCAAGATCGGCCTCGAACAAGTCGAAATCAATCAGATTGCTGTCTTCGATGACTGTTGATTCCACTGGCATGGTCGCGGGCAGGCGATCCAGTTCGGCAAGCGCAGTCCCGTCAAGCGTGAAGTCCAAGGGAGAGTCCAACGGCGAGTCAAGCGGCGAATCAAAAGGAGAATCCAGCGGCGAGCTCAACTCTGCCGTTCGAGCGACTGCGCTGCCCGCTTTGCCAAGCTCTTCGACGCGCACCTCAGTCGGCGCCCTGGGCGGCGCCAGAGCCGCCTCCATGTCGCTGAGGTCCAGGTCGAGGTTCATCAAGCTGTCAGGGCCTGAAGACTGGGTGGAAGGGCCAAAACCCGAGATGGGATCTACAGGCATGAATTCCGCCGGAATCTGCCCAGGCGCCGCACCGAATTGAGAGTCGCGCACGGTCTGGAACGCTGTCGACAAGTCGCCAGACTGCAGGCGCGGACTGCTGACACCCGAGGCCCCATCACTTCGCGCTTCCTGATCCAGTTGACGAGCCACGGACTGCAGCACGAGCAGGTCTTTGAAAGCATCCAGGTCAAAGAACTCGCCGATCGAGACGGCGTGCGCATGAAAGACGGCGTCCTCCACCGCCACCAAAGCCCCGGGGCTGCCCCACACCTTTTCCAGATAGGAAAGGGTGCGAGGGTAGGCCTCCAGGCCCTTGCCCGCCTTGGAGAAAGCACTGAAGGGCGGCACTTCGGCACTGAAGATCTGATTGAAACGCTCACGCAACCGGGCGTACTCCCCGGTGTGACTGAGTGTGTGGTGAATCTTGAGCAGATCGAGGTAAGCCAGTGGGGTGCTTTCTGGATACTGATCAATATAGGTTTGCAGAACGCCGATGGCTTCGTCGTATTGGCCGAGCGAAACGAAAAATTCAGCGTGCTGTTGCACATCAAACAGATCCAACGGCAGCTTGGAGCCCCCACCGGGCACTGGCACACCCACCAAATCTGTGGAGCCAGCGGGACGCAACTCCGATTTCAAGAAATCTGTGGGTGACGCCGCCGTCGCCTTGCCCATGCTCTCCAACCGTTGGAAGGCCGACTCACTCAAGTCCAGGTCGACATGAACGCCGGACATCGATGGCAGGAATGGCGGCTTGGCCACATCTGCCATGACTGGTCTGGCAGCCCCAGCCACCGGGGCTGGAGACGCCACGGCAGGCACCGGCTCCGGCAGCACCGACGCACCCGCCTCGGCCCCTTGATTCGACTTGAGCCCCGTCTGCCACCAGGGCGCCTTACCCTTTCGAGAGGCTTTGGCAACCACCCCACTCGCTCGTGGCACGCCACCGCCTCGCTTCAGACGCAGGCCGGCATAAGCCCCAGCGCCGATCAGCAAAAGCACCAACCCACCCAGCCCGTACACCACGGGATTGGCGTAGCGCTCATCTTCCGCCTCTGCCAGACGACTCTTCAACTCGTTCAGTTGGGCCTGAGCCTGCCTGTCCACCGACTTGAGACGCTTGTTCTCGGCCTCCAATCGCGCGCGATCATCCGTGTCTGAAAGAATCTGCTCCAGCGATCGATTCAGCGAGGCCCATGCAGCCAGGGCCTGCGCACGCTGCGGCGAAGCCCCCTCTTGCGGCACCATGCTGAGCATGGGCGAAGGCTTCAAGCCGACGACGCGCTCGACCGAATCCGCAGGAGAATCCAATTTGAGGCGAGCCTTGGCCACCGGAGGCGCCGCGGCCACCTTCCCAGCAGACGGCTTGGCAGGCTCGTGGCGCGCTGCCCGCACGACACGCTCCCCGGTCTTGCCCGCTGCTGTATCGCGGACGCCACGGGCCTCGCTTGGCACCAATTGGGCGGGTATCGCGATAGCGTCGGAGGCTTTGGGCTGCGGCACGGGCGAGGCCGTGGCTGGGGACGCACCCACCGAAGCCGCCGCACGAGGATCCTGCGGCAGCTCGGTCAACAACACATAGCGGCGGGTGACCTGTTGATCACAGTTCGCCGTCAAAGTCACAGTGACCACGGGCTCGTCAACAGGGACATTGGATCGAAGGCGCACCACACGCTCGCCGGCACTGCCAGAAATCGCCAGCGTCACACGGGAGCCATCAATGCGGGTATCACCTTGGGCCAGTTGGGCACGCAGGCAACCAGCATCGACATCCTCGCCGGATTCGAGTTTCAATTCAAAGGCCAGCGAAAGCGCCTGCCCCAGCACAGCGTTGCCGCGCACGCCCCCCAGACTGAGAGCAAAACTGCTACCAGCCAGCGCCAACAAAGGCACCCCGACGAAAATATTACGTATTTTCACAATTTCGTGTTTGCTTTATCGCAGATTCTGGCACAAGGCTTCTAGTCCCCAAGCAAGGGATAATTCATTCATGAAAATAATTTACCAAAGCGTTGCAATCGTGGGCAGTGGCGCCATGGGACGAGGCATTGCACAGATTGCAGCCCAGGCTGGCAGTCAAGTGTATTTGTTCGATGCCAAACAAGGTGCGGCCAGTTCTGCCCGTCAAGAAATCAACAGCCAATGGGAAAAGCTGTCGGCCAAGGGCCGTATCAGCCCGGACCAACTGCAGCAATATCAGGGCCAGTTGCACGTGGCTGAAAGCCTGTCGGCATTGGCTGGCTGTCAGTTGGTCGTCGAAGCCATCGTCGAAAACCTCGAAGCCAAACGCGCCCTGTTTCGAGACCTGGAGTCCGTGGTGAGCGCCGAGTGCGTGCTCGCCAGCAACACATCCTCTCTCTCGATCACGGCAATTGCAGCCGCCTGCGCCCGGCCTGAGCGGGTGGCTGGCTACCACTTCTTCAACCCTGTTCCGCTGATGAAAGTGGTTGAAGTGATTGCAGGGCTGGCCACGGCGCAGCCCACCTGCACGGCACTCAGCGACTACGCGCGCCAGATGGGGCACACCCCAGTGACCGCTCAAGACACCCCTGGCTTCATCGTCAACCATGCCGGCCGCGGCTACGGCACCGAGGCCCTGCGCATCGTGTCGGAAGGTGTGGCTGATTTCGCCACCATTGACCGCATTCTGAAAGACCAGGTCGGGTTCAAGTTGGGCCCATTTGAATTGCTGGACCTCACGGCCCTCGACGTCTCGCATCCGGTGATGGAGTCGATCTACCGCCAATATTACGAAGAGGCACGCTACCGCCCCAGCGTCATCACCGCACAGCGGCTCGCGGGCGGCATGCTGGGTCGCAAGACTGGCCAGGGGTTTTACCGCTACGAAGGCCAACAGGCGCAGTGGCCGCCAGAGCCCCCCGTGCCCCAGGTTCCAGAGATGCCCCCCGTGTGGGTTTCGAGTCGCGCCGCGCGCCGGGCCGAGTTGTACCAACTGCTCAAGGACCTGGGTGCTGCGATCGAAACCGGCACGTCACCCTCTCCCCAGGCACTCACCCTGGTGGCCCCGCTGGGCTTCGACGTGACCACGGTGGCCGTGGTGGAGCGCCTGGACCCAAGCCGCACCGTGGGCATCGACATGCTGGTGGACGATGCCAGCACCAAGCGCCGGGTATTGGCCACCAACCCGGCCACTCGAGCCGATATGCGCGATGCAGCGCATGCGCTGTTCGCTCGTGACGGCAAGGCGGTGAGCGTGATTCGCGACAGTGGCGGTTTTGTCACCCAACGGGTGGTCGCCACCATCATCAACATCGCCACGGACATCTGCCAGCAAGGCATCTGCAGCCCACGCGACCTGGAACTGGCCGTCACACTGGGTCTGGGTTACCCCATGGGCCCGCTCGCCATGGGGGACCGCTATGGCCCCACCAATGTGCTGGAGGTGCTTTTCAACATGCAGACCGTGTACGGCGATCAGCGCTACCGGCCCAGCCCCTGGCTGCGACGCCGCGGCGCCATCGGCCTGAGCTTGAGCCACGTCGAACACTGAGCCCTCGAACGCCACAACACCACTGAACCATGCCCGCCGAACTGCAAAGCACCAGCCAGGGTCAGACCCTGATCCTGACCCTGCACAACCCCGAGTTCCGCAACGCACTGGGGCCAGAGATGTATGCGGCCGGTGTCGAAGCCCTCAATGTGGCCGAGCGCAGCTCGGACGTGCGCTCAGTGGTCATCACGGGGTCTGGGCCCTGGTTCTGTGCCGGGGGCAATCTGCAGCGCCTGCAGGCCAACCGCCTACAGGCACCGGCCGTGCAGGCCGATAGCATCGAAGGCTTGCACACCTGGATAGAGGCCATCCGACTCTTCCCAAAGCCGATCCTCGCGGCCGTCGAAGGAGCCGCAGCAGGCGCCGGTTTTTCATTGGCCCTGGCCTGTGATTTCGTGCTGGCGGCGCGCGACGCCCAGTTTGTGATGGCCTACAGCACGATTGGCCTTTCGCCCGACGGCGGCGGCAGCTGGAGCCTCGCCCGGGCCTTGCCGCGGCAACTTGTCACGGAGTTGCTGATGTTCGGCAACCGCATCTCAGCCAGCGCACTTCACCAACATGGCCTGGTGAACCATGTCAGCGAACCAGGCCAGGCGCTGCAGGATGCGCTTCAATGGGCCGAGCGCCTCAACGCACGTGCCCCCAATGCACTGGCCAGCATCAAAGACCTGATCAACGAGGCCGGTCAAGACACATTGACCCACCATCTCGACCTCGAACGCGACCACTTTGTCCGCAACCTGCACCACGTCAATGCGGGCATTGGCATTGAGGCCTTTCTGAACAAGACCACGCCGCGTTACTGATTGCAAGGTTACTGATCGCAAGATTACTGATCGCCACGCGGCCTGGCACGACGTGACTGATCAGCCTTGACTGATGGCGCCGCCAACGGCCTTGCGCCTGAGCCTGCGCCTGGGCCTGCACTCGCCACGCGTGATCACCCCTGGGCCTGGCGAGCCAACGCAGTCCACCGCCCACACCGTCCACACTGACCGCCCCGCCGGCGCAGCCAGACGGTGGTTCACGCCCGCACGAAAGCCGGGATTCGCGAACCGGATCGGATGAGGCAAGCAAGCCGTCCTGAATGCCCCGTCCGCTCAGACACGCAGGTGACAACCCTGTGGGATCACGCCGGTCCCAGACGCGACAATGAACCTGTTTTCAGTCACGCAAAAGACAGGCCATGGACGACCCGATTCTTAATATCGAAGAACGTGAAGCGATCAACTCCGGTCGCTGGTTCTCATCCCTTTCACCCTCACTCCGGCACGACATACTCCGATGCGCATACGTGAAGCGATACCGCGACGGCGAGCTGATTGCAGCACGGGGCGACCCACCGGAAGAGTGGATTGCCTGTGCCAAGGGCGCGGTGCGAGTGAGCTCCACCTCGATCTCGGGCAAGCAGATCACGCTGACCTATGTCGAGCCCGGGATCTGGTTTGGCGACGTGGCCATCTTCGACGGCGATCGGCGCACCCACGATGCCTACGCGCATGGAGACACCACCATCCTGTGTGTGGCCAAGGCCGACTTCAAGAAGATCCTGGCCATGCACGTCGAGCTCTACGAAGCCATGCTGAGACTGCATGCGCGGCGCATTCGGCAATTGTTCGGCCTAGTGGAAGACCTCAACACCCTGCCCTTGCGTGCGCGTCTGGCCAAGCAACTGGTGCACCTGGTTCGCAGCTACGGTGTGCCCAGCCTGTCGGACGGTCGCGAAATGCGCATCAGCCTGCATCTGGCCCAGGAAGAGTTGGCCCAGTTGCTGGGGGCCTCGCGTCAGCGCGTCAACCAGGAACTGAAAGCCATGGAGCGCGAAGACGCGATCCGCATCGAACCAGGAGGCTTGATCGTGCGTGACCGCGATGCGTTGATGCGCATCGCCGACAGCGACCTCTGATTCAGCCACCCTGCCCCTGAAACCCAAAGAGACAAACACCAGCCCATGAGCAACTACGAACACTTTGTCGGCACGCGCCCCGTGACAGAACAGCATGCCATCGACACTGCGGCCCTGTCGCAATGGTTGAGCCAGCACCTGCCCGGTTTTGAAGGCCCGCTGAGCGTCGAGATGTTCAAGGGCGGGCAGTCCAACCCCACCTACAAACTGGTCACGCCCAAGCGCTCCTATGTGATGCGCGCCAAGCCGGGCCCGGTGGCCAAGTTGCTGCCCTCGGCGCATGCCATCGAACGCGAATTCGCCGTGATGACGGGCTTGGCCGGCACCGACGTGCCGGTGGCGCAGATGCACTGCCTCTGCGAAGACGAATCCATCATCGGCCGCGCCTTCTACGTCATGGAATTTGTCGATGGCCGCGTGATGTGGGACCAGTCTCTGCCCGGCATGACGCCTGCGCAGCGCCGCGACATCTACCTGGAAATGAACCGCGTGATCGCGGCCTTGCACACGGTCAAGTTTGCCGACCGCGGCCTGGCCGGCTATGGCAAGCCAGGCAACTATTTCGAGCGCCAGATCGGCCGCTGGAGCAAACAATACGTCGCCTCCATCACCCAACCCATCCCCGAGATGGACCAGTTGATGGCCTGGCTGCCCGCCAACATCCCGGCCGCGGCCCGGGATGAGCGCATGGTGTCCATCGTGCATGGCGACTACCGGCTCGACAACTTGATGTTCCACCCCACCGAGCCACGCGTTCTGGCCGTGCTTGACTGGGAGCTCTCCACCCTGGGCCATCCCTTGGCCGACTTCAGCTACCACTGCATGGCCTGGCACATCCCGCCCGGCTCGTTCCGCGGCATTGGAGGGCTGGACGTTCAAAGCCTGGGTATTCCGACCGAAGACGAATACATCCGCCTCTACTGCGAGCGCACCGGCATCACCACCCCCGAAGCACTCAAGGCCGACTGGAACTTCTACCTGGCCTACAACCTGTTCCGCATCGCAGCCATCCTGCAGGGCATCGCCAAGCGCGTGGAGACCGGCACCGCCTCCAGCGCCCAGGCCGTCAGTTCGGCAGCCGGGGCCCGCCCCCTGGCCCAGATGGCATGGCAATTTGCGCAACGTGCAGGCGGCTGAAGCCTCTCGCCCCCGCAGACACGGCCACCCCATTTTTTCGTTCTTTCCACAAGAAGCCCCCGGCACAGCGCCAATCAATCCAACAGGAGAAGCACATGGACTTTGACTATTCACCGAAAACCAAGGAACTCCAGGCACGGCTGAAGCAGTTCATGGCCGAGTACATTTACCCGTCCGAGGGCGCTTACCACGCCGAACTGGAAGCCAACACGGCCGCGGGCAAGCGCTGGTCAGCGCTGAAGACCATCGAAGACCTCAAGCCCAAAGCCCAGGCGGCTGGTCTGTGGAACCTGTTCCTGCCCGTCGACACGGCGGACGCCTCGGGCTACAAGGGCGCCGGCCTCACCAACCAGGAATACGCACCGCTGGCCGAAATCATGGGTGCGGTGCCCTGGGCCAGCGAAGTGTTCAACTGCTCTGCCCCCGACACAGGCAACATGGAAACCATTGCCCGTTACGGCTCGTCAGAGATCCGCGAGCGCTGGCTCAAGCCGCTGCTCGAAGGCAAGATCCGCTCTGCCTTTGCCATGACAGAACCCGATGTCGCCTCCAGTGACGCGACCAACATCGAAACCCGCATTGAACGCCAGGGCGACGAGTACGTCATCAATGGCCGCAAATGGTGGATTTCAGGGGCTGCCGATCCGCGCTGCGCCGTCTTCATCACCATGGGCAAAACCGATCCGGAAGCTCCCCGCCACTCTCAGCAGAGCATGGTGGTCGTGCCAGCCGACGCGCCCGGCATCAAGATCCTGCGTCCGCTCAATGTGTTCGGCTACGACGATGCCCCGCACGGCCACGTCGAGATGACGTTTGAGAACGTGCGTGTACCAGTGGGCAACATCCTGCTGGGTGAAGGCCGCGGCTTCGAGATCGCCCAGGGCCGCCTTGGCCCCGGACGCATCCACCACTGCATGCGCCTGATCGGCCTGGCCGAGCGCGCACTTGAGCTGATGTGCCGCCGTGCCTCGGCCCGCACCGCCTTCGGCAAGACCGTGGCGCAACAGACCGTGACCCAGGAGCGCATCGCCGAAGCCCGCTGCAAGATCGACATGGCGCGCCTGCTCACGCTGAAGGCAGCCTGGATGATGGACGTGGCCGGCAACAAGGTGGCCAAGACCGAAATTGCCATGATCAAGGTCGTGGCCCCCAGCATGGCCTGCCAGGTCATCGACTGGGCCATGCAGGTGCATGGCGGCGGCGGCATGTGCGACGACTTCCCGCTCGCCTACGCTTACGCAGGGGCACGTACCCTGCGCTTCGCAGACGGTCCGGACGAGGTGCACCGCAACGCCATCGCCAAGCTTGAACTGGGCAAGTACGCCGCCCGCCCTGTCGAAGTTGAAATGCCGATCACACGAGGCTGCTGAGCCCGAAACCGGCAAAGACCTGCGCCCGGTTGGCAGCCAACTGGGCCAGTTCCAATGTGCGTGACAACTGCTGCACATGGGGGCGATCATGCTCGGTGCGCAGGTACAGACAACCGCGCGTCAGCATCATGACCAAAGGGACAGAGCGCTCATCCGTCCCCTCCCAGGCCAGCAAGCCCGCCGTGAGGGGCCCCTCCAGCCAGCACTGGGCCTCCTCCCGACGATCGCCGAGCACGGCGTAGCGTGCCCAGAGCTCTGGCGCCATGGTGGTCCACCCGAGCTCGCCAAACAGTGCCAGCCATCGGCTTTCTTCGTGCAACTTCAGCTTTCCTGTCGTTCGCACCTTGTCGGTGTAACCCTCGTAAGCCTGCTGCTCAAGACGGGTTTTCAACCATCGGCTCATCACCATCAAAGACAAGCTGTCCGGCAGATCCAGATTCATGCGCAGACGCAATTCATGGCCACGCAGATAGTCACGCCTGGGCGGCATGCTCTCCATGCGCAAGGCCATTCCGCTGAGACGCCCGGTCCAGATCAGGCGGTCCTCGCTGCGGAGGGCCTCGAAAGCCAGGCCTTCACGCTTGGCCCAAGCCCCCAGGGCAGCGGAATGATCGGGCTTCAAGAACTTTGACAGGCGCTCCAGCATGGCAACTCAAATTCACTGAAAGATGAATTATTTGCCAGAAGTTGATCTGCCTGAAGCATCCAGCGAACCGCTGCCGCAACAAAGACACGGAACTCGGCACTGAATCGCGCCCGGGTTACCCCCCCTCAGGAGTTGGACACGTGCGGGTGGAAATGGAGACCGGCGCCCGGCTCTCCAATCACGCTGCCAACCTCGGCGAGAGCGACGTAGAACTGGACGCCGCACGATGGACCCTGGGCCCAAAGCGTTGACAACCAGGCCAAGGCCCCCCTTTATTGCAGCCACAAAGTCACACCTGTTCAATAACATGGTGCAGACATCGCAGCCACGCGTCTCCAACTGCCCACTACTTGAGCTTTTGCCGGCCAATTGCCAATGCTTCATCTCTCCGTTGACTTGCCAACCGTGCTGCTGTTGCAGGTGTCGTCGTTACTGGCAGGCGCCATGGGCCTATTCAATTTGCGCAGCCGCAGCCAACGCCACCCTGGACTCGGTTTTCTTGCATCCTGCTTTCTGTTGCTGGGCGCCGGCGGTGTTATCGCGGCCATGGGCGAACTCAATGTCTTGCCTCACGCGCTATGGACTCACCTCTCCCTGGCAATCGGTTGCGGGGGATACGCACTGATGTGGCTGGGGGCATCTGAATTGAGCGGCGGCCCCTGGCGTCGTTATCAACGGCTGGTGGCGTCAACTCCGGTGGGATGGATCCTTATCGGCCTGATCACCCAGTTTCCGCTGACCAACACACCGCGCGCGGCGGCATTTCATTTCAATGCCAGCTTCTTCCTGATCGGGTCAGCCGTCATCATCTGGCGAGACCGTCATACCGATCCGCTGCGTTCCAGATGGCTGCTGAGCTTGACCATGCTGAGCAGTGGCGTTGTCTATGGCGTGATGGCCGTGGGCATGCTTAGCCACGGGGCCGAAGAGCTGCCGATCGCAGAGGCATTTTTTCTGCAGATCATTTTCAATTTTTGCATCGTCTTGTGGATCATGTCCCTTGTGAACGAGCGCACTGAGTCCAAGCTCCGCCACGCCACAGAAACCGACGAACTCACTGGTGTAGGCAATCGGCGTTTCCTGACAAGTCGTCTGCCTGAATTGGCACATGTGGGATGGGCCCTCGCGGTGCTTGATTTGGACCATTTCAAGCGGATCAATGACGCTCATGGTCACGACGTCGGGGATCGTGTTCTGGCGTCCTCGGCAGCCGTGCTCAAAGCTGAGCTGCGTGACTGCGACACGCTGGTTCGCCTTGGTGGTGAAGAATTCGCGGTTGTCCTGCCTGAAGTCAGCAAGGACAACGCCCTCGCTGTCGCCGAACGCCTTCGCCGCGCAGTCGCGGCACAAACAATCGAGACAGGTGCAGCGGGCCATTGCACGGTGACTGCCAGCATCGGGTTGGTCTGGGTCGACACACACGGCCAGCCTTGGAGCCATTGGCTCAATCTAGCCGACCTCGCCTGCTACGAAGCGAAGCATCGTCAACGCAACTGCGTCGTTTTGCATGCAGCATGAGCTTGCCCCCCCTGGGGGCCGGCGCGTGCAACTCGATCTTCATTTTTGCTGCGCCACCCACCGGCGATTCCCGTACCGCAGGGGCTCATCTCGCCCAATGTCGCATCGAGCCGGGAAGGGCTCTGGAGCCCTGTTCAGTCCAGAATCACCTGCCGTCCTTGTTCTCTGGTCGCGAAGCTTGATTTCCATGCAAAGCGAACCCATCGCCGATGGCGACCCTCTCCACTCGCCAAGGGAGGGCCGAGGCCAAGACGCAGGCGCCAGGGGGAGCAGAGTGCGGCCGACCTCTTGGGGCACGCCAGCGTGTTCACGACGAGGCGACACCACCTGCGTCGAGGCAAGATCGTGGGCCCGACCAAGTAGCAAATCGTGCCAGTTTCAAGGGCATAATCCGGTGCGCGCCGGAACTCTTTCCGATGCGCGTCGGAATGCGCTACAACAAACATAGCGCGAAACGCAGCATTCATGCGACTGCCCGTAGCTCAGTTGGATAGAGCAACAGCCTTCTAAGCTGTGGGTCACAGGTTCGATTCCTGTCGGGCAGGCCAATCATCCAAAGACCAGGCCAACGGGTTCAGGCTTTGAGCCTCGACGCGGCGTGTGCACCAGGCCAGTGCGAAGTCTCGCAGCGGCGGCCGCCTTACATTTCTTATCAAAGAGACACTTGAAGTTGGCGCCTGGCGGACCAGAATGACGCATGGACTCATCAGATGCTCAGTTGCGCCAATTGCGTCTGGCCGTGCACGATGCGCTCGCCGGGCTGGACGAATTGATCTTGCTGCTCAAGATTGCCCAACGCACGCCCGAAGCCCAGGAGGCCGAAGCCCTTACCCGCCAGGCACTCGCCTTGACTCTGTCTGACGGCCGTCAAAAAAATAATAAAACATAATCAATTCAGTATTGAATTAACAGCCTGTCCCTCTGCAACGGGCGGTCTTTACTGAACTTTCGCCTGCCTCAAAAATTTCTCAAAAAAACTGTCAACCAAGTCTGCGGGCCTTTCGTTGTAGCTCCATCCACGGAGATTTCAAATGAATTCCAGCTTCGCCAAACAACCTGTCAACGCCTGGCCCCACGACGATCGCGATCGCAAGCGCAGCCCTCAGCGTTGACCCCTGGCCAGGGGAGCCCTCTTCCCCCAATGGCCCAATCCCCACGACACCTCCCAAAAGCGCCTTGATAGGCGCTTTTTGTCGTTGATTCATTGACCTTGCTGCACTGCAACAGCGTCTTCCCGCAACCATCGCTCACCGGCATTCGCGATGGCTGCCGCCCCCAAGCGCGAGGGCTGGGGTGTCCCCGCTCCGTCACGCCCCTGATGTAGGAATTGCTACATTGACGCAAAATGCCGGGATGCAACTCAACTTCATCGCCAACGCATCGGTGCCCAGTTCTTCGGGCAAAACCCTGCCAGTGATCGATCCCTCGGACGGGCAGGTCTTTGATCATCTTCAGCGCAGCAACGCCCAGGACATCGACGACGCCGTCCGGGCCGCACGCCAGTGTTACGACACGGTCTGGGGCAAGCTGAGTGCCGCTGAACGTGGCCGCCTGCTGATGCGCCTGTCGGTCAAGGTGGGAGAACATGCCGATGAACTGGCAGCCCTGGAACAACGCGATTGCGGCAAGCCTACCAAGCAGGCACGGGCCGATGCCCTGGCCCTGGTGCGCTATTTCGAGTTCTACGCCGGCGCAGCCGACAAGTTTCACGGCGAAACCATTCCCTACCAAGATGGTTACAGCGTGCTCACCTGGCGTGAGCCACACGGCGTGACCGGCCACGTGATTCCCTGGAACTACCCGATGCAGATCTTTGGCCGCAGCGTGGGCGGTGCTCTGGCGGCGGGCAATGTGTGCGTGGTCAAGCCGGCCGAAGACGCTTGTCTGTCGCTGATCCGGGTGGCCCAATTGGCCGCCGAGGTGGGGTTTCCGGCCGGCGCTCTGAACATCGTCACGGGCTACGGCCACGAGGTGGGTGACGCCCTGGCGCGCCACCCGGGTATCGACCACATCAGCTTCACAGGCAGTCCCAAGGTGGGCACGCTGATCCAGCAGGTGGCCGCCGAGCGCCATTGCCCGGTCACCCTGGAACTGGGCGGCAAGAGCCCTCAGATCATTTTTGAAGATGCCGACCTGGACGCCGCCGTGCCGGTGATCATCAATGCGATCATTCAGAACGCGGGTCAGACCTGCTCGGCGGGCTCGCGCGTGCTGATCCAGGACAGCATCTACGAGCCCCTGCTGGAACGCCTGGGCCACGCCTTTGAGGCCCTGCGCGTGGGTCCGGCCCACCTGGATCTGGATGTCGGTCCCTTGATTCGCCAGACCCAGCAGCAGCGGGTCTGGGATTTTCTGTCCGATGCCCAGGTGGCCGGCATCTCGATGGTGGCCCAGGGCCGGGTGGTTGAAGAAGCACCTGAAACCGGCTACTACCAGGCCCCCACCCTGTTGCGTGATGTGCCGGTGGATCACCGCCTGGCCCAGGAAGAGGTCTTCGGCCCCGTGCTGGCCGCCATGCGCTTTCGCGATGAAGACCATGCCGTGGAACTGGCCAACGCCACCCACTTCGGGCTGGTGGCCGGGGTCTGGACACGCGATGGCGGGCGCCAGTTCCGCATGGCCAAGCGCCTGCGCTGTGGCCAGGTGTTCATCAACAACTATGGTGCCGGCGGAGGTGTCGAGCTGCCCTTCGGCGGGGTCAAGTCCTCGGGTTACGGCCGTGAAAAAGGCTTCGAGGCCCTCTATGGCTTCACCACCCTGAAGACCGTCGCCATTCGCCACGGTTAAGGCCCCCTCAGTTCATTTCATCTCAGGTTTTCTTCGCCCAGCGGCGGTAGACCGGCCCATCCGGCCGATCCCGCCGCAGCAGCCCCCTCTGGAGACTTTTCATGCGTGTGAATCAAAAATCGATCATCGTGACAGGCGCCGGCAACGGCATCGGTGAAGGCATTGCCAAGCGCCTGGCCGCTGAAGGCGCCCGAGTGCTGGTCAACGACATCAACGAGGCCGGCGGCCAACGGGTGGTGGCCGAAATCACCGCTGCAGGCGGCACCGCCGCATTCTTCAAGGCGGACGTCACACGCTCGGACGAGGTCAAGGCCCTGGTGGACGAAGCAGTTCGCCTCTACGGCAAGCTGGACGCCATGGTGAACAACGCCGGCTGGACCCACCGCAATCGCCCCGCCCTGGAAGTGACTGAGGAAGAATTCGACCGCTGCTTCTCCATCAACGTGAAGAGCATCTACCTGGCCACCTTGCACGCCACGCCTGTGTTCCGCGCCCATGGGGGTGGCAGCTTCATCAACATCGCCTCGACCGCGGGTGTGCGTCCCCGCCCAGGGCTGACCTGGTACAACGGCTCCAAGGGTGCCGTCATCACCATCAGCAAGTCGCTCGCCGCGGAGTTGGGGCCGGACAACATCCGGGTGAACTGCATCAACCCCGTGTTCAACCCCGATACCGGGCTGGCCGCCGAATTCGCCGGTGGCCCGGTCGATGACGCCCGGCGCGCCAAATTTCTGGCCACCATCCCGCTGGGCCGGTTCTCGACGGCACTCGACGTCGCCAACGCCGCCCTGTACCTGGCCTCGGACGACGCTGCATTCATCTCCGGCGTCTGTATCGAAGTGGACGGCGCCCGCTGCGTCTGATCTGCCAGCCGGCCCAACCGGCCTCATGGATTTCCCCCATGAGGCCCGTCGGGGCTCTGCTTCTGGTGTACCGTTGCGCGCATGACCGGGGTGCTTGATCAAAGAGCACCCGACCGCTCCCCCTGCCCGCATGACAGAACGATCCCCCTCCCCGTCCGTCCCTCGCATCATCCCTGTGGCCGACTGGCGCCAGCCAGGACCGCGGGGCGCCGAAACCCAGCCGCTGATCCCGGCGCAGGGTCAGCTTCATGATCGCCTGCACCGCCCCTTGCGGGATTTGCGCATCAGCGTGACCGATCGGTGCAACTTCCGTTGCAGCTACTGCATGCCCAAGGAAGTGTTCGACAAAAACTACCCCTACCTGCCCCATGCCTCCCTGCTGAGCTTCGAGGAGATCACGCGCGTGGCCGAGCAATTCCTGGCCCACGGCGTGCGCAAGATCCGGCTGACCGGCGGTGAGCCCCTGCTGCGCAAGAACCTCGAACACCTGATCGAGATGCTCGCCGCGCTGCGCACCCCCGATGGGCTGCCCCCCGACCTCACCCTGACCACCAATGGCTCGCTTCTGGCGCGCAAGGCCCAGGCGCTGCACCAGGCCGGCCTGCAGCGTGTCACCGTCAGCCTCGATGGCCTGGACGACGCGGTGTTCCGCCGCATGAACGATGTGGATTTCCCGGTGGCCGATGTGCTGGCGGGCATTGAAGCCGCCCGTGATGCCGGCCTGGGTGTGCAAGGCGGATTGAAAGTGAACATGGTGGTCAAACGTGGCACCAACGAGCACGAGATCCTGCCCATGGCGCGCTACTTCCGTGGCCGAGGCGTGACCCTGCGCTTCATTGAGTACATGGACGTGGGTGCAACCAACGGCTGGTGCATGGACGAAGTGCTGCCCTCGGCCCAGGTGATCGACCTGCTGAAGACCGAGTTCCCTCTGGTGCCGCTCGAAGCAGCTGCCCCAGGCGAAACCGCCCAACGCTGGGGCCATGCCAACCCGGCGGGCGAGTGGGATCCCGCCCTGGGCGAGGTCGGCGTGATCAGCAGCGTCACCCAGGCCTTTTGCCACGACTGCAACCGAGCCCGCCTGTCCACCGAAGGCCAAATCTACCTGTGCCTGTTTGCCACCCAGGGTCACGATCTGCGGGGCCTGCTGCGCAACGGTGCCAGTGATGCCGAGCTGGCCTCAGCCATTGGCCACATCTGGCAAGGCCGCAGTGATCGCTACTCTGAACTGCGCACCAGTCTGCCTGCCGAAGCCTCGGCACCGGCCAACGTCAGTCGCCGCGTCGAGATGAGTTACATCGGCGGTTGACGCCGCCCTGTCATGGCTTTCCATTCAAGCGACATTCAGGCCCCGATCGGGCCAGAGCAAATCACTGGCCTGGTCCTGGCCGGGGGTCTGGGCCAGCGCATGGGCCAAGAAAAAGGCCTGGTGTCACTGCAAGGCCAGGCCCTGGCCTGGCATGCCCTGCAGCGCCTGCGCCCCCAGGTGGGCCCGTTGGCCCTGAACGCCAACCGCCAGTTGGCGCAATACCAGGCCCTGGGTGTTCCTGTCTGGGCCGATGCACCAGCCGATGAGCCGCAAGGCCCGCTGGCTGGCATGCTCTGCGGTCTGCGCCATTGCCAGACCGATTGGCTGCTGACAGTACCCTGCGATGTGCCCAATTTTCCGCACGATCTCGCTGATCGGCTGGTGCAGGCCCTGGGCTCACCGCCCAAAGCCTTGGCCACGGTGCGGGCCTTTACCCCTGATGAAGGCGCTGCCGGCACACCGCCAGCGACATCCCAGGGCCGCCCTGGCCCCTGGCGTCAGCCGGTGTTCTGTCTGCTGCATCGCAGTCTGGAAGGCGATCTGGCCCAGTGGTTGCATGAAGGCGGGCGCAAGGTGGGTGCCTGGCTGGGGCGACACACCCCAGGCGAGGCCGTGTTTGATCGGCCGCAAGATCAGCCGCGCGACTTCACCAACGTCAACACCCCGGCAGAGCTGGCCCGCCTGGGCTGAACCAGCCAGCCGCCCGGTCAAGCCTGAGGCGTCTGACGGGCCAGGGCGGCCACCAGCGGCTTGTCAACACGCCCCAGCAATCCCTCATCACGCAAACCCGCGCGGTTGAGCAGCAGCACGCTCACCGCCTGCAAACGCGGGTACACGCGCCACTCGCCGTAATGCCCCACACCCCCGCCTGCGTGCCCACACCAGTGCTGCCCTTCCAGCCAGCCAGTGAAACCGCCCAGGCTTCGCGCCGGCCCCACCATGGGCACCGAATCAAACAAACCTGAGGGGCAGCCGCTGCTGGCCAGCGCTTGACGCCCCAGCAGACCTTGCAAGCTGGCCGCCACACCAGCGGCATTGCCGATCAAACCGCTGCAGGCTTGGGCATCGGCCTGATGGTGCTCCAATCGCACCCAGGCGCTGCTCACCCCTGCCACAAAACGGTCCCGGTCGAGCATCCAGGCCAACACGGGGTTCAACCACCCCCAGCGAGGCAAGGTGCCCCGGGCGTGGTGGGCAGGATCGGGGCGATCAAAGCTCAGATGGCCGCTCGCCAAGGCCTCGCCGCCCAGCAAGCCCTGCGCCTGCAGATAGCCCGGCAAGGTCTGCCGGCTGACCGCGCGAAGCACCTGCCCCAACCACAGATGGCCGATCGGCGAGTAACGGTACGCACCGCCCGGCGAACGCACCGGTCGCCCGTGCTCCAACAGCAAGGCTTCGGCCACCTTGGGCGGATCAAAACTGTCGCGGCCCAGGTGAATCCAGGCCAGGGGATTGGGGTTGGCAAACCCCGCCGTGTGCAACAAGGCCTGGCGAACGGTCGCGCCGCCCAACTCAACGTGCTCGGGCAGGTAGGCTTGCAAGGGTTCGTCCAGAGCCAGCAGCCCGGTCTGCACGCCACGCAACACCGCAGCGGCTGTCCACAGCTGGGTGGCCGAATGCAAGTTGAAGCGGTGGCTCGCCTGCAAGACCTCGCCCGTGCCGGGATCGGCCAGGCCCGCCTGAAAGGACAACAAGGCCTGGGGCCCCTGCATGAACAGGTACTGCACGCCCGGGCTGTTGCCCGCCGTCAGCAGCGTCTGCAATGAATGGCGCGCGGCCTCAACCGCCGGCGCCTGCGGATCGACATCCATCTCCCTCACCCCCAAAGCATCGGGCCAGGCCCGTGGGCCACAGGATACGGCGCCTCATGGGCCGCTGGCCATACACCTCCGGGGGCGTTGCTGCCAGACGACGCCGTCAAACCACTGTCACCCGGCATGCAGGGCACTCAGCGCCGGCCCAGGGCCTTTTCGACCCCCATGTTGGCCAGTGCGTCGGCGCGCTCATTGCCCGGATCGCCGGCATGCCCTTTCACCCAACGCCACTCGATCTGGTGCCCACCGGTGGACACCAGCGCGTCCAGACGCTGCCACAACTCTGCGTTCTTCACAGGCTGCTTGGCAGCGGTCTTCCAGCCCTTGGCTTTCCAGCCGTGGATCCATTCGGTGATGCCCTTGCGCACATATTCGCTGTCCAGGAACAAGGTGACCTGGCAGGGCCGCTTGAGCGCCGTCAGCGCCTCGATCACAGCCATCATCTCCATGCGGTTGTTGGTGGTGCCCAATTCACCACCGAATAATTCTTTTTCGAAGCTGCCCGATTTCAGCAACACGCCCCAGCCACCGGGGCCAGGGTTGCCCTTGCAGGCGCCATCGGTATAGATCACAACATGGTTCAAAACTCAAAATCCTTCTGATTCAAAACGAGACACCGACGGCTGGCCAGCCGCCTGGGTGGGTTGGTGATGCTGGCGGTTCACGGCGGGCACTGACACGCCCGCCGGGCGACGTGAGGTCTTCCAGGCTGGCCCCAGCAGGCGCATGCCCCGTACGCGCTTGACGGCCACCAAGCAATAGGCCGCGCCGAAAATCGGCCACCAGCGCGGGCCGGCTCGGTCCATCCATTCAAACCGACACAGCCACTGGTCGCTGTCGACCGCAGGCCGGTAACAGCCGAAGTCGGCCTCTTCGACCTCAAAACTCAACAGCCGCAGCCAATCCCGCAGCCGAAGGTAGCCCAGAAAATCCCCCGCGCCTGGCAGGTACAACTGCCCGCAGCCAAAGCGTTGATACAGGTGCTCGCGCCGTTGCCGCGCCCCCCACAGGCTGGTCGGGTTGAAGCAGCAGATCACGACCCGCCCCTCCGGTACCAGCACCCGGGCCACCTCGCGCAAAGTGGTGTGCGGGTCGTGCGACACCTCCAGTGTGTGGGGCAATACCACCAGATCAAGACTGGCCTCCGGAAAAGGCAGCGCTGCAAAATCTGTCACCAGGGCTGCGCGCAGGCCACCCGGGGCGGCTTGTACCGCGGCGCTGTCAACGGCCAGCCACTGGTGCGGCATGCGGTTGCGCCGCAGGGCGTCCAGCTCGGGCAGACCCAGCTGCAAGCTGTGGTAGCCAAAAATATCAGCCACCGCCGCATCGATGCGCGCCTGCTCCCAGGCCATCAGGTAGCGCCCGGGCGGGGTCTGAAACCATTCGTGAAGCGACTGCATGAGCGGGCTGAAAATGCGAAACTCGGCGGCTTGGGCACGCGGGTCGGTGCCGTGAAACCCGGAACAGACGCACCGGGGACAAGCCCCAGAGCATAGCGCCTGCCATCCCCCTGCCAGCCCCTCAACTTTCTATAATCCGCCCGTCCATGACCACACATCTCATTCCCCTGCCGGCTTTTGCGGACAACTACATCTGGCTGCTGCACGACGGTCGGCGGGCACTGGTGGTCGATCCGGGCGATGCCCAGCCCGTGTTGGACGCCCTGGCTGGTCACCCCGGCCTCCAGCTGGAGGCCATTTTGCTGACCCACCACCATGCCGATCACACCGGCGGTGTGGCCGCCTTGCAGGCCCAGACCGGCGCCCGCGTGCTGGGCCCAGCAGGCGAAAAATTACCCGAGCCCGTCACCCGGCTGAACGCGGGTGACCGCCTGGAGGCCGCCGGCTATGATTTTCAGGTGATTGGCGTACCCGGCCACACGGCGGGGCACATTGCCTACTACCTGGAGCGCCCTGGCAGCGAACCGTCAGGCCCCCTGCTCTTTTGTGGCGACACCCTGTTCTCGGGCGGCTGCGGTCGCCTGTTTGAAGGCACCCCGGCCCAGATGCTGGCGTCGCTGGACCGTCTGAGCGCCTTGCCAGGCGACACCCGGGTGTGCTGCGCCCACGAGTACACCCTGTCGAACCTGCGTTTTGCGCTGGCCGTCGAACCCCACAACCAGGCCCTGGTCGATCACCAGGCCCAATGCATCGCACGGCGTGCTCGGCACGAACCCACCCTGCCGTCCACCATCGCTCTGGAGCAATCCATCAACCCCTTCCTGCGCTCGCGCCTGCCCTCGGTGATCGAGGCCGTGCAAGCTCAGGCCCCAGACACCTCCGGCGCCGACGACGCCGCCGTGTTCGCGCAACTGCGCGAATGGAAAAACGAATTCAAATGAAATTGCTCACCGCGGCCTGCCTGGCCGCCCTGTTGTGGCTGACCGGCTGTGCCAGCGCACCCAACCCCAACCCGGCCAGCCCGGAGGCAACCGCCTCCAGCACGACCAGCGCTGCCACCCGACCGTCCGCGCCCCGCTCCCCCATGACCATGACGCTGGGGGGAGCCAACCCCTTGCAACCGATTGCTGCGGCCGAAGCGTACTCGCGCCCCGTAGCCCAGCTGGCGGCACCATCCGACATCTGGGAGCGCATCCGGGCCGGCTTTGCCATGCCCGACCTCGAGACCGACCTCGTGCACGACCGGGAGCAGTGGTATACCGCACGGCCCGATTACCTCAACCGCATGACCGAGCGTTCGCGCAAGTACCTCTTCCACATCGTCGAAGAACTTGAGCGCCGTGGCATGCCCACCGAACTGGCCCTGCTGCCCTACATCGAAAGTGCCTTCAACCCGCAGGCAGTCTCATCGGCGAAGGCTGCCGGCATGTGGCAGTTCATGCCCGCCACCGGAACCACCTTCGACCTCAAGCAAAACGTTTTTCGCGATGACCGGCGCGACGTGCTGGCCTCCACCCGGGCTGCGCTCGATTACCTGCAAAAGCTCTACAACATGTTTGGCGACTGGCACCTCGCCCTGGCTGCCTACAACTGGGGCGAAGGCAGCGTGGCACGGGCCATCGCGCGCAACCAGAAGCAAGGCCTGGGCACCCGCTACGTCGACCTGAGCATGCCCAACGAAACCCGTTATTACGTGCCCAAGCTGCAGGCCGTGAAAAACATCGTGGCCAACCCGGAGCTGTTCCGCGCCGAACTGGCCCTGATCCCCAACCACCCTTATTTCGAAACGGTGGACATCCCGGGCGATATCGACGTCGCCCTGGCCGCCAAGCTGGCCGAGGTGCCGCTGGACGACTTCAAGGCGCTCAACCCTTCGGTGCACCGCCCTGTGATTCTCGCGGCTGGCACGCCGCAGATTCTGCTGCCCTGGGACAACGCCACCATCTTCAAGCGCAACCTTGAGACCTACCACGAGCGCCTGGCCACCTGGACAGCCTGGACGGCCCCCAGCACCATGTCGGTGGCTTCGGCCGCCCAACGCGTGGGCATGAGCGAGTACGACCTGCGCAACGTGAACAACATCCCGCCCCGCATGTTGATCAAGGCGGGTTCAGCGCTGATCGTGCCGCGGCTGGGCGCACTCGACAACGACGTGGGCAGCCTCGTTGCCGATGCCGGCCAACTGGCACTGGCGCCCGAAATCACCACCCGCCGCACGGTCGTCAAGGCCGGCCGCAAAGACACCGTGCTCAGCATCGCCCAGCGCTACAAGCTCACTGTCGGGCAAGTGGCCGATTGGAACGACACCAAGACCTCGGCGGCCTTCAAGGTGGGCCAGTCGGTGATCGTGTACCTGCCCTACCAGCCACGAACCACGAGCTTCGCCAGCCACAGTGGCTCGGCCAGCCATGCGAAGAGCCCGCCCTCGCGCGCCGCGGTGTCCAACACCAGCAGCCGGCCCACACGCCAGCCAGCACGCAGTGCGGCGGCACCCAGCCGGGGCACGCCAGCAGCAGCCTCATCCCGCCACAAGCGCTGAGCCACTTGCAGCCTTCAGCACGGCGCCAACGGCGCCAGCCAGCCTGTTGCTTGAATGCCTTGGCGACCGCCTTCAGGCCTTGAGCAGGTCTTTGGCCCGCCGGGCAAATTCGTTGGTGTAGAGGCGTGTGAGTTCCGTGCGTTCAGGGCGGATCGAGGGATCCACCGCCGCCAGGGCTCGCAACGCGGTGCGAGGGCCGTCGTCCGGCACCAGCCCATCGGGTGAGATGGCCTCACGCATCTTGCCAAAAGCCGCGAGATACAGCGCCCGGTCGCCCAGCAGGTAGCTCTCGGGCACCGCTTGCAACAGGTCGGACGGGCCGGCCGTCTGCAACCACTTCAACGCCCGGACCATCGCATAGGTCATGGCTTGCACCGTGCGCGGGTTCTTCTGGATGAAGGCCACAGGGGCAAACAGGCACCCGGCCGGCATGGGGCCACCAAACACCTCGGCGCTGCCACGCAGGGTGCGGGTGTCGGCCACCACCTGCACCTCGTTCTTCTGGGTCAGCATCGTCATCACGGGGTCCACGCTGCTCAGCGCGTCAATGCTGCCCGAGCGCAAGGCGGCGAGCGCGCTGCTGCCCACCCCCACCGCCACCGTGTTGATGTCGGCCATGGGCAGGCCGGCACGGGCCAACAGCAGGCGGCAGACCGTGTCGGTGGACGAGCCAGGGGTGGACACCCCGATGCGACGCCCGCGCAGATCCGCCAGGCCCTTGTAGCGCGGCAAGGTGCGGTGCGACACCCCCACCACCACCTGTGGGGCCCGCCCCTGCAGCACAAAGGCCTTGACGGGCAGGCCACGGCTTTGCAGGCGCAACGTGTGCTCGAAGGCGCCTGAGCAAATGTCGGCTCCGCCATCGACAAAGGCCTGCAGGGCCCGGGCACCGCCCTGGAAATCAAGAATCTGTACGTCCAGGCCTTCGGCCTTGAAATACCCCAGTTGCTCAGCGATGGTCAGCGGCAGGTAATAGAACGTGGCCTTGCCACCCACCGCAATCGACACCGTGCTGCGCTCCGGCGCGGCCTGGGCCCGCAACAGCGGGGTGGCCAAAGCCGTGGCCGCCAGCGTCAGAACGCCGCCGAACACACGGCGGTTCAGCCCCAGGGGCGGCCTCATCCTGAAATCTCCTCACGGGGCTGGTAACGCTTCAACATACGACGGAATGAAAAAAATACCCGCATCGGATTCACGCCGTGCGGGTTGGGACCACAGTGTGCCATCTGCCTGTGTCACGGCCATTTCAAGACCGTAGCAAGTGCGCTGTTCTGCCCGGGCATTCAGTGGTAACCGATGAAAAGAATCACCAGGTTCAACAACATCCCCACAGCCCAGGCGGCGCTGCGGGCACTGGAAAGACCACCGACATACATCGTGATGTAGAGGACGCGGGTCAGCACGTACAGAAAGGCCAGGATGTCGAGCAAGGTCTGTGCCGCGCCAAGCTGGTGCGCAATGATGACCGCCGCCATGAAAAACGGCAGGCCCTCGAAGCTGTTGGCCTGGGCTGCATTGGCCCGCGCCCGCCAGTCGGTCTGCCGGGCCATCCATTGACGAGGGTGGTCGTTGTCGTAACCGCCCTGGTTGCGAGGCTTGCCCAGCAAGCCCGACTTGGCAATGCCGGCACACACATAGGGAAGCAGCGCGGCCGCCAGCAGGCACCAGTAGGCGACCGTGAAACGGACGAAATGAAGAGTGTTCATGACAGAAATCTGATCTCGCGGGGCTGTCCCGTGGGCGCAAGGGCCTGCCATGGCCCAGGCATGGCGTGGCTCGGTAGAGCCTAGCCCCTCATTACATCACGGGTCGACAGGTGCCGAAGGCAGAAAGGACGCACTGGCGACTCCGGGGACCCTCAACGACGATCCGCCAGCGCGTGGGCAATGGTGCCCAGGTCCACGTATTCCAACTCGCTGCCCACCGGCACCCCGCGGGCCAGGCGTGTCACCCGCAGTCCGCGGGTGCGCAGGCCCTCGCCCACCACATGGGCGGTGGCCTCACCTTCCGCAGTGAAATTGGTGGCCAGGATCACCTCTTGCACCACGCCATCACAGGCCCGCTGAAACAACAGATCGATCCCGATCTCATGGGGCCCGATGCCATCCAGCGGGCTGATGCGGCCCAGCAGCACAAAGTACAGGCCCTTGTAGGCCCCGGTGCGCTCCAGCGCAGCCTGGTCTGCTGGCGACTCGACCACGCACAGGCGTGTGGCATCGCGTGCCGGATCGAGGCAAGTGGCACACACCGGCTGCTGGGTGAAGGTGTGACAGCGCTCGCAATGGCGCATGCTGGCACTGGCCTCAAGCAGGGCATGGGCCAGCATCTGAGCGCCCTCACGGTCGTTTTGCAACAGGTGATAGGCCATGCGTGAGGCCGACTTGACGCCCACCCCGGGCAAGCGTCGCAACGCCTGCACCAGCGCGTCCAGCGAGTGCGTGTCCGAACTCATGGCCTCAGTGCCGCAATGCGGCCCAGCAAAGACAAGGCGGTGGATCTCAGAACGGGAACTTCATGCCGCCTGGCAGGCCAGGCATGCCGGCCGTGAGCTTGGACATCTTCTGCTCCGAGGTTTCCTCGGCCTTGCGCACGGCCGCATTGAAAGCCGCCGCCACCAGGTCTTCAAGCATGTCCTTGTCATCGGCCAGCAGGCTGGGGTCGATGGTGACGCGCTTGACGTCGTGCTTGCAGGTCATCAGCACCTTCACCAGGCCCGCGCCCGACTCACCTTCGACTTCGATGTGGGCGAGTTCTTCCTGGGCCTTCTTGAGGTTGTCCTGCATGGCCTGGGCCTGCTTCATGAGGCCGGCGAGTTGTCCCTTGTTGAACATGATCGGAAGTCTTTCTAGGAGAAGTGATTGAAGAAAAGAACAGAAAAATTCAAGGCCTCAGCAACTGTCGGCCCCATCAGGCCGACTTGATGCTGCCGGGCACGATTTTCGCGCCAAAGTCGCGCATGACCGATTGCACAAAAGGATCACCCAGGATGATCTCCTCGGCCAGCTTATGCCGCGCCGCCGCCGCCGCCGCATTGCGCCGCGCCGGGCTGTCGATCACCACCCCCAGCTCGACCGTGATCTGACTGGCCAGGCCGGCTTGTTGCAAGGCCTGGCGCAGGCGCTCACGGCTGTTGGGCTGGTTGAGCGACTCGCGCTCGACCCGCAACATCCAGTGCTGGCCATCCCGTGCCACCAGTTGGGACTGCAGCGCCAGCTCACGCACCAGGGCGGTGATGGCCTCGGCCGCCGCCAGCTGCTGCACCGTGGCGTGCCAGAACTCGCCGTCTTCGGTCGGGGTGAAGGTGGGGGCCACCCTGGAAGCTGCATGCACGTCGTAACGGGCCTGCGTGCGCTCACCCGGCTCGGGTTGCACGCGCACCGGCACGGCCATCAGCTCGGGAGGCGGTAAACCGGCCCCTGCGCCGGACGGCGAATCGCCGGGTTCACGGACGGGCAAGGACACGCCGCGGGTCGGCACCGGGGTCACGGCCACCGAGCCATCGTCGGGCCACTCATCGGCCCACGGCGGCGGCCCGCCGGCATCGCCGTCGTCGGACGACTCGCTCCAACGGCCGTCCTGAGCCGTGGGCTCGGGGCTCGGCGCCGGCGCTGCGGCTTGCGCGGGCGGTGGCGACGGGGCCACTGGGGCCACTGGGGCTGCTGGGCCAGTCGGGCCAATCGGGGCGCCAGGGGTTACGGACCTCACAGAGACCGGCGTCATGCTCACCGGGGCCGGCCTGGGCAAAGACGGTGCCTCAGCCGCGGCGGTGCGAACGACAGGCTCGGACGATGGGGCTGGCGTGCTGGCCTGCACGGGGGCTGGCGCGACCACCCGCGGAGCCACAGCAGCGGCAGCCGGTGGTGCCGAAACAGGCGCAGCGAAAGGCGCGGAATCGGGTGAAGAAGCAGGCTTGGAAGCCACCACTGCGGGCGTCTGAACCGCCGCTGCAGCAGGCTCAGGGGCTGCTGACGCCGGTTTCAGAGTTTTTTTTTCAGCCAAGCTGGTTTCGCTGCGCGGGTGGCCCGACTTGAAGGCGAGCAAACGCAGCAACACCATGGTCAAGGCCGCGTATTCATCGGGGGCCAGCCCCAGCTCGGCGCGGCCATGCAGACACATGCTGTAAAGCAACTGGGTCTCGTCAGGGGGCAGCAGCTCGGCCAGACGCGCGATCTCGCCCGCCTCAGGGTCGGTCGGGTCCAAGGCGGCAGCCATCTGCGGCACTGCCTGAAACACCGCCATGCGTTGCAGCACAGCGCTCATCTCTTCCAGCGTGGAGGCTGCCGACAAGCCATTGAGGCGCAGGGCATCGGTGGTCTCGACCACGCTGCGGCCATCGCTGGCCGCCAGGGCTGCGATCACGCGAAACACATGGCTGCGGTCCACACTGCCCAGCATCTGCCGCACGCCGGTTTCCAGCAATTCGCCACTGCCAAAGGCGATGGCCTGGTCCGTCAAGGACAGCGCGTCACGCATCGAGCCCCGGGCGGCCCTGGCCAGCAATCGCAAGGCGCCTTCTTCGGCAGGCACCGACTCCAGGGCCAACACCCGGGTGAGGTGCTCCAGCACCGTCTCGGGCGCCATGGGCCGCAGATTGAACTGCAGGCAACGCGAAAGCACCGTGACCGGCACCTTCTGTGGATCGGTGGTGGCCAGCACGAACTTGAGGTACTCGGGCGGCTCTTCAAGCGTCTTCAACATCGCGTTGAACGCGGTGTTGGTCAGCATGTGCACCTCGTCGATCATGAAGACCTTGAAGCGCCCCTGCACAGGTTTGTAGACCGCCTGCTCCAGCAGGGACTGAACCTCATCCACCCCCCGGTTGGAGGCCGCATCAAGCTCGGTGTAATCCACAAAGCGACCGCTGTCGATGTCGGTGCAAGCCTGACACACCCCGCAAGGCGTGTTGGTGATGCCCCCCTGCCCATCGGGGCCCACACAGTTGAGCGACTTGGCCAGGATGCGCGACACCGTGGTCTTGCCCACCCCACGGGTTCCCGTGAACAAGTAGGCATGGTGCAGGCGCTGGGTCTGCAAGGCGTTGCCCAGGGCTTGCACCACGTGCTCTTGCCCCACCATTTCCGTGAAATTGCGGGGGCGGTACTTTCGGGCGAGCACAAGATAGGACATGGGGTGAGATTCTATGTGCCCCGGCCAGCCCCTTGGCACCAGCCTCTTCACATTGGCTTCAGGCCTCTGGCTCAAAATAACCCTTTTTGAAGCGAGGGAGTTCCTCCATGCGTTCCTTGACACCCAAAAACAGATACGGCATGCCCAGCTTGGCACTGCATTGGTTCATGGCCTTCCTGCTGGTCGCCCTGGTGATCTGCGTCGAGCTGCACGAGCTGTTCCCCAAGGGTGATCCGCTCAGGGCAGGCCTGGTGGCCTGGCACTTCCGCCTCGGCCTGGCCGTGTTCGTGCTTGTTTGGTTGCGCCTGGTGCTGCGCTGGGTCGACCGCACCCCCGCCATCACCCCAGCACCGCCCCGCTGGCAAACCGGCCTGAGCCACGCCGTGCAGGGCCTGCTCTACCTGCTGATGATCGCCATGCCCCTGCTGGGCTGGGCCGTGCTCAGCGCCAAGGGCCGCACCATCCCCTTCTTCTGGGGCATCGAATTGCCGCCCCTGGTGGCCCCGGACAAGGCATTGGCCCACACCTTGATGGAACTGCACGAAACCGGCGCCACCATCGGCTACCTGCTGGTCGGCCTGCACACCGCCGCTGCCCTGCTGCATCACTATGTCGTGCGCGACAACACCTTGCTGCGCATGCTGCCCTGGCAACACACGACCAAACATTGACGCCAACCTGAGCGGCCATTGCCCGGAACACCCTTCGCCATCGCATATACTCGTCGCTGACGGGCCTCCCCGCATGGTGAAGCGGCCAACCGGGTCAGGTGGGGAACCAAGCAGCCCTAACTGTGGAGCCAGTGCCGGGGGTAAGGCTCGTCAACTTCTTCTCACAAATCGTTGGTTTTCAAGCACTTGGTCCGGGCCACCGGCGCAAGATGACGATTTGCAGCACTCTCGCCTGGCATCAAACCCTGAACCTCAGGGTGGCTCATGGGACCCAGCATGCAGCAGATGCCAAGCCATTGAAACCCGCCTGAGCACCTCACGCGCTGGGCAATCTGGTTTTGGCTCTCCGGCTGGTTCAAGGTCTCATCGACAAGCCTGCGCACAGGCAGTTTCACGACTTGCGCGATCCAACACTGCCTGAGCCCTGCCGACGAACGCGAAAACCCCATGCGCCGAGCAGCGCCAGACAACAGGCTGTCCCCATCAAACCGAGGGGGGACATTGCCGGTATGGAGGTTGACGGAGGGATCACCGGAACAACCGGATCAGCGATCAGGCCTAAAGTCGGATCGCTGTCGCCAACGCCGTTGTCAGTGACGCTGAAACTGACACTTTGGCCGTTGTTGCTGAACACCACCCCGGGCACCTGGAACCAGGTCGAACTGGACGCCCCGGCCGTGGCAGGGCCATATTTGTATAAAACGGTACCCGAGGGCAGTGCCTGCGCGAAATTGAGCGTGATGGTGATGGTGGCCCCAGATCCACAGTTGTTGGTGGTGAACTGAAAACCCGCCCCAGCCACCTGAACCCCTGCCGGTGGACCACTGCCCCCCACACTGGATGGGATGACGAATTGCTGAGTATTGAAGGCGCAACCACCATTGCCACCGCTGAGCGAGGCACCTGTGCCACTGACATAGGTCGCTACATTGGAGTTCTGTTGGTTGTTTTGATTGAATGAGTTGAAGGACAGAACACCGCCCTGAGCATTGTTGGAGGCCACGCCCGCCGTGCTGTTGAAGAATATGCTGGTTTGCCCCAGATTCAGCAGGGCCGCGGCTTGGTTGGCAACGCCGACCGCGCAATTTGAAAAGGTTGAATCCGAGACATCAACCAGGGCCCCCGCTGCGCCGGCCTCCACGAGCAAGCAGTTTTGGGCGTAGCCGAACACATCGACATGTTCCAGCACCAGGTTGGTGGCTGATTTCAGTCGAATGCCATTGTTGCCTGTACCTCCATAGCCGTTGAAGCTGAGATTGCGCAGAATCACCGCGCCTGCCGCCGGGTTGCTCAGGTTGATGACCAGTGAGTCGGCCGCGGCGATGCCGCCCAGGGCAGCCACTTGACCACCACCACCATCAATGGTGACGGGCTGTGTGATGGTGACTGTGGCCGGTGTCGCGGCGCTGCCGCCGATTTGGCTCCCATCAAAAACCCCGGGGTCCAGAAAATCGACCTCACCACCGCTTGCTGTTTTCAAAAGGGCGCCCGCAAGTGTTGCGCATGGGGCAGTTCTGCTGCAGGGGTTGACATCATCGCCAACTCCCGAAACCCAGGTTCGGCTTGCCTGAGCCCACGCAGGACTGCCAAAAAACATGCAACACACGCCAAGCACAATCGCCTGGCACCACAACAACTGCCGCAGCTTGTTCATAATGCTGCCCTTCTTTATGAGCCATCAGTTGTTGGACACGGTGCCTGAGAAGCTACCGTTGCTTGTATTTCCTTGAACCTGGTTGTTCCCGAAGCTGTTGATGACACCACCGCCGCTAGGGTTGATACCCACAGGATTGCCGAAAACCACGGAGTTCGATAGTTGCACCGAGGCACCCGAGCCAGCAGCCAACACCCCATTGCCGCAAGGTGTCACAGGATTGCAAGTGGTCAGGCTCATGATGAACCTGGAGCGCTCCACAGAAACCGTGGCCGTTCCTCCAGTCACATTTACCGCCAAACCATTGCCAGAGTTACTCACGGTGGTGTCCAGAATTTCAACCAATGGCGCCCCGCTTGAGACGCTGATGGAAATCCCATTCGAGCCGAAGCGGTCGACCTGGACGTTTTGAATGCGCAGGCTGGCACCGCTCGTGAACAAAATGCCCGACAAGCCCGGTGATCCAGTCCCGGCCAGGCCGTTGAAGCGAAGGTTTCGCAGAATCACAGCGTCATTGACACCCGCAGCAACAACGATGCCGTTGGTTCCTGCCACCAGTACGCTAGCCACCTGTCCGCCACCGCCATCCAATGTGATGGCCTTGGTGATGGTCAGCGCGCCAAAGCCGGCAGGGTCGAGCGCATCAATTTCGCCACCTGCTGCCGTCTTGGAAATGGCACCAGCCCAGGTTTTGCACGGCGCCGTCCGCGAGCAGGGGTTGGCATCGTCCCCAACGCCCGAAACCCAGGTTCGAGTGGCCTGCGCATGGCCCAGCAGCGGAAACGCCAGTACCAACGCAGCCACCCAAAGGCTCCCGCGGACCAAACCTCTGAACCAAAAAACTCGAATCACAGGTGTAAACATGTCAGATCCGTTTCGTTGAAGGGGGCCACCGGCGTCAAGCCGTAGAACCGGCATCGATCAGAGTACCCTCATAACTGGGTAATCCGACGCAACCTTGATGCTCAAGCATCATGATCAATGTTGTTACGAATTTTTGCAATAAGGTTGGCTTGAATGGTTCCGCAACGTGGCCCCACCGTTCTCGCCGTCTTTGCGTCTTTGATCAACTCAAGCGACTGAAAGCACGGGTGCCCAAGCAGCGCCTTCAGCCCACATCCCGGCCCGCCGCCCTGAACAGCATCCGTTGAAACGCATCAAATGCCTTTTGCATCACCGCCGACTTGTAAGGGAAGAGGCCGGCAGGGTCGGTGTCGTGAATCCAGCTCTGGTTGTCCGCTTCGAACAGAAGCAGTTGACCGTCTTGGGTTTCAGTGCAGTCCAGCACGAGGTAGTCCAGTCCCATGCGCCGGGCGATTTCGGTCAGGGCGCCGGCGTGCCGACGCCCGAAGCCCGCCTCGAAACCTTGCATGAAATCAGCTTCTTCGACGCGAAGTGCGGCTTGTTGAGTCATCGGTGCCGAGTAGTAATGCACCATCCAATGGGACGAGATCGCCATGTGGCAGGCATAGGCCTGCCCCTCGATGAGCGCGATGCGGCATTTGCGATAGAGGCCGTCCGGGCCCGAACTGTCGATGAACTGCGACACGTAGAACTCGGCTTCGGCGTGTTGGGCGAGGTAGTGCTGCAGGTCGCTGAGATACCCGATCCGGGCCAGCCCCTGGCCGCCCTGGGTGCCCAGCGGGCGGACGGTGCAAGGCAGTTCCGTCCATCGCAGCAGATCGGCACGAGAAAGCCGCCGCGTCCGCGGCAGCAGCAGCCCAGGAATGCCGCCGAGCAGACGGCCTAGCTGGTCGCGCAAGCAGTTTCGAAGGTGCTCGGGCCGATTCAAGACCGGACGAGGCCAATGCAGAAGCAACTGCTCGATGCGGTGCAGGCTTGCGTCGTTGCGGCCCGACGAGGCCAGCGCCACAAAGGCCACATCGTGCTCAGGCAGGGCATCAGGCCATGGGGCCTCGGGCAGGACATACAGCAGGGTCAACTCGATGTCGCTGTCCTCCAGAAGGAAGTCAACTGGCGTGTTGTCCATCATGCCTCCGGGCCCCATCAGCACCAACAAACGCAAGCGCGGCTCTGCGCAGCCTTCGATGCGAAAGACCGTGCGGTTCTGCAACGCCTGTTGCTGCATTTCCATCGCCAATTCGGTGTCGCCAAGGCCCAGCATCTGATAGTGCAGGCGCATGTAGAAATTGGCCAGATCAGGCTCGGCACCGGTCTGCTGAAGCAGTTGGGGCCATTGCTGTGCTGTGCAGCGGCTCAGGCCCAACGCCCCCGGGATGGCGGGGAGGTTCATGGGCACCAAACGAGGCATGTGCATACCGTTCGTGCCTTCACCTGTTCGATTCAGGCGGGCTGGCTGAAACGCCGCTCCAGCGCCTCGCGCCCCTGGGGGCTCGTCATCAGCACCAGGGTATTGCCCGGCTGCAGCCAATGGCTTTCATCGGGATTGAAAATCCAAGCCCCGCCTTCGTGGGCGGCCAGCACCACATAGTCGCGCGAGCGAGGCACGGCCTCGCTCAGCGCGCAAGGCACAAAGCCCGCTGGCAGCACCAGTTCCTCCACCCGCATGGCCTCGTCGCTGTGCAACATCTGATCCATGAAATTGACCACATGCGGCCTCACCATGGCCGAGGCGATGCGCATGCCGCCGGTGAAATCAGGTGACACGATCTCGTCCGCGCCAGCCCGACGGGCTTTTTTCTCGTTGCGGATGTCGTGCAGCCGCACCACCACCCGCACCGCCGGGTTGATCAGCTTGACCGACAGCGACACCATCAGGTTGTGACTGTCGTCGCCCGTGACGGCAAACACCCCGGCCGCACGGCTGAGGCCGGCGCGCAGCAGGGCTTCATCGTCTGCCGCGTCCTCGTGCAGGTACAGCGCGTCGGGGTGGTGCTCCAGCCACGAATCCAGCACCTGGCGATCGGTTTCAACCACCACGTAGCGGCGCCGGGTCAGGTCCAGTTCGTCGGCCACATTGGAGCCCACCCGCCCGATGCCGCACACAATGTAATGACCGCTGAGGCGGTCCAGTTCCTTTTGCATCCGCCGTCTCCTGATGGCCGCATTGAGGTCGTAGTCCACCAGCAAGGCCACCATGGTGGAAAACAGGTAACTCATGGTGCCGATGCCCACCACCGCAATCAGCACGGTGAACAAGCGCCCCATGGGGTGAGTGGACAGGTCAACCGTCTCTCCATAGCCAATCGTGGCGATGGTGATGAAGGTCATGTAGAAGCTGTCAATCCAGGTGGCCGTGGGTCTTCCGATGTAGTGGTAGCCCAGCGTGCCGGCGATCTGAATCAGCAGCAACAGCACCAAACCTCGGGCCAAGCCTGAGAAATGTCTGCCGGGAAAGCGTTTGGACAAAGGTGCACCACCGAATTGAATCGGCCGGATTGTGCCACTCACCCGGCCAATCAAGCCGCTTGGACTGACTTCGACCCGTTCAACGGAGACGATGCAGGATCCCAAATCGGTTTAGAGTGGTTTGCCATCATCCTTGATGGTCTGCTTTTTGCTCCGCTTCAACATGTCAACCCTCCTGCTCGACAGACCGGCCCTGAAGTTCAAGCTCAGACAATGGGCGCATGAGCACGATCAAGTAGCCTCCCAGGCCGGTGAGATCAACCTGGCCCGCATGCGGATGCTGACGCCGCTGCTGGCAGGGCTGAGTGCGCTCTCAACCCTGATCTTTGCCTTTCGGCTGGTGTTGCTGGAGAGCGCCGGCACCTCGCGCGACTGGCTGTTCGGATTGCTCTGGGCCCACCTGACCATGACGCTGCTGATGCTCGCCTTCATGGGGCTGAACCACCACCTGAGACACGGAGCCCGGCGCCTCGCGGGGCAGGTGTTGCCACTGGCCTGGCTGATCACCGTGTTGGCCTATGCCACCGTGCTCACGTGCATCGATCAGTGGGTCACCCCAAACATCACCCCTTTTGTGTTGGGCAGCATGCTGGCGGGCCTGCTGCTGCACCTGAGGCCGCGCGAATCGGCCGCCTTGTTTGCCCTGGCGGCGTTGGGCTTTCTGGCGGGCCTGGGCCTGACGCAGGCCCAGCCCGAAAGCCTGCTCTCCAACCGCCTCAACGGCGTGTGCGCCTGCCTGCTGGGGCTCACGCTGTCGGTGTTGCTGTGGCGCAAATTTGCCATGATCACCTTGCAGCAGCGCGCCCTTGAAAAAGCCAACCAGGCGCTGCAGACCAAACAGCGCGAGCTGGAGCGCCTGACCCGGGTCGATGGCCTGACAGCCCTGCTCAACCGGACCACCTTCGTCGAGCTGACGCGCAACGAACTGGCCCGGGCCCGGCGTCAGGGCACGCCCACCACCTTGCTGCTGCTGGACCTGGACCACTTCAAACGGGTCAACGACACCTGGGGCCACCCTGCCGGCGACGAGGTGCTGCGCCATGTCGCCGCCTTGTGTGCCGGCACGGTGCGCAGCACCGATCTGGTCGGTCGCCTGGGGGGTGAAGAGTTCATCGTGCTGCTGCCCGCCACACGCCCCGAAGCCGGGCGCATCCTGGCCGAAAAGCTGCGCCTGCGCATCCAGAACACCCCCGCCGGGGTCCAGGGTCGTCCTCTGACCATCTGCGTCAGCATCGGCCTGGCCAGCACGGCGCCTGATGCCGATGCCAGCTTCGACACCCTCTACGCAGCGGCAGACCATGCCCTCTACCAAGCCAAGCAATGGGGTCGCAACCGGGTCGTGTAAAGCCTCGGTAACAGGGTCAACCTCGCCATTCGTTGGGCGTTATCGGTATCAGAATGCTGACAAAAGGTCTTACATGCTCAACACGCCCCCCACCCGCTCACTGATCGCCTTGGCCGCACTTGCCATCGGCGCCAGCCTCACTGGCTGTGTCGTGGCTCCCATGCCCGCACGCCCTGTGGTGGTGAACCCTGGGCCGGTCTACGTCGCGCCCGCCCCGGTGTATGTGGCGCCCACCTATGCCAGTCCGGGCGTGGGCTGGGTCTGGGTCCAGCACCCCCGCTATGGCTGGGGCTGGCATCACCCCGACCACGGCTGGCACCGCGGCTGGCGCTAAGCCACCGGCGATGGCAAGGCCCGCTTGCCCGGGTCAGGCGGTGATCTGCGTGGCCAACCAGCGCAACACGCCCTGGCCAGCCTGACGCCCGGTGGCCGCACAGGCGGTCAACAGGTAGCCACCCGTGGGGGCCTCCCAGTCGAGCATCTCACCGGCACAGAACACGCCCGGGCAGGAGCGCACCATCAGGTCGGTATCCAGGCCCTCGAAAGCCACGCCACCCGCGGTGCTGATGGCCTCGTCCAGCGGCCGGGTTGCCAACACGGTGACGGGCAGGGCCTTGATGGCCGCCGCCAGTTGGACAGGATAGTTCATCTGCTCCCGGCTCAGCAATTCGTTGAGCAAGCCCATCTTGATGCCTTCCAGCCCCAGCCGCCCTTTCAGGTGGCTGGACAGCGAACGCGAGCCGCGGGGGTGGCGCACCTCGGCCAGGACCCGTTCTGCCGAGTGGTCGGGTAGCAGATCCAGCTCGAAAGTGGCGCTGCCGTGCCGTTCAATGCCACGCCGCAAGGCCGGTGACACCGCGTAGATCAGGCTGCCCTCCACCCCGCTGGCGGTGGCCACAAACTCGCCGCGGCGCTCGAACAACTGGCCCTGCTCGTCCACATGGCGCAGAGCCACCGACTTGAAGGGCTGACCCGCAAAACGCTCGGCAAAGAAGGGGGTCCAGCCGGTCTTGGGCGTGGCTTCGTGGCCCAGCAGTTCGCCCATGAACTCGCGCCGTGATTCGCCCCGCCCATTGGCGGCGGCAGCCACTTCAAAGCCGCAATTCGAGGGCCGCAACGGTGCCACGGCCACGCCACGTGCCTGCAGCCAGGGGACCCAGGCCCCGTCCGAGCCCAGACGCGCCCAACTGGCGCCGCCCAGGGCCAGCACCACAGCCCGCGCCGCCACCGCCACCGGCCCTTGCGGGCCCTGCAGCAGCAGCGCCCCCGAGGTGTCCCAGCCCAGCCAGCGGTGGCGCATGTGGAACTGCACGCCCAGGCCGCGCAGACGATGCAGCCAGGCCCGCAGCAGCGGCGCGGCCTTCATGTCGGTCGGAAAAACCCGCCCGGAACTGCCCACAAAGGTTTCGATGCCCAAACCCGCCGCCCAGGCCCGCAACTCGGGCCCACCCCAATCCTGCATCGCAGGCTCCAGCGCAGCCCGGGCCTCGGCATAGCGGCTCATGAAGGGGTCATGCGGCTCGGAATGGGTCAGGTTCAAACCACCCTTGCCCGCCAGCAGAAACTTGCGCCCCACCGAAGGCATGGCGTCGTACAGGTGTACCGGCACCCCGGCGCTGGCCAGCACCTCGGCCGCCATCAGGCCGGCCGGGCCTCCTCCGATCACCACCACAGGGGCCGCGTCAGGATGCGCAGGAGCCAAAGCCGAAGAGGCCACGGAAGAAGTCGAAGAAGCAACAGAAGTCATGAAGGCAGGCAAATCAGAAAAAAGGCGTGGTGAACACCACTCAGCGGCGTCACCCGGGTTGCAAGTATGCGTGACACGCCCCGGGCTTTCCCCGACGACCGTCCGCACAACACCTGTCTGATGGCTTTTGCCTATGTCGCCCATAGGCGCCCGATGCCCCATCAAAGGACTTGGTTTCTGTCACAATGCCGCCAACTCCAGCGCATCTATCCTTTTCTTACGCTTCATCCCAAGGAAACGACACCATGGCCAGCGACCTGATCAAACACATCTCCGACGCCTCCTTCGAAGCCGACGTTCTGCAAGCCGACAAGCCCGTGCTGGTCGACTACTGGGCCGAATGGTGCGGCCCCTGCAAGATGATCGCCCCCATCCTGGACGAAGTGGCCACCGGCTACGAAGGCAAGCTGCAGATCGCCAAGATGAACGTGGACGAAAACCGCGACATCCCGGCCAAGTTCGGCATCCGCGGCATCCCCACCCTGATGCTGTTCAAGAACGGCCAGTTGGCCGCCACCAAGGTGGGCGCCCTGAACAAGGCTGCGCTCACGGCTTTCATCGACCAGCAACTGGCCTGATGCCCGAGCGGCCCGCCCTGTGCGGGCCGTGTTTTGCAGGCGCCCGCTGCGCTGAAACGGGCGGCCTGATTTTCCTGTCATAATCAGCGCAATTCATCGGACGGCAGACCAACCTTCCGAATCGAATGTCCGGTTTGCGAGGCCTCTCTCGCCTCCCCCCAAACCTCCCCCGAATCAGTCAGCCCGCAAGGGATTTTTTGGCGACCCCTGTCCGGGTCAGTCCACGCAGGACCCTCCATGCATTTGAACGAACTCAAGGCACTCCATGTGTCTGAAGTGTTGAAGCAAGCCGAAGAGCTTGAGATCGAAAACACGGGCCGCATGCGCAAACAGGAGCTGATGTTTGCGATCATCAAGAAGCGCGCCAAGGCCGGCGAGCAGGTGTTCGCCGACGGCGTCCTGGAAATCCTGCCGGATGGTTTCGGGTTTCTGCGCAGCCCGGACAGCAGCTACACCGCCAGCACCGACGACATCTACATCTCCCCGAGCCAGGTGCGCCGCTTCAACCTGCACACCGGCGACATGATCGAAGGTGAAGTGCGCACCCCCAAGGACGGGGAGCGTTACTTTGCTTTGACCAAGCTCGATGCCGTCAACGGCGGCCCGCCCGAGCAGAACAAGCACAAGGTGATGTTCGAAAACCTCACGCCGCTGTTCCCCAAGGAACAGATGCGGCTTGAGCGCGAAATCAAGAGCGAAGAAAACATCACCGGCCGCATCATCGACATCATCTCGCCCATCGGCCGCGGCCAGCGCGCGCTGATCGTGGCGCCGCCCAAGAGCGGCAAGACGGTGATGATGCAGCACATCGCCCACGCCATCACGGCCAACAACCCCGACGTGCACCTGATGGTGCTGCTGGTGGACGAGCGCCCTGAAGAAGTGACCGAAATGCAGCGCTCGGTGAAGGGCGAAATCATCGCCTCCACCTTCGACGAGCCAGCGGCCCGCCACGTGCACGTGGCCGAGATGGTGATCGAACGCGCCAAGCGCCTGGTCGAACTCAAGAAGGATGTGGTCATTCTGCTCGACTCCATCACCCGTCTGGCCCGTGCCTACAACAACGTGGTGCCCTCGTCGGGCAAGGTGCTGTCGGGCGGTGTCGATTCCAACGCCCTGCAGCGCCCCAAGCGCTTCTTTGGCGCGGCCCGCAAGGTCGAGGAAGGCGGCTCGCTGACCATCATCGCCACCGCGCTGGTCGACACCGGCAGCCGCATGGACGAAGTGATCTTTGAAGAATTCAAGGGCACCGGCAACTGCGAAATCCACCTGAGCCGCCGCCTGTACGAAAAGCGCGTGTTCCCGGCCATCGAGCTCAACAAGAGCGGCACCCGCCGCGAAGAATTGCTGCTGGCCCCCGAGATCCTGCAGAAGACCCGCATCCTGCGTCAGTTCATGTACAACATGGACGAGATCGAGTCGATGGAGCTCATGATCAAGAACATGAAGGCCACCAAGACCAACGTCGACTTCTTCGACATGATGCGCCGCGGCGGCTGATCCGCCCCGGCCCCGGCGCCCCGATCAGGGGCGCACCCGAATCCCGCACGCCTTGCCGCCTGCGGGATTTTTTTTGCCCGCGAGCGCCTCAAGCGGGTGCAAAACGGCACCAAAGTCACCCATGCGACAGCCCGGCACAGGGTTTTCAACCGGTTTCAACCTGGCCCGGAACCTGCTAAGTTGATAACTGTCGACAGTCTTCTGTCGAAGATCAACCCAAACAGGGGCATCTTGCGCTAATGCAAGGCCCCGGCCAACTGGAAGGAAGCGTGCATGTCGACCTTGTCCAAACCCACCGCCGCAGCGGGCCAGAGCGAGCAACAGGTTCGCGAAGACCTGGCCGCGGCTTACCGCCTGATGGCCCACTTCGGGCTGGATGACAGCATCTACACCCATATTTCGGCCCGCGTTCCAGGCACCGAGGACCAGTTCCTGATCAACCCCTTCGGCCTGCTGTTCCGCGACATCACCGCCTCATCGCTGGTGAAGATCGACCTGGAGGGGCGGGTCATCGAGCCCTCGCCCTACGACGTCAACCCAGCCGGCTTCACCATCCACAGCGCGGTGCACTCGGTCCGCCACGATGCTCAATGCGTGCTGCACACCCACACGGTGGCTGGCGTGGCGGTGTCGTCGCTGCAAGAGGGGCTGCAGCCGTGCAACCAGTGGGCGCTGCAGTTCTACAACCGGGTCGTCTACCACGAGTTCGAGGGCATCGCGCTCGATCTGGATGAGCGCGAGCGCCTGATCGCCGACCTGGGCCCCACGGCCCGCGCCATGATCCTGCGCAACCACGGCCTCATGACCCTGGGGCGCACCGTCTCCGAGGCCGTGATCCTGATGCTCAACCTGGACCGCGCCTGCCGGGTGCAACTGGCCATCCAGGGCAGCGGCCAGGCCGTCCGGCCCGTTTCCCCCGAGGTCTGCGAGCGCACGGCCCGACAGTACGAAAGCGGCGACAGCAACCGCCTGCCCGGCCAGGCCGACCCCAACCAGCGCGAATGGCTGGGCCTGCTCAAGCACCTGGAGCGCCCCGCGCCCAGCAGCTTCCGCGATTGAAACCCGACTCAACCCCACCACCCCACCCTCATCCCTCCCTACCCTCAAAGGACTCCTGCCATGAAGCGTCGTGAAGTGTTTCAAATCGCTGCCAGCGGACTCGGCCTTTCTCTTGCCGGCATCCCCCTGAGCGTGCTCGCCCAGGACCGCAAAGGCGGTGTGCTCAACGTTCTGGTGCAGCCCGAGCCGCCGGGGCTGATGCTGGGCATGGTGCAGAACGGGCCCACCCAGCTGATTGCGGGCAACATCTACGAGGGCCTGCTGCGCTACGACGAAAAGCTCAACCCGCAGCCCCTGCTGGCCACCGCCTGGACCATGAGCAAGGACGGGCTGGTCTACACCTTCAAGCTCAAGCCCGGCGTGAAGTGGCATGACGGCAAGCCCTTCAGCTCGGCCGATGTGGTGTTCTCGGTCGACGTGTTCCTGCGCAAGACCCACGCCCGCCTGCGCGGCAATCTGGAGTGCCTGGACACGGTCAAGGCCATCGACCCACTGACGGTCGAATTCAAGCTCAAGTACCCCTTCGGCCCCTTTTTGGGCCTGTTCGAGACCGGCACCATGCCCATGGTGCCCAAGCATGTCTACGAAGGCACCGACTTTGCCAACAACCCGGCCAACGCAACGCCGATGGGCACGGGCCCCTTCAAGTTCAAGGAATGGGTGAAGGGCTCTTACATCCAGCTGGTGGCCAACGAGGCCTACCATGCCCCCGGCCAGCCCCTGCTGGAAAGCCTGTACTTCCACGTGATCCCTGACGCGGCCTCGCGGGCTGCCGCCTTCGAATCCGGCAAGGTGGATGTGGTGCCTGGCGGCGCGGTCGAGTTTTTCGACGTGGTGCGCCTGTCCAAGCTGCCCGGGGTCACGCTGACCACCAAGGGCTGGGAGTTCTTCTCGCCCCATTCATGGCTGTGGCTGAACCACCGCAAGGCCCCGATGAACAACGTCAAGTTCCGCCAGGCCGTGATGTTCGCCATCGACCGAGAAGCCATGGCCAAGATCGCCTGGCAGGGCTTTGCCAAGCCCGCCACCGGCCCCTTCAACAGCCACATCAAGTACTACAGCGACGACGTGGCCAAGTACCCGCGCAACCTCGAGAAGGCCAAGCAGCTGCTGGCCGAATCGGGCTACAAGGGTGAGCCGCTGAAACTGCTGCCCCTGCCCTATGGCGAATCCTGGCAGCGCCAGGCCGAGATCGTGCGGCAAAACCTCACCCAGGCCGGCATCAAGATCGAACTCACGGGCACCGACGTGGCGGGCTGGAACCAGCGCCTCAACGAGTGGGACTACGACATCGCCTTCACCTACGTCTACCAGTACGGTGACCCTGCCCTGGGCGTGGCCCGCAACTACACCAGCAGCAACATCGCCAAGGGTTCGCCCTTCAACAACGTCGAGGGCTACAGCAACAGCCGCGTCGACGCCCTGTTCGCAGCGGGCGCCCGCGCCACCGACCCCGAATCGCGCGCCAAGGCCTACCTGGAAGTACAGAAGCTGCTGCTCGAAGAAGTGCCCGTGGCCTGGCTGCACGAAATCAACTTCCCCACGCTTTACCGCAGCAAGGTCAAGAACCCGATCAGCTCGGGCATCGGCCTGAACGACAGCCTGAGCCGCGCCTCACTGACCTGACCTCAACCCTGAGCCCCCCACCCTGAGCCCCCCACTTGCCGGATCTGCCCATGAAACGTCTGCAGTACATGCTCACCCGCATCGTGCAGGGCCTGCTGGCCCTGATGCTGATCGCCACCGTGAACTTCCTGCTCATCCGAGCCGCCCCAGGGGACCCGGTCTCGGTGCTGGCCGGCGAAGCCGGGGCCTCCGATGCCCAGTTCGTGGCCCAGCTGCGCAAGGAATTCGGGCTGGACCAGCCCCTGTCCACCCAGCTCGGCAGCTACCTGGGACACGTGGCCACGCTGGACCTGGGCTGGTCGTACCGCCAGCAGCAGCCCGTGCTCAAGTTGATCGCCGACCGCCTGCCCGCCACCTTGCTGCTGACCGGCAGCGCCTTTGCCCTGTCGCTGCTGTTCGGCGTGGCCCTGGGCGCCATGGCGAGCCGCAGGGTGGGCAGTTGGCAGGACAGTGTCATCACGGTGGTGGCGCTGATCTTCTTTGCCACACCGCTGTACTGGCTGGCCATGATGGCGGTGCTGATCTTCACCGTGCAGCTGGACTGGCTGCCGGGCTTCGGCTTCTTCACCGTGGGCACCCAGCTCAGCGGTCTGGATCAGGTGCTGGACATCGGCAAGCACCTGATCCTGCCTGCGCTGACACTGGCCCTGTTCTACATGGCCGTCTATGCCCGCATGACCCGCGCCTCGATGCTTGAGGTGGCACAGATGGACTTCGTCAAGACGGCCCGCGCCAAGGGCGTGCGCCCTGGCCGCATCCAGCGCAACCACATTCTGCGCAACGCCCTGCTGCCCGTGGTCACCCTGGCCGGCATCCAGGCCGGCGGGATGATCGGTGGCGCCGTGCTGACCGAGACCGTGTTTGCCTGGCCCGGCATCGGCCGGCTGATGTTCGACGCCCTGCTGCAGCGCGACTACAACCTGCTGCTGGGCTGCTTTCTGGTCACCGCCGCGGTGGCCGTGCTGTTCAACCTGCTCACCGACCTGGTCTACACCCTGGTCGATCCGCGCATCGAAATGGCCTGAGGTCCTCCATGAGCTCCCCCTCCAAGAACTCTTTCTGGCGCCGTTTCCGGCGCAACCGCGGCGCCCTGTTCGGCCTCATCGTGCTGATGCTGGTGGCGCTGGTGGTGGCCTTCGGGCCGCTGCTGGCGGCCCACGACCCCTGGGACATGGTCGAACAGCCCTTTCTGCAGCCCGGACAGCAAAGCGGCTTCGCGCTGGGCACCGACACCCTGGGCCGCGACATCCTGTCAGGGGTGGTCCTGGGGGCACGGGTCTCGCTGCTGATCGGCATTGTCTCCACCCTGGTGTCGCTGCTGATCGGCGTCAGCGTCGGTGCCGTGGCCGGCTACTTCGGGCGCTGGGTGGACGCCACGCTGATGCGCTTCACCGAGCTGTTCCAGGCCATCCCCAGCTTTGCACTGGCCATCGTGCTGGTGGCCATCTTCGAGCCCTCGGTCAAATCCATCGTGGCGGCCATCGCCATCGTCTCGTGGCCGCCCGTGGCACGCCTGGTGCGCGGTGAATTCCTCACGCTGCGCCAGCGCGACTTTGTGGCCGCAGCCCAGCTGTCCGGCCAAAGCACGCCGCGCATCATCCTCACGCAGATCCTGCCGAATGCGGCCTCGCCCATCGTGGTGATGGCGTCGCTGATGGTGGCCACCGCGATCCTGCTGGAGTCCAGCCTGAGCTTTCTGGGCCTGGGCGATCCCAACCAGATGAGCTGGGGCTACATGGTGGGCTCGGCCCGCACCGTGCTGCGCCAGGCCTGGTGGATGGCCGTGTTTCCAGGCGCTGCCATCGTGCTCACCGTGCTGGCCCTCAACCTGGTCGGCGAAGGGCTCAACGATGGCCTGAACGCCCGACTCGATGGGAGACGCTGATGAACGCCGTGATGCAAGACACCCCCAAGCCCAACGCGCTGCCTCACGATCTACCCAACGATCTGCCCACCCCCCAGCCCCGTGCCGAGGCCCTGACCGGAAGCCACCCCATGCCTGCCAACGATCCCCTGCCCGACACCCCTGTGCTGGAAGTGCGCGGCCTTGACATCAAGCTGCCCTCGGGCGGCGACCGTCGCCTGGCAGTGCAAGGCGCCTCCTTCACGCTCCAAGCCGGCCAGACACTTTGCGTGGTCGGCGAGTCGGGCTCGGGCAAATCGATGATTGCCAATGCCATCATGGGCCTGCTGCCACGCCCCCATGTCGAGCCGGTGGCTGGGCAGATCCTGTTTGACGGGCAAGACCTGCTGCAACTCAGCGAAGCCCAGATGCGCGAGCTGCGCGGGCACCGCATCGGCATGGTGTTCCAGGAGCCCATGACCGCCCTCAACCCGGTGATGCGCATTGGCGAGCAACTGGCCGAGGTGTTCGACGCCCACTTGAAGCTCGGTGCCGCCGAGAAGCGCAGCCGCATCCTGGCCGCCCTGGCCGATGTGGGCCTGCCCGACCCGGCCCTGCTGATCGACAGCTACCCCTTCCGCCTCTCCGGTGGGCAGCGCCAGCGGGTGATGATCGCCTGCGCCATGCTGCTGGAGCCCCGGCTGCTGATCGCCGACGAACCCACCACCGCACTCGACGTCACCACGCAAGCGCAGATCCTCAAGCTGATGCGCGAGCTGCAACAGCGCCGCGGCATGGCCCTGCTGTTCATCACCCACGACTTCGGCGTCGTCTCCGAGATCGCCGACCACGTGGTGGTGATGCAGACCGGCCAGGTCGTCGAGGCCGGCCCGGCCCGCCAGGTGCTCAGCCAGCCCAGCCACCCCTACACCCGCAAGCTGATTGCCGCCATTCCCCAGGGTGCGCCGCTGGTGCGCGAAGGCGAGCCCGACCTGATGCACGTGCTGCAGGTGCAGGACCTTTGCAAGACCTACACCTCGGGCGGCGGTCTGTTCCGCAAAGGGCGGCAGGTCAGCGCGGCCAAAAACGTCAATTTCGAACTGCGCCGCGGCCAGACGCTGGGCCTGGTGGGGGAGTCGGGCTCGGGCAAATCGAGCGTGGGCCGCTGCATCGTCGGCCTGGCCCCCTTCGAATCGGGCCGCATCCTGTTCAAGGGACGCAACCTGATGTCGGGCGCAGCGCTGCGCCAGCAGGCCAAGGGCAAGATCCAGATGGTCTTTCAAGACCCCTACGCCTCGCTCAATCCACGCCACCGCATCGGCCCCACCCTGGCCGCCGGGCCCATCGCCCAGGGCGTGCCCCGCGATGTGGCCATGGCCCGGGCCCTGGAGCTGTTGCAACTGGTGGGCCTGGGCCCCGAAGCCGCCGACCGCTTTCCGCACGAGTTTTCAGGCGGCCAGCGCCAGCGCATCGGCATTGCCCGGGCCCTCGCCATGGAACCCGAACTGCTGGTGGCCGACGAGCCCGTGTCGGCCCTGGACGTGTCGGTGCAGGCCCAGGTGCTCAAGCTGTTTGCCGAAGTGCGTGAGCGCTTCCAGCTGGCCATGGTGTTCATCACCCACGACCTGCGCGTGGCCGGCGAGATGTGCGACCACATCGCCGTGATGCAACGCGGCCAGGTGGTCGAGTACGGCCCCAGTGCCGAGGTGCTGGGCAACCCACAGCACGACTACACGCGCCGGCTGATCGATGCCATTCCGCGCCTGAATGCCCACCAAGCCTGAGCCCGACCCAGCCATGTCCGCCCCCCTGACCATCGCCTTTCTCAGCAGCAACCTCGACTTCAGCTACCTGCTGCCCGCCTTCCGAGCCCAATTCCCCCAGGCGCGGCTGCGCCTGGGCACCGAGCTAGGCCCCCTGGAGGAGATCGATGCCGCCGTCTGCTGGTACCCGCCCGAGGGCCTGCTGGCCCGACTGCCCCGGCTGCGCCTGATCCAGTCGGTGGGTGCCGGCATCGACCACATCACGGCCGACCCGGCCCTGCCCGCTTTGCCGGTGTGCCGCATCATCGACCCCGACATGGGCCAGGGCATGACCGCCTACGTCACCTGGGCCGTGATCCAGCACCAGCGTCACATGGGGGCCTACCTGCACAGTGCCGCCGCGCGCCGCTGGGAAGAGCAGCCGGTGCAGCCACCGCGCCAGCACCGGGTCGGCATCGCCGGCCTGGGCACCCTGGGCCTGGCCTGCGCCGAGGCGCTGTTGAGCATCGGCTACAGCGTGCGCGGCTGGAGTCGCTCGCCTAAAAACGGGCTGCCCGCCGGCCTGCAGGCCTTCCATGGCGAAGCCGGGCAGGCCGAGTTCCTGGCCGGTTGCGACACCCTGGTGTGCCTGCTCCCCCTCACCGAAGACACCCGCGGCATCCTGTGCCAGCCCTTGTTCAATCAGCTGCCTCGAGGCGCCCACCTGATCAATGTCGGGCGCGGAGCCCACCTGGTCGAGGCCGACCTGCTGGCCGCCCTGGCCAGTGGCCAGCTCGCCGCCGCCACCCTGGACGCCCTGACGCAAGAGCCCCTGCCGCCCGAGCACCCGTTCTGGGCCGACCCACGCATCCTCATCACCCCGCACATCGCCACGCGCACCGACCCCTCGGTCATCGCGCGCCAGACCGCCGACAACCTGGCCCGGATCGACGCTGGCCACGCTGCCGAGGTCGCGGTGGACCTGCGCCGCGGCTACTGAGCCCCTACACCTTCCCGCCCCCAAGAAAGCCCCAACATGAACACCCCCAGCGAGCTGGCCGCCAAAGACATTGCGGCCCACCTGCACCCCTTCACCAACCTGGCCACCCATGCCGACGTCGGCCCGTTGGTGATCACCCGTGGCGACGGCATCCATGTCATCGACGAACAGGGCCGCCGCTACATCGAGGGCATGTCGGGCCTGTGGTGCAGCTCGCTGGGCTTCAGCCACCCGCGTCTGATCGCGGCTGGCACCCAGGCCCTGCAGACCCTGCCGTACTACCACACCTTCAACCACCGATCCAACCCAGCCGTGGCGCAACTGGCCGAGAAGCTGCTGGCCCTGGCCCCGGTGCCCATGGCCCGGGTGTTCTTTGCCAACTCGGGTTCCGAGGCCAATGACAGCGCGGTCAAGATGGTCTGGTACTACCACAACGCCATCGGCCAACCGGCCAAGAAGAAGATCCTGGCACGCCAGCGTGCCTACCACGGGGTGACCGTGGCGGCCGCCAGCCTCAGCGGCCTGCCGGCCAACCACCAGGACTTCGACCTGCCGATAGACCGCATCAGCCATGTCGAGTGCCCGCACCACTACCGCTACGGCCTGCCCGGTGAAAGCGAGGCCGACTTTGCCACCCGCCTGGCCGATTCGCTGGAGCAGCGCATCCTGCAGGAAGGCCCCGACACCGTGGCCGCCTTCTTTGCCGAGCCGGTGATGGGCGCGGGCGGCGTGATCGTGCCGCCCGAAACCTACTTCGAGAAAGTGCAGGCGGTGCTGCGCAAGTACCAGGTGCTGCTGGTGGCCGATGAGGTGATCTGCGGCTTTGGCCGCACCGGCAACATGTTCGGCTCCACCACCTTCGGCCTGCAGCCCGACATCCTGACCTGTGCCAAGGCCTTGTCCTCGGGCTACGTGCCGATCTCGGCCGTGATGGTGTCGCCCGCGATCCACGATGCCCTGGCCGCCAACAGCGGGCGCATCGGCACCTTTGGCCACGGCTATACCTACTCGGGCCACCCGGTGGCCTCGGCCATCGCGCTTGAAACCCTGAAGGTGTACGAGGACGACCACATCCTGGAGCGGGTGCGCGAACTCGCGCCCGGCTTCCAGGCCCGCCTGCGCCAGTTCGGCCAGCGCCGCTGTGTGGGCGAAGCCCGCGGCGTGGGCCTGATCGGCGCCCTGGAGCTGGTGGCCGACAAAGCCAGCCGCCAGCCCTTTGCCCCCGCCCTCAAGGCCGGCCCGCGCCTGGCCCAACTTGCCCAGGAGCAGGGCCTGATCGTGCGTGCCATGGGCGACACCGTGGCCCTGTGCCCGCCCTTGATCATCAGCGCCGCCGAACTCGACACCCTGTTCGCTCGCCTGGACCAGGCCTTCGACCTGTTCGAAGCCAGCCTGCCCGCCTGAATCGCAAAAACCGCCAGAACCGCCCCAAGCCACCGGAGCGCCCCATGCAAGCCTTCTTCTCGCCCGACCAGATGCTGCACACGCCGCAGCAGTTCATGCGCCTGGGCCGCCTGATGCCCGCCGCCGACCTGCCCAGCCGCGCCAGCGCCCTGCAGGCCACGCTGCAGGCCTGCGGCGTGCCGGTGCACGAGCCCCCTGAGCTGGGCCGCGAACCCCTGGCGGCGGTCCATGCCCCGCACTACCTGGACTACCTGGAAACCGCCTGGGACCGCTGGCAAGCCCTGCGCCGCCCCGGCGTCGAGCCCGGCATCGAGGTGCTGCCCAACCTGGCGCCGTACCCGGCACCGCAAACCGGCCTGCGCCGCAGGCCCTGCCCCTCGCCCTCGCTGGTAGCCCAGACCGGCTACTACCTGGGCGACCTGTCCTGCCCCCTGGGCGCGCCCAGCTGGCGCGCCATCCTGCGCTCGGCCCACAGCGCCGTGGCCGCCGCCGACGCAGTGATCGCCGGGGCCCCCGCCGCCTATGCCCTGTGCCGCCCCTCAGGCCACCACGCCCACAACGACCGGGCCAGTGGCTTTTGCTTTGTCAACAACAACGCCTGCGCAGCGGCACGCCTGCAGGCACACTTCGGCCGCGTGGCCGTGCTTGATGTCGACGCACACCACGGCGACGGCACCCAGAACATCTTCTACGACCGCGCCGAGGTGATGACGGTCTCCACCCACGCCGATCCGGCCCAGTACTTTCCGTTCTACACCGGCTACGCCGAAGAACGCGGTACCGGGCCCGGTGCCGGTTGCAACCTGAACCTGCCGCTGCCGCACGGCAGCGGCAACGCAGAGTTCGCGCAGGCACTGGACGCGGCGCAAGCCGCGCTGCAAGCCTTCGCGCCCCAGGCCCTGGTGCTGGCCCTGGGCTTTGACACCTACAAGGACGACCCGATCAGCGTGCTGCGGCTCGACTTTGACGCCTACCGCGACGTCGGCCGCCGGGTGCGCCAGCTGGGCCTGCCCACCGTGGTGGTCCAGGAGGGCGGCTACATGGTCGAGGCCATCGGCCCCGGCCTGAAGGCGTTCCTGGAAGGCTTGCATGGCTGACACCCTCGCCCCCAGGGCTCAGGCGGCAGCGCCCCAGGCCGCTGCCGCGGCGCAACAGCGCCAGGGCATGCTGCTGTTCCTCGCCGCCCTGCTGGCCTTTGCCTGCTACGACGCCTTTGCCAAACACATGCTGGCCCATTACCCGGCCACGCTGATGAACCTGACCCGCTACGTGGCCGTGGGCAGCATGGCCGCGGTCCTGCTTTGGCGGCATGGCGACTGGCGGCTGTGGCGCCAACCGCATCAGAAGCTGCTGTTCCTGCGCAGCCTCATGCTGGCCATCGTGGCAACCAGCTTCATGACCGCGTTGGCCAGCATGCCGCTGGCCGAGGCCACCGCGATCTACTTCACCGCCCCGCTGATCATGGTGGCCCTGTCGCCCTGGGTGCTGGGCGAGCAGGTCGGGCGCGTGCAGTGGGTGGCTGTGCTGGTCGGCTTTGCCGGCATGCTGCTGATCGTGCGTCCAGGCAGTGCCCTGCCCCTGGCCGGCACGCTGCTGATGGCGCTGGCCGCCGTGTGCTACGCCCTGTTCCAGGTGCTCACGCGGCGCCTGTCAGGCCTGGTGCCGGCCCCTGCGCAATACGCCTACATGGCCGCCATGTGCCTGGTGGTGACCAACCTGCCCGCCCTGTTCACCGGCCCCATGGCCTGGCCGGGCTGGCTTGAACTGGCGGCGCTGGTGGCCGGCGGCTTCGTCAGCGGAGCGGCCCAGTTGCTGCTGTTGGCCGCCTTTCGACGCGTGTCGGCCTCGGTGCTGGCCCCGATGAACTACCTGCAACTGCTGTTGGCGGTGTTGATCAGCACCTTCTGGTTCCAGCGCCCGCCCGACGCCCTGGCCCTGGGGGGCATGGCCCTGATCGGCGCGGCCGGGGTCTATCTGGCCTTGCCCAGGCGCTTAAAGTAACGGCCCTGACAAAGACCCCGTCGAGACAACGCCGCGCCACACCATGAACCCCATCGCCGCCCCTCAACCCGAAACCCGCGCTGTCCCCTCTGCTGCCCCCGGCTTTTCGTCCATCGATCTGCCCGATCTGGTGGCCGTGGTCGAGGCGCAGTTGCAGCAGGCCATCGTCGAAGGCCGTCTGCCCCCCGGGGCCCGCATCGTCGAGGCCGAACTGGCGCGCCAGATGGGTGTCAGCCGTGCCCCGGTGCGTGAAGCCGCCCGACGCCTGGAAAGCCAGGGCCTGTTGGTGGCGCGCCCGCGCTATGGCTTCACGGTGCGCACCCTGGACCTGCAGCAGATCAACGACCTGTTCCAGGTGCGCATCGGACTGGAGGTCCTGGCCACCGGCCTGGCCTGCCGCCAGGCCAGCGACGAACAACTGGCGCAACTGCAGGCCCGCGTCGACCACATGGTGGCCCAGGCCCCGCACCTGGGTCAGGCCGAGCGCGTGGCCCTGGACCTGGGCATCCACGCCTGCATCTGCGAGATCTCAGGCAACGCCTACCTGCACCGGCTGTTCAGCAACATGCAGACCGAGATCCGCATGATCCTGGCCCTGACCGAGGGCAGCTACCGCGACCCGAACCTGATCGCCGAGTCGCACCGCCCGGTGATCGACGCCATGCGCCGACGCGATGCCGCCGCCGCCGAACACGCCCTGCGTCACCACCTGATCGAGGGGCAGGAACACGTGCAAGCCCTGTTCCTGCACGCCCAGCACAGGGCCACCACGGCGCCCCCCACCCCACCCTGAACTCCACCCTGCTCCAACGCCATGAAGATCGTCCACTCCGACCAGCACCAGGGCCACGACCCGCAACAGTTCATCGTGCGCGGCCGCATGAAGCGCAGCAACGAGCAACCCGAACGCGCCACCCGGCTGCTGGCCGCAGCCCAGGGGGCCGGCCACACGGTGCTGACCCCGGACGACCATGGCCCCGGCCCGCGCGCCGCCATCCATACACCACAGTACCTGCACTTTCTCGAAACCGCCTGGGAGCGCTGGCAGCAGCTCGAGAACGCCTCCGACGAGGTGATGCCCAACGTCTACCCCTTTCCGGGCCAGCCCTTCACCTACCCCGATCACCTGGTGGGCCAGGCCGGCTACCACATGGGCGACAACGCCTGCAGCATCGGCCACCACACCTGGCAGGCGGCCACCGCGGCGGCCCACAGCGCCACCCACGCCGCCGAACTGGTGCTGGCCGGTGAACGCGCCGTGTACGCGCTGTGCCGCCCCCCGGGGCACCACGCCTACACCGACCGGGCGAACGGCTTTTGCTACCTCAACAACAGCGCCATCGCGGCCCAGCACCTGCGCCAGCGCCATGCCCGGGTGGCCGTGCTGGACATCGACGTGCACCACGGCAACGGGACCCAGGGCATTTTCTGGCGCCGCAATGATGTGCTGACCGTCTCGCTGCATGCCGACCCCCATGTGTGCACGCCCTACTTCACGGGCCATGGCCATGAGCACGGCGAGGGCGAGGGCCTGGGTTACAACATCAACCTGCCCTTGCCGCGTGGCACGGGCGATGAAGGCTACCTGCAAACCCTTCAGAAGGCCCTGAACAGCCTGCGTGCCTACGCCCCCGGCGCGCTGGTGGTGGCGCTGGGACTGGACGCCCACGAAAACGACCCCTACCGCATGCTGGCGGTCAGCACCCCGGGCTTTGCCCGCATCACGGCCGAGATCGCGCGCCTGGGCCTGCCCACCGTGCTGGTGCAGGAGGGCGGCTACCTGGGCGATGACCTGGGGCCCAACCTGGTGAGCGCCCTGCGCGGCTTTGAGTCGGTGGCTTGAGATGAGCAGGCTCGCACCCGCCGCCTCCCTGAAACACCCGGCACACGACAGCGCGGCCCTGCTGCCCGGCGCCGCCCTGCTGAGCGCGCCCCCCGCCCCGGTCTCCCTGGACGAGGCCCGTGGGCTGCTGCGCCAGCACTATGGCCTGCACGAGCTTGAGTTGCAGGCCCTCAGCGGCGAACGCGACGCCAACTTCCTGGTCCAGCCCCGGCAGGGAGCCGCCTGCATGCTGAAGATCTCGCACCCCCAGGAAAGCGCGCTGGTGGCCGATTTTCAGACCCAGGTGCTGCTGCACCTGGCGAGCCAGGCCCCCGAGCTGCCGGTGCAGCGCCTGCTGCCCACGGTCAACGGCCAGCCCAGCCTGACCCTGGACTGGCCCGACGGAGGCCATCGCGTGGTGCGCCTGTTCAGCTACCTGGAAGGGCTGCCCATGCCCCAGGCCCCACGCTCCGAGGCCCAGCGCCTGAACGTGGCCCGCCTGCTGGCCCGCCTGGACCATGCCCTGGCCGACGTCAGTCACCCGGCCGGCGAGCAGGCCCTGCCCTGGGACATCCAGCGTGCCGATCGGGTGCGAGGCCTGCTGGTGCATGTGAACGACCCGGCCCGTCAGGCCCTGGCCCACCGGGCCCTTGACGGCTTTGTCGAGCGCGTGCTGCCCCGGCTGGGCCACCTGCCACGCCAGGCCATCCACAACGACTTCAATCTCTACAACCTGCTGGTCGATGCACAGCACACCGATCAGGTCAGTGGCATCCTTGACTTTGGCGATGTGGTGATGGGCCCCCGCGTGAACGACCTGGCCGTGGCCGCGTCGTACCAGCTGGATGCGCGCGGTGAGGGGGGTGCCCCCCAGGCGCTGGCGGCCATCGCGGGCTTTGCCGCGGCCTACCACGCTGAATGGCCGCTGCAGCCGCTGGAGCTGGAACTGCTGACCGATCTGGTGCGAGCCCGCCTGGTGATGGTGGTGGCCATCAGCGGTTGGCGCGCCGCCCGCCAACCCGACAACGCGCCTTACCTGCTGCGCAACAACGCCATCTCCTGGGCCCGCCTGCAAGCCCTGGATTCCGCCACCCCGACCCAGGCCGAGGCCGCACTTCGGCAAGCCTGCGGCTGAAAGTCATCCCCATGCACCACCCCACCGCATCGTCCGACACCGCCGCCCTGCTGGAACGCCGCGCCCGCCTGCTGGGCCCCGCCTACCGCCTTTTCTACGAAGAACCCCTGCACCTGGTGCGCGGTGAAGGGGTTTGGCTGTACGACGCCCAGGGCCGCCGCTACCTGGATGCCTACAACAACGTGGCCAGCGTGGGCCACGCCCACCCCCAGGTGGTGCAAGCCCTGGCCCGCCAGGCGGCCCAGCTCAACACCCACACCCGCTACCTGCACGAGGGCGTGCTTGACTACGCCGAGCGCCTGCTGGGCCACCTGCCCAGCGAGCTGGGCCAGGCCATGTTCACCTGCACCGGCAGCGAGGCCAATGACCTGGCGCTGCGCATCGCACGCGCCCACACCGGGGCGCAGGGCCTGGTCATCACCCGCTGGGCCTATCACGGCGTGACCACCGTGCTGGCCGAGGCCTCGCCCTCGCTGGGGGCCGGCATGAAGCTGGGCGCCGCCGTGCGCACCGTGGCCGCCCCCGACAGCTACCGTGAGCCTGCCACTGATCTGGGCCAACGCCTGGCCCGCGATGTGCGCGCCGCCATCGCCGACCTGCAAGCCCAGGGCCTGCGCCCCGCGGCATTGCTGGTCGACACGGTGTTCTCCAGCGACGGTCTGTGCACCGCCCCGGCCGGCTTTCTGCAGCCCGCCGTGCAGGCCATGCGCGAGGCTGGCGGCCTGTTCATCGCCGACGAGGTGCAGCCCGGCTTCGGCCGCACGGGCGAGGCCTTCTGGGGCTTTGAACGCCACGGCTTGGTGCCCGACATCGTGACCCTGGGCAAGCCCATGGGCAACGGCCACCCGGTGGCGGGCCTGGCCGTGCGGCCCGAGGTGCTGGCCGCCTTCGGGCGCGAGTGCCGTTACTTCAATACCTTTGGCGGCAACCCGGTGTCGATGGCCGTGGCCAGCGCCGTGCTCGACGTGATCGAGCAAGAGGCCCTGCAGGCCAACGCCCTGGCCGTGGGCCAGTACCTGCGCGATGGCCTGCAGTCACTGGCCGCCCGCCATGAGGCGGTGGGGGATGTGCGCGGTGCCGGCCTGTTCGTGAGCGTGGAGCTGGTGAATGACCGGGCCCGCCAGCAGGCAGACGGCCCGCTGGCCGCCCGGGTGGTGAACGGCCTGCGCCGCGCCGGCGTGCTGCTCAGCGCCTCGGGCCCGCAGGCCAACTGCCTGAAGATCCGCCCGCCCCTGGTGTTTTCAAAAACCAACGCCGACGAGCTGATCGACAAGCTGGATGGTGTGCTGAAAGACGGCGGCTGAGGCCCAACTTCCCATCACCTCTCCATTTGAATGGCCCCGAAATGACCTCTCACCCCGCACCGACAGCCGCAGCGCTGCAACAGGCCGTGGCGCAACTCGACGCCGAGATGATCGACACCCTGAGCGCCTTCGTGGCCGCGCGCAGCCCCTCGGGGGCCGAGCAGCCGGCCGCCGATTTTCTGGAGGCCCAACTGCAGGCGCTGGGCCTGGACTGCGAACGCATCGTGCTCGACAGCGATCGCATCCGTCGCTCGCCCCTGTTCTCCTGCCCCTGCGACCCCGATGGCGGGCGCTACAACCTGCTGGCCCGGCACCTGCCACGCAACAAGCAAGGCCCTCGCGGGCGCTCAGTGCTGTTCAACGGGCACCTGGATGTGGTGCCGACCGGCCCTGAGGCCCTCTGGAGCGCACCGCCCTTCCAGCCCCATGTGAAGGACGACTGGCTGTTTGGCCGGGGCGCGGGCGACATGAAGGGGGGCATCGTCTGCGCCCTGATGGCCTTCAAGGCCTTGCGCCGGCTCGGCCTGCAACCGGCCGGGGTGGTGGGCTTCAATGCCGTGCTGGACGAAGAGAACACCGGCAACGGCACCTTGGCCACGGTACATGCCCTGCAGAACGCCCTGGCCAAGGCGCGCCTGACCGACTTTGACGCGGTGATCATCCCCGAGCCCTTTGCCGAAACCCTGATGGCGGCCCAGGTGGGTGTGAGCTGGCTGTTCGTCACCCTGACCGGGCGGCCGGCCCATGTGGCCTACATGGGCCAGGGCCTGAACCCCATCGAGGCGGCCCACGAACTGATGGCCGACCTGAAGCTGCTGGAAGCCGAATGGAATGCACCGGAGAACCGCCACCCGGCCTTCCGGGACGTGGCCCACCCGATCAACTTCAACCTGGGGCGCATCGAGGGGGGTGAATGGAACTCCTCCGTGCCTTGCACCTGCACCCTGGGCCTGCGTTGCAGCTACTACCCAGGCACCGAACCCGATGCCGCGGTGGCCCTGATCAGCCAGCGCTTGCGCGCCAAGGCCCAGGCCCTGAACCCGGCCCTGCAAGTCGAGATCAGCACCCAAGGCCATCGCTCGCCAGGCTGTGTGTATGACCTCGATCACCCGGCCATGCAGGCGCTGGCCCAGGCCCACCGGGCGGTGAACGGCCGCGAGGCCGAGCGCCTGGCCTGCACCGCCACTACCGACGGCCGGCACTTCAGCCTGATGACCGACATCCCGGTCACCAATTACGGCCCGCTGGCACGCGACATCCACGGCATCGACGAAGCGGTTTCGCTGGCCAGCATGCGCCGGGTCACCCTGACGCTGGCGCACTACCTGGTGAACTGGTGCGGGGTGGAATCCGTCTGAGAACGGTCGACGGTAAAAAAGCCTTGAGCCGGCTGTCAGAAAAATGGGATAATCGAGGGCTTTTGGCGAAAAGTGCTGTGCAGTGGTTTGTGCAGTGGCTCTCGCAACTTCCTAAAAGGTAAGACCATGGCCAAAGAAGGCATTCACCCGAACTACCGCGAAGTCCTGTTTGTGGACCTCTCCAACGGTTTCAAGTTTGTGACCCGTTCCTGCGTGAACACCAAAGAAATGGGCAAGACCGAAGACGGTCGCGAACTGCCCCTGTTCAAGCTGGACACTTCCAGCGAATCCCACCCCTTCTACACCGGCACCCAAAAGTCGGTGGACAACATGGGTGGTCGCGTCGAACGCTTCCGCAACCGTTTCGGCAAGCTGGCCACCGCCAGCAAGTAAGTCAAAGGCGGCGACTCTCGCCGCTCCGACTTCTGCTAAAAAGGCAGCCCGGTCCCCGAGCTGCCTTTTTTCTTGCCCGCTGCATTTTGCCCCCCGCAGCGGGCGGCCCGGTTGCCACGAATCTTCCCTACCCGCACCTTGAACTCGACCTCACCCGCCATCGTTGCCCAGAGCGCTGTCCGTCGCCTGCCCCGCTGGGCCCTGATCGGCCTGTGTGCCGCCTACGTGCTGGCCGGCTTCTGGGGCCGCGCGCCCTGGAAAGGCGCCGACATCGCCGAACTGGGCTACATGATGGAAATGGCGGCCGGCCACACCAGTTGGCTGCAGCCCACCCTGGCCGGGCTGGCCCCCGAGAACGACGGCCTGCTGGCTTACTGGATCGGCGCCTGGATGCTGCAACTGGCGCCGGCCAGCTGGGCCCCCGAGTTGGTGACCCGCTTGCCCTTCATGGCCATGCTGGCCCTGACCCTGGTGGCCACCTGGTACGGCGTGTATTACCTGGCCCGCAGCCCGCGGGCCCAACCCGTGGCCTTCGCCTTCGGAGGCGAGGCCCGCCCCAATGATTACGCCCGCGCCCTGGCCGATGGCGGCCTGCTGGCGCTGATGGCCTGCCTGGGTCTGGCCCGGCCCAGCCATGAAGTCACCTCTTACCTGGCCCAACTCACCTGCACCACGCTCACCTTCTATGCGGTCGCCGCCAGCCCCTATCGGCGCTGGGCCCCGCTGACGGCCCTGGTGCTGGGGCTGGCTGGCCTGGCCCTGAGCGGCGCCCCCACTGTGGCACTGGTGCTTGGGGCGGCCAGCGCGGTACTGGTCCGCCTGCAGACCGACGCCGACACCGAAGGCCGCCAACGCCCGGCGTGGCCCCGCGAGGCCTCGCTGGCTGCCGCCTGCGTGACGGCTGGCGTGGGCGTGCTGGTCTACCAGCTGGATCTGGCGCACTGGCGCATGGTGTGGCCCAGCTTTGGCGAGGCGCGCAGCCTGGCCCGCCTGCTGCTGTGGTTTGCCTGGCCTGCCTGGCCGCTGGCGCTGTGGTCGCTGTGGCGCTGGCGCCATCAGCTGCGCACGGGCCCCTGGCCGTTGCACCTGGGGCTGCCCATCTGCTTCGTGGCCGTGTCGGTGGTGATCACCTTCACCACCCCGCCAGCCGACCGGGCGCTGCTGCTCGGCCTGCCGGCACTGGCCACCCTGGCCGCCTTTGCCCTGCCCACGTTGAGCCGCAGCATGGGGGCGCTGATCGATTGGTTCACGCTGCTGTTCTTTACCAGCGCCGCGCTGGTGATCTGGGTGGTGTGGCTGGCCATGCAAACCGGCTTTCCGGCACAACCTGCAGCCAATGTGGCACGGCTGGCGCCTGGATTCCGGCCCGAGCTGTCGTGGTTCCCCCTGCTGTGTGCAGTGGCCGCCACCGGCGCCTGGCTGTGGCTGGTGAAATGGCGTGCCGGCCGCCACCGCGCCGCGATCTGGAAGAGCCTGGTGCTGCCCGCCAGCGGTGCCGCACTGGGCTGGATCCTGCTGATGACGCTGTGGCTGCCCCTGCTCGATTACGCGCTGAGCTACGCCAGCATGGTGCAGTCGGCGCGGGCCCTGATGGGCACGGCCACCTGCGCCGAGGTCTACGGCCTGAGCCCCGACCAGACGGCAGCCTTCCAGGTGCACGGCGATCTGCGCCTGGTGCCCACCGGCGCCAACACCCGCTGCGACTGGCTGCTGGTGGACCGCAACCAGTTGGTGGGCTGGCTGGAAACCCACGACGGCCCGAACTGGATTTACGAAACCAATGTGTGGCGCCAGGGTGAGCAGCGCGAATCCGTGCTGGTCTACCGCCGGGCCGGGAGCTGAACTTGAGCGAGTTGCGCCTGATTGCCCGCCATGCGGGCACGGTGCTGGCCGGCCAATTGGCCGTGATGGCCTTCGGCGTCACCGACACCCTGGTGGCCGGCCGCCATTCACCCGAGGCCCTGGCCGCGCTGGCCGTGGGTTCGGCCGTGTACATCAGCGTCTACGTGGGCTTGATGGGGGTGCTGCAGGCCTTGCTGCCAGTCTGGGCCGAATTGGAAGGCGCAGAGCGCCCGCTGGCGGTGGGGCGTTCGGTGCGCCAGTCGCTGTACCTGTGTGCTGTCGCTTCGGTGCTGGGCATGGGCGTGCTGCTCCAGCCCGACGCCTTGCTGCGCTGGACCGGGGTGCCCGACGAATTGCGCGCCGATGTGGGCCATTACCTGCAAGTGCTGGCCCTGGCATTGCCGCCGGCGCTGCTGTTTCGCGTCTACAGCACGCTGAACCAGGCCCTGCACCTGCCGCGCCTGGTCACCTGGCTGCAGTTGGCGGGGCTGGCGCTGAAGGTGCCGCTGTCGATGTGGTGGGCCTGGGGAGGCGCCGGTGTCACCGCGCAGGGCGCCACTGGCTGCGCCTGGGCCACCCTGGCCGTGAATGGCGCAATGGCCGCCCTGGCTGCGCTGATGCTGAGCCGGCAGACGGTTTACCACCCTTACCGCCTGTGGCAACGGCCCGAGCCCCCCGACTGGCAACAGTTGGGCCAGTTTCTGCGCCTGGGCCTGCCGGCCGGCCTGTCCATCCTGGTCGAGGTGACTTCCTTCACCCTGATGGCGCTGTTCATTGCTCGCCTGGGCACCACCGCGGCGGCCAGCCATCAGATTGCGGCCAACCTGATGGCCGTGCTGTACATGGTGCCGTTGTCGATTGGGATCGCCACCAGTGCCCGGGCCAGCTACTGGCTGGGGGGGCGCCAGCCAGCCCGGGCCCGGCAGGCGATCCGAACCGGCCTGCTGCTGGCCATGGGCTTGGCCACGCTGTGCTCAGCCGCGCTGTGGCTGGGTCATGCCGAGCTGCCCCGGCTCTACACCCAGCAGGCCGAGGTGGCCCGCCAGGCCGCGCCTTTGCTGGTTTGGGTGGCGCTGTACCACCTGTTCGATGCGGCCCAGACCCTGTGCGTATTTGTGCTGCGCTGCTACCGCGTGACGGTGGTCACGCTGGTGGTGTACGGCGCCTTGCTGTGGGGTGCCGGCCTGGGCGGCGGCTACTGGCTGGCCTACCGCGGCCTGGCCGGCTGGGCACCCTGGGAACGGCCCGATGCCTTCTGGGCTGGCAGCACCGTGGCGCTGGCCGCCGTGGCGGCCATCTTCATGCCGCTTCTTTGGCGCGCTGTGCACCGCCCGATGGCATCGCCCCGGTGAGTGCGGGAACGGCCTGCCGCAAGCGGCTGGCAGGGAACACGATCGAGAACCGCGAGCCCACGCCCAGCGTGCTTTCGATGTTGAGCTGGGCCCCGTGGCGCTGCACCACGTGCTTGACGATGGCCAGGCCCAGGCCGGTGCCACCGGTTTCACGCGAGCGGCTGCGATCCACCCGGTAGAAGCGCTCGGTGAGGCGCGGAAGGTGCTCAGGCGCAATGCCAGGGCCAGAATCCCGCACGTCGAACTCGGCGCGCCCGTCCGGCAGCATGTGCCAGCTGACCTGGATGCTGCCGCCACCCGGGGTGTAGCGCACGGCATTGCTGACCAGGTTGGACAAGGCGCTTTGCAACTCGTTGTGCGAACCGGCCAGATCGAGGCCGCGGGCCGCCTCGATGTCGAAGTGGATCTGGTGACGACGCCCGCTGTGGCTGCCAATCACGCCCGACAGGGCCTGGGCCTCTTGCTCGCAGTGCATGAGCAGCCCCAACACCCCCACCCATTCGGTCAAGCCCGGGGCCGGGCTGCCTTCCAGACGCGACAACGTGAGCAGGTCGCTCACCACGGTCTGCATGCGGCTGGCCTGCTGGGACATCAGGTTCAGGTAGTGCTGACGCTCGTGGTTTTCGAGGTTGAGGGTCTGCAGGGTCTCGATGAAACCCGACAGCACCGTCAATGGGGTGCGAATTTCGTGCGACACGTTGGCCACAAAGTCACGGCGCATGGCGTCGGCCTGGTCGAGTGCGGTGATGTCGCGCGACAGCAGCAGACGCCGTCCTTCGCCATAGCCGTGCAGGTGCACCGACAGGCGCACCGGCCGGGACAAGGTGCTGCCACGGCCGTTCATCACAATGTCGTGGCTGTAGTCGCGCGAGGCGTAATAGGCGGCAAAAACCGGCTCGCGCAACAGGTTGCCGATGGACTGCATCAGGTCCCGATCCGGATCGAAACCGAAATGCTCGGCTGCGGTCTGGTTGCACCATTCGATGTGACCTTCGGGGTCCAGCAGCACCACGCCGTTGGGCGAGGCCTGGATGGCCAGCAGAAACTCCTGCAGCCGGGCTTCGCTGTCCTCGGCCTTCTTGACCAGTTGGCGCAGCATGCGTCGCGCCCGGTCGGCCACCTCGCCCCACAGGCCGCCCAGGGCGGGGGCCTCATCGAGTTGGCCTTTGCGCAACCAGCGGCGCACCCGCAGGCCACGCCACAGGTCAAGCAGAAACCACAGCCAGGTGCCCAGCAGCAAGGCCAGCAGGGCCCCCAGGGCGTCGCCCAGCGACCACCCTGCCAGGACCGCCAACAGCTGGGCCCCGGCAAAAGTCAAGAACCGGAATGTCATGAGAAAGGCCAGTCAGGCCGTCAGGCGGAAGCAACAGAAGCAGCAGAAGCCACAGGAGCAACCGACGCGGGGGCAGACACCGCCACCTGGGGCTGACCGGTGAGCCGGTAGCCCGCGCCGCGCACGGTTTCGACCATGGTGCCGGCCCCACCCAGGGCCTCACGCAGGCGTTTGACGTGCACGTCGACGGTGCGCTCTTCGATGAACACATGGTCGCCCCACACCTTGTCGAGCAATTGCGAACGGCTGTGCACGCGCTCGGAATGCTTCATGAGGTAGTGCAGCAGCTTGAACTCGGTGGGGCCGACCTTGAGCGGCTGGCCCGAGAACGTGACCCGGTAGGTGGCTGCATCGAGCACCAGTTCACCGATGGTCACCGTGTCGGACACCTGCTCCGGGGCCCGGCGGCGCAGCACGGCACGGATGCGCGCCAGCAACTCCTGGGTGGAAAAGGGCTTGGTGATGTAGTCGTCGGCACCCGCGTCAAGACCCGCCACCTTGTCGGACTCGTCGCCGCGCGCGGTCAGCATCAGGATCGGGACACCCTTGGTGCGGGCGTCGGCGCGCCATTTGCGCGCCAGGGCCACACCGCTCTGGCCGGGCAGCATCCAGTCCAGCAGGATGACATCAGGCAGCACGGCATCCAGCTCGCGCTGGGCCGAAATGCCGTCTTCGGCCCACACCGGCTGAAAGCCGTTGTGGCGCAGGTTGACCGCGATCAGCTCGGCAATCGCCGGCTCATCTTCAACGATCAGGATATGGGGCAGCTTCTTCATGGCAGATCACCGGACGGCGGACTCCACGTCGTCGATGGACGCGTGGCGCACATCCGTGCCCTTGACAACGTAAATGATGAACTCGGCAATGTTCTTGGCATGGTCACCGATGCGCTCGATGGCCTTGGCCAGGAACAGCAGATCCAGGCTGGGCGAGATCGTGCGGGGGTCTTCCATCATGTAGGTGATGAGCTTGCGCACGAAACCGTCGAACTCGCGGTCGATCAGGTCATCCTCTTTGAGAATGGCCACGGCCGTGGAGGTGTCAAGCCGGGCAAAGGCGTCGAGCGCCTTGCGCAGCAGGCCGGCCGCCAAGTCCGCCGCCACACGCAGGTCGGTGGAAGGCAGTTGGCGGGCCGAGCCGCTTTCGATGATCGACTTGACCATGCGGGCGATCTTGCTGGCCTCGTCGCCCACGCGCTCCAGGTTGGCCGTGGTCTTCGAGATGGCCAGCAACAGGCGCAGGTCGCGCGCCGTGGGCTGGCGCCGCGCAATGATGGAGGCGAGATCTCGGTCGATCTCGATCTCCATGGCATTGACCCGCTGTTCGATGTCGATCACCTGGGCCGCAGCCTCGGTGCTGAAGTTCGACAGCGAGTAGATGGCTTGATGGATCTGGGATTCAACCAGGCCGCCCAGCTCCATGACCCGCGACGAAACGCCGTTGAGATCACTGTCGAACTGGGTGGAAAGATGTTTTTCAGGCATGCTGCCCTCCTCAACCGAAACGGCCTGTGATGTAGTCTTCTGTTTCTTTGCGGGTGGGCTTGAAGAACATCTGTTCCGTCTCGCCGAACTCGACCAGATCGCCCAGGTACATGTAGGCGGTGTAGTCGCTGCAGCGTGCCGCCTGCTGCATGTTGTGGGTCACGATGACCACGGTGTAGTCATCCTTCAATTCGGCGATCAGCTCTTCCACCTTGGCGGTGGAGATCGGATCAAGCGCCGAGCAGGGCTCGTCAAGCAACAGAACCTCAGGCTTGATGGCAATGCCGCGGGCAATGCACAGACGCTGCTGCTGGCCACCGGACAGGCCCGAACCGCTCTGGTTGAGCTTGTCCTTCACCTCGGTCCAGAGTGCCGCCTTGCGCAAGGCCCATTCAACGCGATCATCCATGTCGGTGGCGCTGAGGTTCTCAAACAGCTTCACACCGAAGGCGATGTTGTCGTAGATCGACATCGGGAAGGGCGTCGGCTTCTGAAACACCATGCCGACCTTGGCACGGATCAGGGCCACGTCCTGCTTGGAGGTGAGCAGGTTCTCGCCATCCAGCACGATCTCGCCTTCGGCCCGTTGCTCGGGGTACAGCTCGAACATGCGGTTGAAGGTGCGCAGCAGGGTCGACTTGCCGCAACCCGACGGGCCGATGAAGGCGGTGACCTTCTTCTCGGGAATGTTCAGATTGATGCCCTTGAGGGCATGGAATTTGCCGTAGTAGAAGTTCAGGTTGCGCACCGCAATCTTGGCTTGCTCGTCGGGCACGGTGAATGTGGTCATGAAAAATCCTTGCCTTTACTTCTGACGGGTCAGCACGCGCGCCAGGATGTTGAGCCCCAGCACCGCCATGGTGATCAGGAACACGCCTGCCCAGGCCAGTTGCTGCCAGTTTTCGTACGGGCTCATCGCAAATTTGAAGATGGTCACGGGCAGGCTGGCCATGGGTTTGGACAGGTCCGAGTTCCAGAATTGATTGTTCAGCGCGGTGAACAGCAAGGGGGCGGTCTCGCCCGAGATGCGGGCCACTGCCAGCAACACCCCGGTGATCACGCCCGACTTGGCAGCGCGCAGCGTGATCGTGATGATCACCTTCCACTTGGGCGTGCCCAAGGCGTAGGCGGCCTCGCGCAGCGCCGAAGGCACCAGCGTGAGCATGTTCTCGGTGGTCCGGATGACCACCGGAATCACGATCAGTGCCAGGGCGATGATGCCGGCCCAGCCCGAGAAGCTCTTGAAACGGGCCACCACGATGGCGTAGACAAACAGGCCGATCACGATGCTGGGCGCCGACAACAGAATGTCGTTGACGAAGCGCGTGGTCGAGGCCAGCCAGCTCTTGGTGTCGTACTCAGCGAGGTAGACGCCGGCCATGATGCCGATGGGCGTGCCGATGAAGGTCGAAACGACCACCATCACCAGCGAGCCGAAGATCGCGTTGGCAATGCCACCCACCTCGTTCGGCGGTGGCGTGGACTGGGTGAACAAGGCCACGCTCAGGCCGCCAAAGCCCAGGCGAACCGTCTCCCAGAGAATCCAGATCAGCCAGAACACGCCAAAGGCCATGGCCGCCAGCGACAAGGCCAGGGCCATGGTGTTGACCCGCTTGCGGCTGGCGTAGCGCGCCTGGCGCACCGCGGCCAGCGCCGTGCGCTCAGCCAGTGCCGAAGAAGCTGCTGTGTTCATGAGCGGGCTCCTTCGTTCTTCTTGAGTTGCATCAGCAGCACCTTGGACAGGGCCAGCACCACGAAGGTGATGAAAAACAGCACGAGACCCAGGTAGATCAGCGAAGCCTGGTGCAGGCCCTCGCCCGCTTCAGCGAACTCGTTGGCCAATGCCGAGGTGATGCTGTTGGCAGCCTCGAAGACACTCAGCGAGTTGAGCTGATTCATGTTGCCGATCACAAAGGTGACGGCCATGGTCTCGCCCAGAGCCCGGCCCAGGCCCAGCATGACCCCGCCCAGAACACCGGTCTTGGTGTAAGGCAGAACCACCTTCCAGACCACTTCCCAGGTCGTGGACCCCAGGCCGTAGGCGGATTCCTTGAGCAGGGGTGGCGTCACTTCGAACACATCACGCATCACCGAGGCAATGAAGGGAATGATCATGATGGCGAGGATGATGCCGGCCGACAAAATGCCGATGCCCACCGGCGGGCCGGAGACAAACGAGCCCAGCAGCGGCACCCCCTTCAACAAGGCCTGGAGGGGCTGTTGCACGAAGCGCGCCAGAATGGGGCCAAACACCATCAGGCCCCACATGCCATAAACGATGGAGGGAACCGCTGCCAACAGCTCGATGGCGGTGCCCAAGGGGCGCTTGAGCCAGGCCGGCGAAAGCTCGGTCAGGAACAGGGCAATGCCGAAGCTGACCGGCACGGCAATGGCCAGCGCGATTAGCGAGGTGGCCAGCGTGCCGTAGATCATCACCAGACCGCCAAAATCGGACTGGACCGGATCCCAGACGCTGCGCACGAGGAAACTCAGGCCGTACTTTTCAATTGAGGGCCAGGCGCCGAAAACCAGCGACAGCAAAATGCCGAAAAGAAGGCCCAGGGTCAGAATGGCAGCGCCTTTGGCCAACCAGCCAAAAAGACGGTCAGCCATGGCACCCGACAACAAAGGGCGGGGAGATGGAGGTGTGGTCATAGGTTGAGCACGCCCCACCGAGGCGGGTGGGGCATGGTTGACCGGCAGTGTAGTGGACACGACTAAGTCCCGAAAGCAGGTCTGAGGCTGAGGTCAGAAACCGCGACTCACTTGAAGGCGACCGGCTTGTCGCCAGCCGCTTCGCGGATCTCGCTCCAGGACTTCAGGATCACTTCCTTGACGCTGTCGGGCATGGGCACGTAGTCCAGGTCAACAGCGGTCTTGTCGCCGCTCTTGTAAGCCCAGTCAAAGAACTTCAGAGCGGTGGTGGCCTGGGCCGGCTTGTCCTGCTTCTTGTGCATCAGGATGAAGGTGGCGCCCGTGATGGGCCAGGAATCCTTGCCCGGCTGATTGGTCAGGATCTGGTAGAAGCTCTTGCTCCAGGTGGCGCCCGCAGCGGCAGCCTTGAAGGTCAGGTCATCCGGAGCCACATAGGTGCCGGCTGCGTTCTGCATCTGCACATAGTTGAGCTTGTTCTGCTTCACATAGGCGTACTCGAGGTAGCCGATGGAATCCGGCAGGCGACCCAGGAAGGCGGCCACGCCTTCATTGCCCTTGCCACCCGCACCGGTGGGCCAGTTCACGGCAGTGCCTTCACCGACCTTGCTCTTCCACTCGGGGCTGACCTTGCTCAGGTAGTTCGTGAAGATGAAGCTGGTACCCGAGCCGTCGGCGCGACGCACCACGGCGATCGGCGAATCCGGCAGGGCGAGGCCTGGGTTCAGCGACTTGATGGCGGCATCATTCCAGTGGGAGATCTTGCCCAGGTAGATGTCGGCCAGCACAGCGCCGGTCAGCTTCAGTTGGCCCGGGGTCAGGCCCTTGACGTTGATCACCGGCACCACGCCGCCAATCACGGTGGGGAATTGCACCAGGCCCTTGGCCTTGAGGTCGTCATCGGTCAACGGGGCGTCGGAGGCGCCGAAGTCCACCGTCTTGGCTTCGATCTGACGGATGCCGGCACCCGAACCCACCGATTGGTAGTTGATCTTCACGCCGGTGGCCTTGTTGTAATCAGCCGCCCACTTCGAGTAGAGGGGGGCCGGGAAGCTGGCACCCGCGCCGGTGGCTTCCTGTTGCGCCCAACTGGCGGGAGAGAGCAAAGCGGCAACGGCGCCGGCAACAGCCATACGAATCGTCCAGGTCATTTCAATTCACCTTGGTGGGTTGGAGAGTTGACTGGACTCTAGTGGGCCTTGATGACAGTTGCGTGACAGGTCCCAAAGAGGCTGAAGATCCCGATTTTTTGTCACAATCAGCGCAAATTCGGTCACCCAACTGTCATAAACGGCTTCTAGACTGCGAAACGCGTGAAAAATACGGGGTCGTCGGTTGGTGTCCTGTCGGTCGCAGCCACAATCGCTGCTGTCAGGTTCAGCCGCCACGCAGGCGGGAGTCCGATATCCAGCGAACTTGCCTCGACAGACTCCGGAACCCGAACCCCCTCTCTTCACAGCCCAGTACGCAAGCGGCGACGAACTCAGCTGCCGCCGCAGAGTGACCGGACCCAAGCGCTGCCAACAAATGCAAAACGGAACACTCATTGCCGCTGTCGACCTGGGGTCGAACAGCTTCAGACTTGAAATTGGCCGCCTGCAACACGGCCAGATCCAGCGCAGCGAATACCTGAAGGAAACAGTTCGTCAGGGCAGCGGCCTGGACGAGGAGCGTCGGCTTCGTGCCGAGGCCATGCAACGCGGCTGGGATTGCCTGGCCCGCTTTGCAGAACGTCTGGCCGGATTTCCGCGCACCCAGGTGCGTGCGGTGGCCACCCAGACCCTGCGTGAAGCCCGCAATCGGGACGACTTCCTGACCCGGGCCACCGAGATCCTGGGTTTTCCGATTGACGTGATCTCGGGCCCCGAGGAGGCCCGCCTGATCTACCAGGGCGTGGCACGACTGCTGCCCCAGTCGGATGAGCGTAGATTGGTGATCGATATCGGAGGGCGCTCTACCGAAATGATTCTGGGCCAGCAGTACAACGCCCACATGATGGCGTCGTACCGCGTGGGCAGCGTCGCCTGGTCAATGAAATATTTTCCCCAGGGCCTGTTCACCCAACAGGCCTTCATGACCGCCGAGATCGCGGCCAAGGCCGTGCTCGACGAAGCCCTGGACAGCTACCGCCGCGACAGTTGGGACATCGCCTACGGCTCGTCCGGTACGGTCGGTGCCGTGGCCGACGTCCTTGCCGCTGCCGGTGAACCTGGCGGCATCATCACCCGCAGCGCGCTGCATTGGCTCAAGGAGCGCCTGCTGCGCGCCCAAAGCGCAGAACGGGTGCGCATGGAAGGTTTGAAAGACGACCGCCGCGCCGTCATTGGCGGTGGGGTCAGCGTGCTCACGGCCATTTTTGACCTGTTGGGCATTGATGAAATGCACGTGGCCCAAGGTGCCTTGCGCCAGGGCGTGCTGTACGACCTGCTGGACCGCGAACAGCCCCACACCGACTTGCGCGCCACCACGGTGGTGTCACTGTGTGAACGTTTTCAGGTCGACCTGGCCCAGGCAGAGCGCGTGCGAGACGCGGCACTGGCGCTTTACCAGCAGGTCGAAAGCCCGCTGGACGAGCGTGCCGAACGCAAGCTGGCCTGGGCTGCCAGCCTGCACGAGATCGGCATTCAGATCTCGCACAGTGATTACCACCGGCACGGCGCCTACATTCTGGACAACACCGATGCACCGGGCTTTGCCCTGCCCGAACTCCACCGGCTCAGCCTGCTGATCCTGGGTCACCGCGGCAAGCTGCGCAAACTGGAGGCCGATTTCAGCGACGCGGCCTTTGTGGCGCAGTTGCTTTGCCTGCGCCTGGCCGTGGCCCTGTGCCACGCCCGGCGCACCCCCGATCTGGCCCCGCTGGAGCTGGCCTGTGACGGCATGGCCTACACCCTGCACCTGAGCCAGGCCTGGTGCCAGCAATACCCGCAATCGGCCCACCTGCTGCGCGAGGAAGCGATCGCCTGGCAAAAGACACCCTGGTCGCTGGATCTGCTGGTGTCCTGAGCGCGCTGTCCCAGCCGACCGGCCATCCCATGAGCCCCCGGCACCTTGCGGTGACCGGGGGTTTTTCATGCCGGGTGCAGGCACCCGACTGGCATCACCGCAGCCTTACAAACATCGAATTAAACCGTATATACTGTTTATACCGATTCACTCAAGGAATGTTGATGACCAGCACCAGCGACAAAAAAGAGACCCCGACAACCCCAGTGGCCACCCCCGTGGTCGCAACGCCCGTGACGGCGGCTGCCCCTGCCAGCGCCCCGGTGAGCAAGGCGGCCGAAAAGCCGGCCGCCAAGCCCGCCCCCAAGGCGGTGCCCGCCGCCCCCGTGAAGGCAGCCGCTCCGGCCAAGGCCGCCACACCTGCCAAGGCCAAGGCTGCGGCTCCGGCCAAGGCCCCCGCCAAGGACACCAAAGCCATCAAGGCCAGCCCCGCCCCCAAGAAGGCCGCGAGCAAGCCTGCCGCCAAGCCCAAGGCCGCGCCGGTGGCTGTCGCCGCGCCCGTGCCCGCACCGCCCAAGGCGAAGGTCGAAGCCCCCAAGAAGATCAAGGACAGCAAGCCCAAGAAGGCTGCCGAGCCCGAACTGAAGGCCAAGAAGGCGAAGCTGGTGCGCGACAGTTTCACCATCCCCAAGGATGAGTACGACGTGCTGGCCGACCTGAAGCAACGCGCCCACCTGCTGGCCCACAGCCCCAAGAAGAGCGAGATCCTGCGCGCAGGCGTGCGTTTGTTGGCCGGCCTGGGTCAAGAAGCCTTCCTGAAAGCCCTGAAGGCCATTCCTTCGATCAAGACAGGCCGTCCCGCCGCCGAAAAGCCGGCTGCTGTGGCCCCCAAGAAGGCCGGCAAAGCCTGACAGAGTCGCCCCCGGTCAAATCGGGGGCTGGGGGTTACAGCAGCTCCGGAATCTGGACCGTGACCACCACGGTCTGAGATTCGCCTTGCCGTTCCCGGTGGCGCAGCCACCAGACCGCCCCCTTGCGCACCGAGCACTCCCCCTCAGGCAAGCCCAGCAGATGGGCCACGGTCTGGCCCAGCATGGGCTGGTGTCCGATCACCAGCACGGCCCCTCGTTGACGAGGCCATTGCACCAACTCGAGCAGATCCGACACCTGCCCCCCGGGCAGCAGTTCGGCGCGCAATTTGTACTTGCGACCCAGGGCCAGCGCCGTCTGCTCAGTGCGCCGGGCGGGGCTGCACAACACCCTCAAGCCCTCAGGCAGTTGGCGATCCAGCCAGGCTGCCATGCGCATGGCCTGCTTCTCCCCCCTGGGGGTGAGGTTGCGGGCCAGGTCTTCCATGGCCCCGGCATCGTCTTCAGCTTCGGCATGTCGCCACAAGATCAGGTCCATGGGGGTCACTCACTCCAGGTCAGGTTTTCTTGGGTTTGGGGTCGCTGCCGTAACGGTCCATCAGGGCCTGCTGGACACCGTGGGCCACATCCCCCAACGGAGCAACCCGCTGGTAGACGCCATCGGCACCCAAAGTCCAGGCATCACGGTCGTCGCACAGGTAGCCGACCAGGCATTCGTCAATGATGCGTTGGCGCAGTTCTGGGTCATGGACGGGCCACGACACCTCGACCCGGCGCAGCATGTTGCGGTTCATCCAGTCGGCGCTGGACAGGTAGAGATGCTCTTGCTCGCCCATGCGGTAATAGAAGACCCGGGAATGCTCCAGAAAGCGCCCGATGATGGAACGCACCCGGATGTTGTCGGTCTGCCCCGGGACGCCCGCGGGCAACATGCAGGCGCCGCGGATGATCAGGTCGATGCGGGCCCCGCGCTGACCCGCCTCGATGAGCGCGCGGATCAGGGGCTCGTCGGTCAAGGCGTTCATCTTGGCGACGATGCGCCCCCCCTCGCCTCGCTCGGCCGCCAGACCCACCTGGCGAATGGCCTCCAGGGTCTTGGCGTGCAGATGGAAGGGTGCCACCCACAGGTGCTTGAGGCGAGGCAGGCGGTTCTGGCTGGCCAGATGAGAGAACACCTGGTCCATCTCGGAGGTCAGATCCGGGTTGGCCGTGAGGTAACTCAGGTCGGTGTAGAGGCGCGCGGTGCGGGGGTTGTAGTTGCCCGTGGAGAGGTGCCCGTAGCGGCGCAGCACGCGGCCCTCGCGACGGGTCACGAGCAGCATCTTGGCGTGGGTCTTGAGCCCCACCACCCCGTAGACCACCTGGGCACCGATGGACTCAAGTGCCTCGGCCCAGTTGATGTTGGCCTCTTCGTCAAAACGGGCCTTCAACTCGACCACGGCCGTCACTTCCTTGCCGCGACGCACTCCTTCGCGCAACAGCTCCATCAACTCTGAATCAGACCCGGTGCGGTAGATGGTTTGCTTGATGGCCAGCACCTGAGGGTCGTTGACGGCCTCGCGCAAAAAGCCCAGCACGCCGTCAAAACTCTCAAAGGGCTGGTGGATCAGCACATCCCGCTGCGCCACCTGCTCAAAAATCGAGGTGCCATGCTGCAACTGACGCGGCAGTGCGGCCTTCCAGGCCGGAAACAGCAGCGAGGGCTCGGTCATCAGATCGATGAGCTGCGTCAGGCGAACCAGGTTGACCGGACCGTGCACACGGTAGAGCGCCCCCACCGGCAGACTGAACTGGGACAGCAGGAAGTCGGACAGGAATTTGGAGCAACCAGCCGACACCTCAAGCCGCACGGCCTGGCCGTAGTTGCGGTGCTCCAGGCCCTGGCGCAGCGCGGCACGCAAGTCACGCACATCTTCCTCATCAAAGGCCAGGTCGGAGTGGCGCGTGACCCGGAACTGCGAGAACTCGGTCACTTCGCGGCCGGCAAACAGATCGTGCAGATGCGCCCGGATGACGCTGGACAGGCTGACGAAGCTGACCCCCTTGCCCGCCACCCGGGCCGGCATGCGGATGACCCGGGGCAGCACCCGAGGCACCTTGACGATGGCCACTTCGTTCTCGCGCCCAAAGGCGTCCTGGCCCCGCAGGCGAACAATGAAATTGAGCGACTTGTTGGCCACCTGGGGGAACGGGTGCGCGGGGTCCAGGCCCACCGGCACCAGCAGGGGGCGCACCTCGCGCTCGAAGTAATCGTGCACCCAGCGGCGTTGCTCGGCATTGCGCTCGCCGTGAGAGACGATGCGGATGCCCAGGCGCGCCAGCGCGGGCGTCAACTGGTCGTTGTAGAGCTTGTATTGGCGTTCGACCAGATCATGGGCACGCTCCGACAGGGCCTCAAACGAGTTGCTGCTGTAGGTGCCGCGCGGATCGCGCAATTGCAGGGCAATCAGGTGCGGCGCCACACGCACCTCGAAAAACTCGTCGAGGTTGGACGACACGATGCACAGAAAACGAAGCCGCTCCAGCAGCGGCACATCGCCGCGGCGGGCCCAGTCCAGCACACGGTCGTTGAAGGCCAGGATGCTGTGATCGCGATCCAGCAAAGGGAACGGCTGCACCGTGTCGGGCACGGCAGGTTCGGATGGGGATGACGTAGCGGAGATGGACAAGCAAGAAACCTCAGACAAGCATGCCGGCTGACGCCGGGTGGCGGCACTCAGACGGAAGGCAACCCGCCGACCCGGCAGGGCAGGAACAGGTCGCCAACATTATTCATACCGAGCCCGGCCTTTTGATGACAAATGCATGACAAGTCGATTTTCGACCAATGGGTTCCACTTTATCAATAGAGGACCGACTCAGACACTGAGCGCGTTGATCGCCGTCCCGTGCGGCTGGCCCAGGCTCGGGTTCCAGTGCACCAATTCGAGTCGACCATCAAAGTGCTCGACCAAGGCCGTGTGGCTTTCCACCCAATCGCCATCGTTGCAGTACAGCGTGCCCTGGATGGTGCGCATTTCGGCCCGGTGGATGTGCCCGCACACCACCCCATCGAGACCCCGGCGTCGCGCCTCGGTGGCCACGGCCACCTCGAAGTCCATCACGTAATTCAACGCCTTCTTGACCTTGCCCTTGAGGTAGGCCGAGAGGGACCAGTAAGGCAGACCCAGCCGGCCCCGCAGGTTGTTGAGGTGCCGGTTCAAGCGCAGCAGCAATTCATAAAGGTTGTCGCCCAGGTAGGCAAGCCACTTGGCACACTGGATCACACCATCGAAATGATCGCCATGGATGACCCAGAGGCGGCGGCCGTCCAAGGTGGTGTGGATGGCCTGCTCGACCACCTCGATGCCCCCAAAGGAATGCCCGACAAAGCCGCGGGCAAATTCGTCGTGGTTGCCCGGAATGAAGATGATCTGACACCCCTTGCGGGCCCGTCGCAACAGCTTCTGCACCACGTCGTTGTGAGCCTGGGGCCAGAACCAGCGGCGGCGCAACTGCCAACCGTCAATGATGTCCCCCACCAGATACAGGGTGTCGCTGGGGTGGTGCTTGAGGAAGTCGAGCAGTGCCTCGGCCTGGCAGCCCGGGGTACCCAGGTGCAGGTCGGAGATGAACACGGCTCGCACCCGGTTGCGCCCCTCGTCCCCGCCCGGATCCGTCTCGACTTCAGTGGGCGGGCCCTGAGTGGCCCACTGGTTCAGCGCCTCGAAGCTGGTTCTCATCAGACACCCAGAAAGTGCTTGCGGTAGCGTGACGGCAGGTCGGAGATGCGCATGAGCATGGGCAGATCGGCGGTGTTGAAGTCAGGGTCCCAGGCGGGTGCACCCAGCACTTTGGCCCCCAGGCGCAGGTAGCCCTTGATCAGCGCTGGCGGCTCGATCTGCAGGCTGTCATCGAGTTGCTCGACCGGCAAGGCCAGGCGAGGCAGCACGTGGTACTCGATGGGGGCCAGGTGCGTGTCACGCAGTTGGCGCCAGATGCTGGCCGCTGCGTCGCCACTGACCACCCCGTTGTGCAGCATGGGAATGCTGGCACAGCCGATCATGGTGTCGAGTTGGTTGCGCACCATGAACTCGGCCAAAGCGCCCCACAAAGCCATGATCACGCCGCCCTGGCGGTGCTCGGGGTGCACGCAGCTGCGGCCCAGCTCGACCATGCGCGAGCGCAGCATGCGCAGGCGGGTCAGGTCGAACTCCATGTCGCTGTAGGTGCTGCCGATGCGCTTGGCCTGGACCGGGGTCAGCACACGGTAGGTTCCGATCACCTTGCCACTGTGCTGCTCACGCACCAGCAGATGCTCGCAGTAGTCGTCGAACAAATCCACGTCGTGACCGGGCACTGAGGTGGCCAGGCGGGCGCCCATCTCACCGGCGAAGATGTCGAACCTCAGGCGCTGGGCTTCACGCACTTCGTCAAGGTGTCGCGCCCACGAAACCTGAATACCCCCGCGCCCAGTTGACGCATCCGCAGCGCCGTGCGGGCGCTCAGCTGAGTGGTCGCCTCGATGAAGCGACCCCCGAGGCAAGGCAATCGGCGACAGCGGGAAGGTCGGGTTGGGCAACTCTTTCATCGTGGGCTCCTGGGCGACTGACAGGCGGGGCTGCACCTGGTCAGCCGCACACCGAATGCTGAAAGGGGCCGCCACCCAACGTGGCCTACCCCACCGTTGCAAGCTCGGCGCCGCGCCGGATCACACCAGGACGAGGACAGCCAGCTGCTCTGGGGGGAAGTCTCTTCAGCCGCGATGACCGGGTCATGTCATGGGCATGGCAAAACCGTGACACTGCCCTGGGTGCCCAGGAAGCCCTGTGGTCTGACGGTCTTCTCAGCAGGGTGAACGGCATAATCAACCCAGTTCACCTACGCACCTTTGCCGCCATGCCCTCCGTGAAACCCTGGACTGCAGCACTGCTGACCTTCCTGCTTTCCATGGCGGCCTCCGTGGCCTTGGTCCAGGTTTTGCAAAACCACGAGCGAAGCGAAGCCATCGCCCGTTTGTCCGATCTGGCCAATGACCATGCCCAGGCCGTGCAGCGCGCATTGGAGCAGGCACTGGCCGCCAACTACGCCTTGGCCGCGCTGGTGCAGCAAAGCCGCGGCAATGTGAGTCAGTTCGATGCGGCAGGGGAGATGCTGCTCAAATTTCATCCCGGGGTCACCATGCTGGGGCTCGGGCCCGGGGGGCGGATCAGTCAAGTGGTCCCCCTGGCGGGCAATGAGCGTGCGATCGGCTTCAACCCGCTGGAAGACCCGCTGCAACGCGATGAAGCGCTGCGGGCCCGGCAGGCCAAGCAGCTCAGCATGGCCGGCCCCCTGAAGCTGGTTCAAGGTGGGGTGGGTGTGGTGGGGCGCCTGCCCGTGTTCTTGCCCGACGGCACAGGCCAAGACAGTTTCTGGGGTTTCACCAACGTGACCATTCGATTGGACCCCGTCTTGAACCAGGCCCAATTGCCCCGTTTGAGCGAACGCGGCTTTGTCTACCAACTGTGGCGGACCGCACCCGACACCGGCGCCAGACAGGTGATCGCCGAAGGCGGCCACGGCTTGCTGGATCAGCCCGTCGAGCGGACGATTGCACTGCCCAATGCCGAATGGCACCTCAGCGTCAGTCCGGCTGACGGCTGGACGTCCCCCCTGAACCACTTGGTTCATGGACTGGGTGCGACCCTGGTCTCGATGCTGCTGGGGTACCTGGTGTATCTGCTGGCGCGTCAGAGGCTGCAGGAGCGCTGGCTGGAGACCCAGGTTGCCACCCGCACGGCCGAAATCGAAGCCGCACAACAGCATCTGCAGGCCACGCTACAGGCCGTACCCGACCCCATGTTCGAGTTCGACCTGGAAGGCCTGTGCCTGGGGGCGCAGGTGCCTGTCTATGGCACCGGTGTTCTTCACACCGAACTGGTGGTAGGCCGCCCCCTGCAGGAGACCCTTGATGCGGAAGCCAGCAATGAGGTGATGAGCGCCCTGGATGAAGCCCATCGACTGGGATGGTCGGGGGGGCGTCTGTTCGTGCTGCACCATGAGGACGGCCCCCATGAATTCGAACTGTCTGTGGCCCGATCAGCCGTGTCTGCAGGGGCCATGCCGAGGTTTGTGGCGGTGGTGCGAGACGTCACACGACGGCAGATGGACCAGGAGATGCTGCGCCTGACCGCCAAGGTGTTCGAACTCAGCAGCGACGCCTTCGTCGTGACCGATGCGCATGAGCACATCATGATGGTCAATCAGGCGTTCTGCACCTTGACCGGATTTAAACGCCAGGAGGTGCTTGGCAGACCCGCCAAGTTGCTCGCCGCGCACCGTGAGGACGACCGCTTCGTGCACCTGGTGCGCGCTGCCATTCACCAGCACGGCCATTGGGAAGGCGAGGCCTGGAACCAGCGCAAAGACCGCAGCCGCTACCTGCAGTGGCTGTCCGTGAGCAGTCTGGTGTCGCCCCAAGGCCAGACCAGCCACTACATCGCGGCCTTTCGTGACATCACCCTGCAAAAGCAATCTGAAGAACGCATCCGGAGCCTGGCCTACTTTGACCCCCTCACTGGGCTGCCCAACCGGACCTTGCTCCAGGAGCGAAGCCAGGCGGCCTTGAACACGGCCCGGCGCACCGGCCAGGGTTTCGCCGTCTTCTTCCTGGACATTGATCATTTCAAGAACGTGAACGACTCCCTGGGCCACGGAGTCGGGGATCAGCTGCTGCTTGAATTCGCCCGCCGCTTGCACGATCTGGTGACCGAACCAGACACCGTGGCTCGCCTGGGAGGGGATGAGTTCGTGTTGCTGATTGGCCAGGCGCAGGCGCCCGAGGCACAGAAATTGGCCCAGGCAGTGCTGGATCTGGCGACCGAGGCTTTCATGGCAGGAGGCCATGAGCTCAACGTGACCTTGTCGATTGGCGTGGCCCTGTTCCCGCAACACGGCACCGATTTCCAGGCGCTGCAGCAGCGGGCGGACGCGGCCATGTACCGTGCCAAGCGCAGCGGCCGAAACCAGTATTGCCTGTTCACCGATGCGATCCAGGCCGACGCCAATCGGGTCCTGGTGCTGGAGAACGCCTTGCGACGGGCCCAGGAGCGCGGACAGTTGAGCTTGCACTACCAACCCCAGCTCGACCTGAACACCGGTGCGGTGGTGGGCGCTGAAGCCTTGATGCGTTGGAACCACCCGGAGCTGGGGGCTGTTTCGCCAGCCGAGTTCATTCCGATTGCAGAAGACACCGGCCTGATTCTGGGCTTGGGGGAATGGGTGCTGCGCACCGCACTGGGCCAGTTGCGGCAATGGGTCGATCAGGGCCTGCCGCCATTGACCCTGGCCGTGAACGTGTCTGCCGTGCAGTTCCGTCAGTCCCAGCTCCCTGATTTGGTCAAGCGGCTGGTCGACGAAGCGGGCGTTGCCCCTGATCTGGTGGGGCTCGAACTGACCGAGGGTGTCGCGCTGGAGGATCCTGTCGGGGCCAGCCAGATCATGGACCGATTGCATGCGCAAGGCATCCGGCTGCTGATCGATGACTTTGGCACAGGCTACTCGTCACTCAGCCAACTCAAACGCTTCCAGGTGAGCACGCTCAAGATTGACCGCTCCTTCATCAACGATCTGCAGAACAACCCCGAGGACCGGGCTCTGGTGCGGGCCATCATCAGCATGGCACAGGCCCTGGACATGGTGACCCTGGCAGAAGGGGTGGAAAGCGCTTGGCAAATGGACTTCTTGCGCCAAGAGGGTTGCCAGGAAGTCCAGGGCTTTCACTTCAGTCGCCCCTTGCCGGCCCACGAATTCGAGACCTTTGTCAGGCAACACCACCAGGCACTGCTGGCCACCGCCGCCTGAACCAGGGGGCATGACCATGGGCAGGCCTGCCGGCTCAGCCAGCCCGCGCGGCGTCGGCCATCTGATGGGCCAGCGAGCTGGCCAGGCTGGCATCGCGGGCCTCCACCATCACGCGCAGCAGCGGCTCTGTGCCACTGGGGCGGATCAACACCCGCCCCTGCCCCGCCAAAGCGGCCTCCGCCTGGGCAATGGCCTGCTTGAGCAAAGCGTTGTCCTGCCAGGTCTGGCCCGGGCGCAGACGGACGTTGACCAGGGTCTGCGGGAACAAGGTCACGGGTGCCAGCCACTGCGCCAGGGTGCGACCACCACGCACGCAGGCCTGCAGCACCTGCAAGGCACTGATGAGACCGTCGCCCGTGGTATGGCGATCCAGGGCCAGCAGGTGTCCGGAACCCTCGCCACCCAGGGTCCAGCCTCTTTGCTCAAGCTGTTCGAGCACATAGCGGTCACCCACCTTGGCCCGCACAAAATCAACGCCGTGTTCACGCAGCGCCAACTCCACCGCCATGTTGGTCATCAAGGTGCCGACAACACCAGGCACTGGCAGGCCCCGCTCCAGTCGGTCCATGGCAAACAGGTAGAGCAGTTCATCGCCGTTGTAGAGCCGCCCGGTCGCATCGACCATCTGCAGGCGATCGGCATCCCCATCCAGCGCCACGCCAAGATCGGCCTGGTTGGCCCGGACAGATCGCACCAGGGCATCCGGGTGGGTGGCACCGACTTCGTGATTGATGTTCAGGCCGTCGGGGTTGCACCCCAGCGCAATCACCTCGGCGCCCAACTCATGAAACACCTTGGGGGCGATGTGGTAAGCCGCACCGTGGGCAGCGTCCACCACGATGCGCAAGCCCTTGAGCGTGAGTTCGTTGGGAAAGGTGCTCTTGCAGAACTCGATGTAGCGACCGGCCGCATCGTCGAGACGCCGGGTCTTGCCCAGCGAAGCCGAGTCCACCCAGACGGGGGCTTCCTGCAGGGCGGCTTCAACATCCAGCTCCCAGGCATCGGGTAGCTTGGCGCCCTGGGCACTGAAGAACTTGATGCCATTGTCCTGAAACGGATTGTGGCTGGCACTGATGACCACGCCCAGGCTGGCGCGCTGGGCGCGGGTCAGATAAGCCACGCCGGGCGTCGGCAGAGGGCCCAGCAACACCACGTCAACCCCGGCCGAATTGAAGCCGGATTCCAGTGCGCTCTCCAGCATGTAGCCTGAAATGCGGGTGTCCTTGCCGATCAGCACGGTGGGCCTGCTTTCGGTTTGGCGCAGGACCCGACCCACGGCATGGGCGAGTCGCAACACAAAGTCAGGGGTGATGGGCGCCTGGCCCACCGTGCCTCGGATACCGTCGGTGCCGAAATACTGTCGTGTCATGTCAATCCCTCGTCTGGCCCGGTGAATCTCAGGCCGCTTGTTGAATGCTTGGTTTCTCGGCATCGCGAACCGCCTGCCACACCTGCAAGGCGGCCCGGGTCTCCCGCACATCGTGCACTCGCACCACACGGGCCCCCCGGTCCACGGCGAGCACGGCCGCCGTGGTACTCGGCACCAGGCGCTGCTCCACCGGCAATTGGGTCACGGCCCCCAGCGACGACTTGCGCGACCAGCCCGCCAGCCAGGGCAGGCCCAGCACATCCAGCTCACTTTGGCGGGCCAGCAGAGCAAAATTCTGCGCCACGGTCTTGCCGAAGCCGACTCCGGCGTCCAGCACCACCCGCTCGGGGTCCACCCCCGATGCGAGCAGGCGATCAAGCTCTTGTCGCAAAAAGGCGTTCACGGCAGGAACGACGTCGCCTTCCAGAGGTTCCAGCTGCATGGTCTGAGGGTCGCGGTGCATGTGCATCAGACAGACCCCGCAGCGCGGATGACGGGCCACGACCTCACGTGCACCGGCCTGCCGCAAGGCCCAGATGTCGTTGATGACATCGGCACCCAGGTCCAGCACGGCCTGCATCACCTCGGGCTTGTAGGTATCGACCGACACCGGCACGCCCAGGCGCACTGCGTCCTGTACCACGGGCAGCACACGGGCCAATTCATCCTCCAGCGAGACCGCCGGGCTGCCCGGACGCGTGGACTCACCACCGATGTCCAGCAGATCTGCCCCTTGGGCCAGCAGTTGCTCGGCATGCCGCAAGGCCTGAACAGCCGTGGCGTGGTGACCGCCATCGGAGAAGGAGTCGGGGGTGACGTTGACGATGCCCATCACCTGCGGGCGGCTGAGGTCGATCCGAAAACGCGAAGTCTGCCAAAACATCCCAAAAAACCGATCCGAAATAGGCAACGGGGCCAGTCAAGGCCCCGTTGAGGAGAGACGCCCTGGGCGTCGATCAAGGTCAGCGCCCGAGACTCAGGCGGCCGTCGGTGCTGCCGGAGCCGCCTCGGTGTTGACAGCTGGGGTACCACCGCCACCGCCATCACCACCGGTGGGGGTGCGGGGCGTCCAGTCCTTGGGAGGACGGGGGGCCTTGCCAGCCATGATGTCGTCAAGTTGCTCGCCGTCGATGGTCTCCCACTCCAGCAAGGCCTTGGCCATGGCGTGCATCTTGTCGCTGTGCTCTTCGATCAGGCTGCGCGCAAGCGCGTACTGCTGGTCGATGATGCGACGCACTTCAGAGTCGACCTTTTGCATGGTCTGCTCGCTCATGTTGGTGGTCTTGGTCACCGAGCGGCCCAGGAACACTTCGCCTTCGTTCTCGGCATAGACCATCGGGCCCAGCGATTCGGTCATGCCGTAGCGCATCACCATGTCGCGGGCAATCTGAGTGGCACGCTCAAAGTCATTGGAAGCGCCGGTGGTCATCTGGTTCATGAACACTTCTTCGGCAATCCGGCCACCGAACAACATGCTGATCTGGTTGAGCATGTAGTCGCGGTCGTAGCTGTAGCGGTCTTGCGCCGGCAGGCTCATGGTCACGCCCAGCGCACGGCCGCGCGGGATGATGGTGACCTTGTGCACCGGATCGCACTTGGGCAACAGCTTGCCGATCAAGGCGTGGCCCGACTCGTGGTAGGCCGTGTTGCGGCGCTCTTCCTCGGGCATGACCATGCTCTTGCGCTCGGGGCCCATGAGGATCTTGTCCTTGGCCTTTTCAAAGTCTTGCATTTCAACAGTGCGCGCATTGCGGCGGGCAGCCATCAGGGCAGCTTCGTTGCACAGGTTGGCCAGGTCGGCACCGCTCATGCCGGGCGTGCCACGGGCAATGATGCCGGGGTTCACGTCCTGACCAATGGGCACCTTGCGCATGTGCACATTGAGGATCTGTTCACGGCCGCGGATGTCGGGCAGGGTGACGTAGACCTGACGGTCGAAACGGCCCGGACGCAACAAGGCCGCGTCCAGGATGTCAGGGCGGTTGGTGGCAGCCACCACGATCACGCCGAGGTTGGTCTCAAAACCATCCATCTCGACCAGCATCTGGTTGAGGGTCTGTTCGCGCTCGTCGTTACCGCCGCCCAGCCCGGCGCCGCGCTGGCGTCCGACCGCATCGATTTCATCGATGAAGATGATGCAGGGCGCGTTCTTCTTGGCGTTCTCGAACATGTCGCGCACGCGGGCTGCGCCCACGCCAACGAACATTTCCACGAAATCAGAGCCCGAAATGCTGAAGAAAGGCACCTTGGCTTCGCCAGCAATCGACTTGGCCAGCAAGGTCTTGCCGGTACCCGGAGGGCCCACCAGCAGGAGGCCACGGGGAATGCGCCCACCCAGCTTCTGGAACTTCTGCGGGTCCTTCAAGAAGTCGACCACCTCTTTGACTTCTTCCTTGGCTTCATCGCAACCGGCCACATCGGCAAAGGTGACCTGGTTGTTGTTCTCGTCGAGCATGCGAGCCTTGCTCTTGCCGAAGCTGAAAGCGCCGCCCTTGCCACCACCTTGCATCTGACGCATGAAATAAACCCACACGCCGATCAGCAACAGCATGGGGCCCCAACTGACCAGCAGGGTCATGAGCAGGGAGCCCTCTTCGCGCGGCTTGACGTCGAACTTGACGTTGTTGTTGATGAGGTCACCCACCAGACCGCGATCGAGGTAGGTGGCGGTGGTGCGCAGTTTGCGGTCGTCGGTGGTGACGGCCACGATCTCAGTACCACCCTGGCCTTCTTGGATGGTGGCGCTCTTGATGCGATTGCCACGCACTTCCTCGAGGAAATCGGAGTACCCGACATAGCCCGCACCCGAACCACCACGCGAGTCGAACTGCTTGAAAACAGTGAACAGCACCATGGCAATCACGAGCCAGACGGCAATTTTCGAAAACCACTGATTATTCAAGCGGGGCTCCAGAAGCGTAAGTCAACGAGGGAAACGTGGGGCCCATTTTAGGCCTTTCAAGTCGTCAGGGGATCTGATTTCTCGATTGCAGCCATAGGGCAAACAAGGGTTTTGACGCAGGAAGCCCTGATTTTCTTGATCTGACTCACGGTTTGCCCGGGTTCTTCAGCCCCATGCCGATCAGAAAGGTCTCCGACGATTTGTCGCGCGAGGACTTGGGCTTGAGCGGCTTGACCACCTTGAAGGTCTCTTTGAACAATTGCACCAGTTGGGTGTAGCCGCTGCCATGGAATACCTTGGTGACCAACGCGCCCTCAGGCTTCAGGTGGTTCTGTGCGAAGTCGATCGCCAGCTCGATCAGATGGGCAATTCTGGCGGCATCGACGTTCTCGACACCCGACAGGTTGGGTGCCATGTCGGACACCACCACATCGATCGGTCGCCCCTGCACCACAGATTCGAGTTGCGCCAGCACCTCGGCTTCACGGAAGTCACCCTGAATGAAAATGACCCCTTCGATCGGATCCATGGGCAGCAGGTCGAGCGCAATGATGGCGCCATTGAGCTCGCCCACGGCGGCACCCGCCGGCGACAGCTTGCGTCGCACGTACTGGCTCCAGGCCCCCGGCGTGGAACCCAGATCCACCACCAGGTGGCCTGGCTTGATCAAGCCCAGTGCTTCATCGATTTCCTTGAGTTTGTAGGCCGCACGGGCCCGATAGCCGTCGCGTGCAGCCTGCTTCACGTAGGGGTCGTTGACATGGTCGTTCAACCATGCCTTGTTGACCTTTTTGCTCTTCGTTTTGATCTTCATGTTTCCTTGCCGGCGGCCTGGCCGCCAGGTCACCCTGGTTCTAGGGGCGGCCAAGCCCGATAATACGGCCATGCCCCAAATTCAACTTACACCCGCCGAGCGCCGGGAACAACGGGCCAACGCCCACCACCTCGATCCCGTCGTGCTCATCGGGAGCGATGGTCTCACCCCTGCCGTCCAGAAAGAAGTGGACGCCGCCCTGAATGCCCACGGCCTGATCAAGGTCCGGGTGTTCTCGGACGACCGAGCCAACCGCGAACAGATTTACCAGACCCTGGCCAATGACCTGGGTGCCGCCCCGGTGCAGCACATCGGCAAGCTGCTGGTGCTGTGGCGCCCGCAAGCCGAAAAGCAACGCCCCGAGGACGAAGACCGCATGCCAGGTCCGCGCGACGTCAAGGTGCTGAAGTACAGCAAGCGCGCAGGCCACAAGCCTGAGGTCAAGACGCTTCGCGTGCTCGGCAACCAGCGCCTGACGGCGGGTGGTGTGGTCAAGCGCGCCAAGCCCAAGCAGAAGTCGATCAAGAAACGCCAGGCCGACTGAACGCATGAGCCCGGTACCCGACACGGCGATCACCTACAACGGTGATCGCCACGTCATCTGCATGAAATGGGGCACGAAATACGGCCCCGAATACGTCAACCGGCTTTACGCCATGGTGCGCCGCCACCTCAGCGGCCCCTTCAATTTTGTCTGCCTGACAGACGATGCCACCGGCATACGACCCGAGGTCCAGTGCCTGCCCATTCCTGCCCTGAACCTGCCAGCCGGCATTCCCGAACGGGGCTGGACCAAGCTGGCCACGTTCAGTGCCGACCTGCACGGCTTGAACGGCACCGCCCTCTTCCTCGATGTGGACGTGGTCATCACGGGCTCGCTGGATGCGTTTTTCACCCAGCCTGGCGAGTTCCTGATCATCCATGACTACAAACGCCCTTGGCGCATCACAGGCAACTCGTCGGTGTACCGCTTTCAACTGGGGGCTCATCCGGACGTATTGGCGTACTTCAGAGACCATTTCGATCAGATTCGCCAACAGTTCCGCAACGAGCAGGCCTATCTGTCGGATTTTCTGCATCGACAGGGCAAGCTGGCCTATTGGCCTGCCGATTGGTGTCCCAGCTTCAAGTACCACTGCATCCCCGCCTGGCCCAGCAACTACTGGAAAGCCCCTTTTGTGCCCCAGGGCGCGCGTGTGGTGATCTTTCACGGTGAATGCAACCCCCCGGATGCCCTGGCAGGCCGACGCAACCGCCGCTTCCGTCACATCCAGCCCGCCACCTGGGTGGCCGATCACTGGCACGAGTAAAAGCCCTGCAAGCCACCCCTTCAGGCGGCTTGCCGGTGCGACTCACCCGCGACGCCACTGAGGCGCCACAACAGCAGTCCGACCCATACCCACTGCAACAAATACAGGCCACTGCCCAATGAATGCCACAGCTTGAGATTGTCTCGGGCCACGATGTGTGGCGCCACGCCAAACTCAGACAGCAAGGCACACAGCATGGCTGCCAGCACAAAGCCCAGCCACGTCGTCGGCCAGACCGGGGCCGAGGCATCTTGATCGGCTGATGGACGCAAGAACATCAGCAACAACAAGCCACAGACCGTCCCAACCCAGGTTTGAGCCGTGAACAGATGGGCGGCCATGCCCCCGGCTACCGCAGGGGTGCCCAACTTGGCAAACAGCAAGGGCACCACCATGAAGCCGACGGCACTCAGGCTGCCCCACCACAGGCCTGCCACCAGAATCGGCAGGCGCGCCCGGAGTCGCTGACGCCAGGTGCTGGTCACAGGTAATGCACCGCCACCACTTCGTAGCGCTTGATGCCGCCCGGGGCCTGCACCTCGGCCACATCGCCTTCTTCCTTGCCGATCAAGGCACGAGCGATCGGGCTGGAGACATTGATCAGGCCTTGCTTGAGATCGGCCTCGTCCTCACCCACGATCTGGTACTTCACGGCGTCACCGGTGGCCTCGTCTTCCAGCTCAACGGTGGAGCCGAACACCACACGGCCGCCTGCATCGAGGGCCGACGGATCGATGATCTGCGCCGCCGACAGCTTGCCTTCGACTTCCTGAATCCGGCCTTCGATAAAGCCTTGACGGTCTTTGGCAGCTTCGTACTCGGCGTTTTCGCTCAAGTCGCCCTGGGCGCGCGCCTCGGCGATGGCGTTGATGACCCAGGGGCGGTCGACAGTCTTGAGGCGATGCAGCTCTTCCTTGAGCTTTTCAGCGCCACGCTTGGTGATGGGGATGGTAGCCATGGGGTTACTCCGTCATTTTTTCTTCGAAGTCTGCCTTGCTGACACGGCAGGCTGGCAGGGCACAAAAGCAAACCGCCGCACGTTGCCGCGCGGCGGTTTCATTTCAGCGGTGGATTATGCCGCGATTAGGGCGGTGAACTCAGGCAGCCGTCAATTGCGCATGCAACTCTTGCACCGAGTACACGTCCAGGTTGTCCATGTACTTCATGCCCTCGACAGCCGCCTCGGCACCCGCAATGGTGGTGAAGGTGGTGACACGGGCCAGCAAGGAGCTGGTGCGGATCTGACGCGAATCAGCGATGGCGTTGCGACGCTCTTCAACCGTGTTGATGACCAGGGCAATCTCGTTGTTCTTGATCATGTCGACGATGTGAGGACGGCCTTCGGTGACCTTGTTCACCGTCACGCAGGCCACGCCTGCGGCGGTGATGGCCGCCGCGGTGCCCTTGGTGGCCACCAGCTCGAAGCCTTGCGCCACCAGTTGACGGGCCACTTCGACGGCGCGCGCCTTGTCGTTGTTCTTCACGGTCAGGAAAGCCTTGCCCGCGCGCGGCAGCTTGGTGCCGGCACCCAGCTGGCTCTTGACGAAGGCTTCGCCGAAGGTCTTGCCCACGCCCATGACCTCGCCGGTGGATTTCATCTCCGGCCCGAGGATGGTGTCCACACCCGGGAACTTGACGAAGGGGAACACCGCTTCCTTGACGCTGAAATACGGCGGTGTGACCTCTTCGGTGACGCCTTGGGAGGCCAGGGTCTGACCGGCCATGCAACGAGCAGCCACCTTGGCCAGCTGAATGCCGGTGGCCTTGGACACGAAGGGCACGGTGCGTGAGGCACGCGGGTTCACTTCGAGCACATAGATCACGTCCTTGCCGTCGATGTGCTGGATGGCGAACTGCACGTTCATCAAACCCACCACGTTCAGCGAGGCCGCCATGGCGCGGGTCTGACGCTTGATCTCAGCCACCGTCTCTGCGCTCAGGCTGTAGGGCGGCAGCGAGCAGGCGGAGTCACCGCTGTGCACGCCAGCCTGTTCGATGTGCTCCATCACGCCACCGATGAAGGTCTTGCCTTCAGGGTCGCGCAGGCAGTCGACATCGCATTCGATGGCGTCGTTCAAGAAGCGGTCCAGCAGCACGGGCGAATCGTTGCTGACCTTGACGGCTTCGCGCATGTAGCGCTCCAGGTCGCGCTGCTCGTGCACGATTTCCATCGCACGGCCACCCAGCACGTAGCTCGGGCGCACCACCAGGGGGTAACCCAGGGCGGCCGCCTTGTCGAGGGCTTCGGCTTCGGTGCGCGCGGTGGCGTTCGGGGGCTGACGCAGACCCAGCTCTTGCAGCAGCTTCTGGAAACGTTCGCGGTCTTCGGCCGCGTCGATCATGTCAGGGCTGGTGCCGATGATGGGCACGCCCTCAGACTCCAGGCCCAGGGCCAGCTTCAGAGGGGTCTGGCCACCGTACTGAACGATCACGCCGGCCGGCTTTTCCTTGTCGACGATCTCCAGCACGTCTTCCAGCGTCAGGGGCTCGAAGTACAGGCGGTCGGAGGTGTCGTAGTCGGTCGAGACGGTCTCAGGGTTGCAGTTGACCATGATGGTTTCATAGCCGTCCTCGCGCATGGCAAGGGCCGCATGAACGCAGCAGTAGTCGAACTCGATGCCCTGACCGATGCGGTTCGGGCCACCGCCCAGCACCATGATCTTCTTCTTGTTCGTGGGCTCGGCTTCGCACTCGTCTTCATAGGACGAGTACAGGTAGGCCGTGTCGGTGGCAAATTCGGCGGCACATGTGTCCACGCGCTTGTAGACCGGGCGCACGTTCAGGGCCTTGCGGGTGTCGCGGATCGCCTTTTCAGGCACCTTGAGGAGCTTGGCCAGACGGCGGTCCGAAAAACCCTTTTTCTTCAGGCTGCGCAAGGTGCCGGCATCGATCGAGGCCAGAGCGGCATCGCCCTTCTCGGCAGCCAGCTTGTCCAGTTCGAGTTCGATCTTGACGATCTCTTCGATCTGCACCAGGAACCAGCGGTCGATCTTGGTCAGATCAAACACTTCGTCCACGCTCAAACCCATGGCAAAGGCATCGCCCACATACCAGATGCGCTCGGGGCCGGGCTCACCCAACTCTTTTTCGAGCACTTCGCGGTCTTGCGTCTTTTCGTTCATGCCGTCCACGCCGACCTCCAGGCCGCGCAGGGCCTTTTGGAACGATTCCTGGAAGGTACGACCCATGGCCATCACCTCGCCCACCGACTTCATCTGGGTGGTCAGGCGGCTGTCGGCCGTGGGGAACTTCTCGAAGGCAAAACGGGGAATCTTGGTGACCACATAGTCGATGCTGGGCTCGAAGCTGGCCGGCGTGGCGCCACCCGTGATTTCGTTGCGCAGCTCATCGAGGGTGTAGCCGACAGCCAGCTTGGCCGCCACCTTGGCAATCGGGAAGCCCGTGGCCTTGGAGGCCAGCGCCGAGGAACGAGACACCCGCGGGTTCATCTCGATCACGATCATGCGGCCATCTTTGGGGTTGACCGAGAACTGAACGTTGGAGCCGCCGGTATCCACACCGATTTCACGCAGCACCGCCAGCGAGGCGTTGCGCATGATCTGGTATTCCTTGTCGGTCAGCGTCTGGGCGGGTGCCACAGTGATCGAGTCACCGGTGTGGACGCCCATGGGGTCCAGGTTCTCGATCGAGCACACGATGATGCAGTTGTCCGCCTTGTCACGGACCACTTCCATCTCGTACTCTTTCCAGCCCAACAACGATTCTTCGATCAGCAACTCATTGGTCGGAGAGGCTTCCAGACCGCGCTTGCAAATGATTTCGAACTCTTCAGCGTTGTAGGCAATGCCGCCACCCGTGCCCCCCAGCGTGAAGCTGGGGCGGATCACGGTGGGGAAGCCCACGGACTTCTGCACCGCCCAGGCTTCGTCCATGCTGTGGGCAATGCCTGAACGGGCCGAACCCAGACCGATCTTGGTCATTGCGTCCTTGAACTTCAGGCGGTCCTCAGCCTTGTCGATGGCCTCGGGCGTGGCGCCGATGAGCTCCACCTTGTACTTGTCGAGCACACCGTTGTGCCACAGGTCCAGGGCGCAATTCAGAGCGGTCTGCCCCCCCATGGTCGGCAGGATCGCGTCAGGGCGCTCCTTGGCGATGATCTTTTCGACCGTCTGCCAGGTGATGGGCTCGATGTAGGTGACGTCGGCGGTGGCCGGGTCGGTCATGATCGTGGCAGGGTTGCTGTTGATCAGGATGACCTTGTAGCCCTCTTCGCGCAGGGCCTTGCAGGCCTGCACGCCAGAGTAGTCGAACTCACAGGCCTGGCCGATGATGATCGGGCCGGCGCCAATGATCAGGATGCTTTTGAGGTCTGAACGCTTAGGCATTTTTGTGTTGCTCCATCAGTGCCGTGAAGCGGTCAAAGAGGTACGAGATGTCATGCGGGCCGGGCGACGCTTCAGGGTGACCCTGGAAGCAGAAGGCCGGCTTGTCGGTGCGGGTCAAACCTTGCAGCGTGTTGTCGAACAGGCTGATGTGCGTGGCACGCAGGTTGGCCGGGAGCGTCTTTTCGTCGACGGCAAAACCGTGATTCTGGCTGGTGATGCTGACGCGACCGGTGTCGAGGTCTTTCACCGGGTGGTTGGCGCCGTGGTGACCGAACTTCATCTTGAAGGTCTTGGCGCCCGAGGCCAAGGCCATGATCTGATGCCCCAGGCAGATGCCAAAGGTCGGAATGCCGGTTTCGATCAACTCACGGGCCGCAGCAATGGCGTAGTCGCAGGGCTCCGGATCGCCGGGGCCATTGGACAGGAAGATGCCATCGGGCTGATGCTTGAGCACTTCGGCTGCAGGCGTCTGCGCCGGCACCACCGTGACCTTGCAGCCGCGTTCAGCCAACATGCGCAAGATGTTTTTCTTGACACCGAAGTCGTAGGCCACGACATGGAACTTGGGCTCAGACTGCACACCGTAGCCCGCGCCCAGCTTCCACTCGGTCTGGGTCCAATCGTAGGCTGCGGGCACGGTCACCACACGGGCCAGATCCAAACCGGCCATGCTTGGGGCCCCCTGGGCGGCGGCCACCGCCTGATCGATCAGCGACTGGGTCACTTCCTGACCAGCTGCCAAGCCGACAATCGCACCGTTCTGAGCCCCCTTGCTGCGCAACAGGCGGGTCAGCTTGCGGGTGTCGATGTTGGCGATCGCCACCGTGCCTTCGCGCTGCAGGTAGGCCGACAGCGTCATGGACATGCGGAAATTGGATGCCAGCAAAGGCAAGTCTTTGATGATCAGGCCAGCGGCGTGGACTTTCTCAGCTTCGACGTCTTCCTCATTGACCCCATAGTTGCCAATGTGCGGATACGTGAGCGTCACGATCTGCTGGCAGTAGCTGGGGTCGGTGAGGATTTCCTGGTAGCCGGTGATGGCGGTGTTGAACACCACTTCACCGACCGTGGAGCCGGGGGCTCCGATCGAGTTGCCAATAAAGACCGTGCCGTCTGCGAGCGCCAGGATGGCGGGCGGGAAGCTTCCCTGTTGAGACAAAAGCACTGGGTTCTCCGGGTTGGTTACGGGTACGCCCAAGCGGATTCCGACGAGTTGCCTCTGTGGATGTGCTTTTGGAGGGAATGGCTGGAATGCGCTAGGCGTGGGTGTTGCGTGAAAGCCTCTCATTATAGCTGATCGGCGGCACAACTGACGCGAAGTTGACAACCGAGACCCATTTTGAGGTAGGTATTTTTTCGAAACCGCACCTCAAACCAAACAGCCAAACTGGCCGCCCATCAACTCTTCAAGGCAGCCAGCGCACTGGCATGCAGGCAAATGGCCGCAGCAGCTGCCACATTCAAGGACTCTTCACCCCCCGGTTGCCCGATGCGCACGGCCCATTCGGCGCGCGCCATCAGCGCCTCGCAAACGCCCTGCCCTTCGTGGCCCATGGCCCAGGCACAAGGCCAGGGCAAGGATTGATCCTGGATCAGCGCCCCCTGGTGTGAGCTGGTGACAATCAAGGGCACCTTGAGCTCAAGCACCTGCTCCAGCGCCAGGCCCTCAATCAGGTCCAGGGCGAAGTGCGCCCCCATGCCCGCTCGCAGAACCTTGGGCGACCACAAAGCCGCCGTACCCTTGACAGCCAGCACCTGCTTGAAGCCGAACGCAGCGGCGCTGCGCAGGATGGAGCCGACATTGCCCGCATCCTGTACCCGATCCAACACCACGGTCGGCACCGCACCGTTGACGGCTGACGGCACCGGCAAGGCCATCACAAAGGCCATTGGGGCGGGCGATTCAAGGCCACTAAGGTCTTTGAACAGGGCATCGGGCAGCACCAGATTTCGCGGAGCGTGAGACGCCCAGTCCGCCCCTTCGCGGCTCCAGAAGGATTCAGCGTAGACACCCAGTGCCGGGCGCAGGCCCCGCTGCAAAGCCGCGCGGGCCAGATGATCACCCTCCAGCCAGACCCGCCCCTGTTTGCGGTAGGCCGTGCTGTCCTGGGTGAGGCGACGCAACTCCTTGAGTTGCGGATTGTCACGCGAAGTGATCGGGGTGAAGTTGGCGTTCTGAGTCACAGACAGCATTGTCGCGCACCCGCCAAGGCTTGCGCCTCACGCACTGGCGCGAACGTGTGCCTGTGCTGAGGACAGGGCCCCTGCTCACGCAAGGCCGCCAGGTGCGCGGCGGTGCCATACCCCTTGTGCGAGTCAAAGCCGTAAAGCGGATACTGCTGATGGTATTGCTGGCACCACCGATCACGGTGCACCTTGGCCAAGATGGAGGCCGCCGAAATGGATGGAATCAAGGCATCGCCCTTGACCACGGCCTCAGCCAGCACATCGAGACGAGGCAGTTGATTGCCATCCACCAGCACCTTGACAGGCTTGAGTCGCAAGCCCTCCACAGCCCGGCGCATCGCCAGCAAGGTGGCCTGCAAGATGTTGAGCCTGTCGATCTCCTCCACCGAGGCTTCTGCGATCGAGCAACACAAGGCCTTGGCCCTGATTTCATCAAACAGCTTCTCCCGCCGCGCCGCGGTGAGCTTCTTGGAGTCGGCCAGCCCCTGGATCGGCCGCAGCTCATCCAGGATGACGGCTGCAGCCACCACGGGCCCCGCCAGTGGGCCACGCCCAGCCTCATCGACTCCCGCCTGCAAACCAGGGGGGTCCCAGAGCAGCGTGGATTGTTCAGCGTGCAAGAAGCTTCTCGATCGCATCGGTGGCCAGGCGAGCGGTGTCGCGTTGAAGGGTTTGGTGGAGTTGAAGAAAATGAGCCTGAAGGTCTGCGACCCTGGCTGGGCTGTCCAGCCAATCACCCACTGCCGCTGCCAGCGCCGAAGGCGTGGCCGCCTCCTGCAGCAACTCGGGCACCACGAAGTCTCGAGCCAGGATATTGGGTAGGCCCACCCAGGGCTGCAGCTTTTTACCCTTCATGATCTGCCAGCTCAACCAAGGCATGTTGTAGGCAATCACCATCGGGCGCTTGAACAGGGCGGCCTCCAGCGTCGCCGTACCACTGGCAATCAGGGTCACATCACAGGCCGCCAGCGCAGCGTGGGATTGCCCCTCCAGAATGGTCAGCATCCCCTCGGTCAGGCCCGCACGCCGCGCCGCAGCCTCCACCTCGGCTCGCAAGGCTGGCAAGGTGGGAAGCACAAAGCGAAGATCGGGGTAACGTGCCCGCAACAGACCGGCAGCCGCCATGAAACGATCCACCAGGTAGTGCACCTCGGAACGCCGGCTGCCCGGCAGCAAGGCCACGATGCGCCCATCCTGCGGCAGGCCGATTTGGCGCCGCGCTGCCGCGCGATCAGGCTCCAGCGGAATCATGTTCGCAATCGGATGCCCAACATAGGTGGCCGCAACACCATGGGCGGCCAGGAGCTCTGGCTCGAAAGGGAAAACGCACAGCACGTGATCGGCTGCGCGGCGCAACTTTTCGACCTTCTTGGCACGCCAGGCCCAAAATGAGGGACTGACGAAATGCACCGTGGGGATCCCGGCCTCGCGCAAGCGGATTTCCAGATCGAAATTGAAATCAGGGGCATCTACCCCCACGAACACATCAGGGCGGTCGGCCAGCAGGCGGTCGCCAAGGGCACGGCGCATGGCCAGCAGCTCACGCAGGTGCGGCAGCACCTCGACATAGCCCCGAACGGCCAGACGCGCCTGAGGCCACCAGGCCTCGAAGCCTCGCTGAGCCATCGCCGGCCCACCGATGCCCCGCGCAGTCAAGGCAGGCCAACGGGCCTTCAACCCATCCAGCAGCAAGGCGGCCAACAAGTCACCGGACGCCTCGCCGGTCACCATGGCGAAACGCGGATCCATGGTCACTTCGGGGTCAGCGCACGATGCCGCGGCTGGGCGGCGTCTGCTCAAGGAATTCGAGCATCATCTGCACGTCTGCCGCAGCTTCAGGATGGCTTTCGGTCAAACGCGAAATCTCGGTGCAGGCCACATCCAGCGCCAGATTGTTGCGGTACAAAAGCTTATGAATGCTCCGCACGGCAGCAATGCGTTCGGACGAGAAGCCCCTGCGGCGCAAACCTTCGAAATTCATCGAACGGGCCTGGGCCGGCTGCCCCTGAGCCATGACAAATGGCGGTAGGTCAGCAAACAACAGCGAGCACATGGCCGTCATGCAATGCGCACCAATGCGCACAAACTGGTGCGCCACGGTGAAGCCGCCCAGAATCGCCCAGTCACCGACTTCCACATGACCTGCCAGCTGCGAATTGTTGGCAAAAATGGTGTTGTTACCCACCATGCAATCGTGAGCCAAGTGGACGTAAGCCATGATCCAATTGTCATTGCCGACGCGTGTCACCCCTCCGCCACCAGGTGATCCGATGTTGAAGGTGCAAAACTCACGAATCGTATTGCGATCGCCGATGAACAGCTCGCAAGGCTCGTTGTCGTATTTTTTGTCCTGCGGAATCGCACCCAGTGAGTTGAACTGGAAGATGCGGTTATCGCAACCGATCGTGGTGTTGCCCTCGATCACGCAGTGAGCACCGATCGTGGTGCCCGCACCAATGATCACGTCCGGCCCGATGATGGTGTAAGGCCCCACCGAGACCGTGCTGTCGAGCTCGGCTGCGGGGTCCACGATGGCGGTGGAATGGATTTGGGCCATGGCGTGCTCCTGGGATTGATCAGGCAATGGTGCGCATGGTGCACATGAGTTCGGCTTCGCAGGCCACTTCTTCGCCCACGCGGGTGATGCCCTTGAACTTGAAGATGCCGGCCTTCATGCGCTCCAGCGAGACGTCCATGATCAGTTGATCACCCGGCTCGACAGGGCGTTTGAAACGCGCACCATCAATGCCGGCGAAGTAATACACCGTCTTGTCGTCAGGCGTGACACCCAGGGTGTCAAAAGCCAGCAAAGCTGCCGCCTGAGCCATGGCTTCCAGCATCAGCACACCCGGCATCACAGGGCGATGAGGGAAATGGCCCATGAAGTAGGGCTCATTGATCGACACGTTCTTCAAGGCCTTGATGGTCTTGCCCTTTTCAACCGACAGCACACGATCTACCAGCAGGATGGGATAACGGTGGGGCAGTTGCTTGAGGATTTGATGAATGTCCAACATGGGGTACTTTATGAATTCGATTCTTGTTTTGACGACTCAAGCGCTTTGATGCGCTCGCGAAGGCCGTGAAGTTGCTTGAGCGTGGCCGCATTCTTCTCCCACTGACGGTTGTCGTCCAGAGGGAACACGCCAGTGTACTGGCCAGGCTTGAGCAAGGAACGGGTCACCACCGAGGCGGCCGAAATGTGAACATGGTCTGCCAACGTCAGGTGCCCCAGCACCACGGCACCACCACCCACCGTGCAATGCGCCCCGATGGTGGCACTGCCCGCCACCCCCACACAACCGGCCAGCGCTGAGTGCGCACCAATGCGGACGTTGTGGCCGATCTGGATCAGGTTGTCCAGCTTCACGCCGTCCGCCAGCACCGTATCGTCCAGCGCGCCGCGGTCAATGCAGGTGTTGGCGCCGATCTCCACATCGTTGCCGATGCGCACCGCCCCCAGTTGTTCGATCTTTTCCCAAACCCCATCCACCGGTGCAAAGCCGAAGCCATCGGCACCAATGACCACACCCGGGTGAAGAATGCAGCGATCACCGACTGAACACCCCTCACCCACCGTGACGCGGGAGTAGAGCAAAGTGTCCGCACCGACGCGAGCCCCTCGCTCGATCACGCACAGGGCGCCAATGCGGGCGCTGGGATGCACCTCCGCCTCGGGATCGATCACCGCACTGGGATGGATACGGGTAGCACCTGCAGGGCGCGTAGCCTGCTTCCAAAAGCGGGTCAGTCGAGCAAAGTACAGGTAGGGCTGATCAGTGACGATGCAAGCACCCCGCTCACTGGCCGCAGCACGGAAAGCGGGCGCCACGATCACGCAGCCAGCCTTTGTCAGCGATAACTGCTGCTGGTATTTGGGATGGCTAAGAAAACTGATGGCGTCGGTCTCAGCCGACTCCAGCGGGGAGATGCGAGCAATGCCCAGCGACGGGTCTCCGATGAGTTCGCCGCCGAGTGCCTCAACAATCTGCCCCAGATGCAGGACCATGCCTGTCACCCGGCTCACTTGCCCGTGCTGCCCGAGGCTGCGCTGGCAGCATTCAAAGCCTTGATCACCTTGTCAGTGATGTCGTGCTTGGGATTGATGTAGATGGCTTCTTGCAGAATCACGTCGTACTTTTCAGTTTCGGCGACTTGCTTGACCACCTTGTTGGCGCGATCGATGACCTGCTGCAGTTCTTCGTTTTTGCGGGTGTTCAGGTCTTCCTGGAATTCACGGCTCTTGCGCTGGAAATCGCGGTCTTGATCGACCAGCTGCTTCTGGCGGCTGGTGCGCTGCGTTTCAGACAGGGTCGGTGCCTCACGCTCGAACTTGTCCGAGGCGGTCTTCAACGCGTTGCGCTGATCGACCAATTCTTTTTCGCGCTTGGCAAATTCAGCTTCGAGCTTGGCCTGGGCAGACTTGGCCATGTTTGCTTCGCGGAAGATGCGGTCGGTGTTGACGAAACCGGCACGGAAGTCTTCGGCCATGACCGGAGCAGCAGCGAACGCGGAGGCACCCAGCACTGCGGCCAGGGCCCATTGACGAGAAATGGATTTCATTAGAAAGACGTTCCGATCTGGAATTGCAATCTCTGGATTCTATCGCCAGGGAACTTGCGTACCGGATTGGCAATGGCAAAACGCAGAGGCCCCATGGGAGATACCCAACTCAAGCCAATACCCACCGAAGTGCGGAGTTGGCTGGAGGTGATTTTTTCATTTTCACCAAAAATGTTGCCAACGTCCGTGAAGCCGAAGACACGAAGTGTGCGGTCATTGCCGGCACCCGGGAACGGCGCCGTGACTTCGGCGTTGAGAACCACCTTCTTGGCACCGCCCACGATGGCGCCTGTGACGTCGTGCGGGCCCAAGGTACCTTGATCAAAGCCCCGGACAGAACCCAGACCACCGCCGTAGAAGTTCTTGAACACCGGGAATGGGCGTCCACCCAACCCCTTGCCCAGACCGATTTCGCCGTTGAAAGCAAACGTGAACTTCTTGGTGATGGGCACGTACTGCTGATACTGGTAGTTGTTGCGGGTGTATCGCGCGTCCCCGATCATGCCCAGTTCTGAATTGAAGCGCTGATAGCGCCCACTGTTGGGTGCCAGGGCGCTGTCCCGATCATCCCGGGACCAGCCGAGCGTGAGAGGGGCAGCCCAGCTGGTGTAGCCGTAGGTTTCCGCGTAGGTCAGATATGCGGCTGGAATGTTGGTACCCGCCTGGATGGTGGTTTGCTCAGCATTCATGCCCACAAACACGCGATCGGTCTCGCTGAACGGGATACCGAAACGCAGACCAGCGCCCGTGGTCAGCAAGCGGTAGTTACCCCCCTGATCTGCGTAGGGCCGCAGCGCGCGGTGGTAGAGATCGATGGTGCGGGAGATGCCATCGACCGTGAAGTACGGGTCGGTCGCATTCACCGAAATGACGCGGTTGTACTTGCTGGTGTTGATCTCGAAGCCGAGGTAATTGCCCGAGCCAAACACGTTTTCATTGCGGATGCTGAACGAGAGCGAAACGCGCTCGGCACTCGAAAACCCGGCACCCAACTGAATGCTGCCTGCCGGCTTCTCCGTCACATTGATGACCAGATCAACCTGGTCTGGCGAGCCTGGCACCTCCTGGGTTTCGATGTTGACGTCCTTGAAGAAACCCAGACGATCCACCCGGTCACGCGACAGCTTGATGCGGTCCCCGTCGTACCACGAAGCTTCAAACTGGCGGAACTCACGGCGAACCACTTCATCACGCGTGCGGCCATTGCCTGTCACGTGGATGCGGCGGACGTAAGCGCGGCGAGACGGTTCCGCTGCCAGCACAAAAGAAACGCGATTGGTGCTGCGATCAATGTCGGGGCGAACCTCCACCCGAGCAAAGGCAAAGCCAAAATTGCCAAAATAATCAGAGAAGGCCTTGCTGGTGTGAGCAACGTCATCGGCGTTGTAGGGCTCACCCACCTTGATCGAAACCAAAGACTTGAATTCGTCTTCTTTGCCCAGGAAATCGCCCTCCAGCTTGACACCAGACACGACAAAGCGCTCACCCTCAGTCACGTTGATGGTGATGGAAATGTCTTTCTTGTCAGGCGAGATCGCGACCTGGGTCGAGTCAATGCGGAATTCAAGATAACCACGTGCCAGGTAATAGGAGCGCAGGGATTCCAGATCGGCATTGAGCTTGGCACGGGCATAGCGATCCGACTTGGTGTACCAGCTCAGCCAGCCGCCGGTGTCCAGGTCAAACAGGCCGCGCAGCGTCGATTCGCTGAAGGCCTTGTTACCCACCACCTGGATGTCCTTGATTTTGGCGGGTTCACCCTCGACCACCGAGAAGGTCAGATTGACCCGGTTGCGCTCAATGGGCGTGACGGTGGTCACCACTTCGGCGCCGTAAAGACTGCGGCTGATGTATTGGCGTTTGAGTTCCTGTTCAGCCCGGTCGGCCAACGCTTTGTCAAAGGGTCGCCCCTCTGCCAGGCCCACGTCGCGCATGGCTTTTTTCAGAGTGTCTTTGTCGAACTCTTTGGTACCGACGAAATCGACTTCGGCCACTGTGGGGCGCTCTTCAACGACCACCACGAGCACGTCGCCATTGGCTTCGAGTCGCACGTCCTTGAAAAGACCCAATGCAAACAGCGCACGGATGGCTGCCGAGCCCTTGTCATCGTTGTAGGTCTCACCGACCCGGAAAGGGAGTGACGCAAAGATGGTTCCGGGCTCAACCCGCTGGAGGCCCTCAACGCGGATGTCACGCACAGTGAAGGGGTCGACGGCCCAGGCATGCGAGGCTACCAGGAGGGTCGTCACTGCAGCCACAGTGCGCAGGCAAAAACGGGAGAGATGTTTGTTCATGAATGAGCGCGGGCCGCGGCGCCAAGCGCTGCGACCACAAGGTTAACCAAAGAGCCGGGTGACGTCGTTGAAGAACGCGACGGACATCATGGCCATCAGCAGGGCGATCCCCCCCCGCTGCAGCCGCTCCATCCAGGCATCTGACACGGCCTTGCCGGTCACCGCCTCCCAAAGATAATACATCAGGTGTCCACCGTCCAAGACCGGCAGGGGAAGCAGGTTCAAGACGCCAAGGCTCACACTGATCAAGGCCAAAAACACCAAGTACTGACTCAACCCCAGGCTGGCTGACTTGCCGGCGTAGTCCGCGATGGTCAATGGGCCACTGATGTTGCGGATCGAGGCCTCGCCAATCACCATCCGCCCCATCATGCGCAGGGTCAGCGACGACACCTCCCAGGTCTTGACAGCGCCTCGCCAAAGCCCATCGATGGGCCCAAGGCGCACGGTCACGAATTCAGGTGGCGCACCAATCATGGCCCCCACGCGGGCCACCCGGCCGTCGCGGCCGTCTGGCTGCATCTCGGGCTTCATCTCGAGGGAACGCACCACCCCGCCCTGCTCGACGCGCCAGGTCTGGGCCAGCGGCACGCCCTGCACCACTGAAGAGCGGATCAATTCACGCAACTGCTGCCCATCGACGATGGGTGTGGCGCCGATCTGGTGGACAAGATCACCCCGGCGCAATCCACCCCGCTCTGCAGGGCTGCCAGGCATCACATCGCCCACTTCAGGGCGGGTCCACGGCCCCATGAGTCCAATGCGGCGAAAAAGCTGAGCGTCAGCCTCTTTGACCTGAACCCGGGACAGGGGCAACAGGTAGTCACGCGTGCCGGCGTGCTCTCCCATCGCCACTTCGAGCTGAACGTCTCGGCCATTGAGTGCAGCCTGCGTCAACAGCCAGCGCAGGTCTTCAAAGGAAGTCACCGCCTCCAGTTCTTCGCCGGCCAAGGCCGCGCGGCGCACCGTCTCACCCCCCTGCAAACCAGCCTGGGCCGCAATCGACCCTTGCACAGGGCTGGCCAGGATCGCCGCAGGCTCTTCAACGCCCGTCCAGTTCACCACCGTGTAGAGCAGGACGGCCAACAGCAGATTGGCCACCGGACCCGCTGCCACCACCGCCGCACGCTTGAACAAAGGTTGGGCATTGAATGCCAGGTGCCGCTCCGCGGCAGCCACCGGGGCCTCGCGCTCATCCAGCATGCGGACATAGCCGCCCAAAGGAAATGCACTCAGAACAAACTCAGTCGGCGAGCCTTTGGGCTGCCATCGCAACAGGACCTTGCCAAACCCGATGGAGAAGCGGAGCACTTTGATGCCGCAGGCCACGGCAACTCGGTAGTGCCCATATTCATGAACGGCAATCAGCACGCCCAAGGCCAGAAGAAAAGCCAACACGGTCATCAACATGGGCACTCCTCAGCCATCAGGTCTGCATGCGCTGGGCGGCCTGCCCGGCGACTTCACGCGCACGGGCATCCAGCAACAGCAGTTCTTCAAGTGTGGCCGGCTGCTGGGGCAACACCGCAGCCAACGCTTCCAGATTCACATGGTGAATCTGATCAAAGCGGATGCGACGGTCCAGGAAGGCCTGAACAGCCACCTCATTGGCTGCGTTGAGCACGGCAGCGGTGCCGGCAGGCCCCTCCAGGGCGTCCCAGGCCAGTTGCAGGCCTGGAAAGCGGGCCGGGTCAGGTGGCTCGAACGTCATGGCCGGCAAGGCCGTGAAATCGAGGTGCGCAGCGCCACTGTCAATTCGTTCGGGCCATGCCAATCCGTAGGCAATGGGCGCACGCATGTCGGGCACGCCGAGCTGCGCCACCACAGAGGTATCGTGGTACTGAACCATCGAATGCACGATGCTCTGAGGGTGGATCACCACCTCGATTCGCTTGGGTGCCAGGCCGAACAGATAGCGCGCCTCGATCACCTCAAGGGCCTTGTTCATCATGGTGGCGGAGTCGACCGAGATCTTGCGCCCCATCGACCAATTGGGATGGGCACAAGCCTGCTCGGGCGTCACCTCGGACAATGTCCGCGGGTCACGGGTGCGGAAGGGCCCACCAGAAGCCGTGAGGATGATCTTGCGCACCCGCCGATCCCAGGTGGAGGCATCGTCGGGCAAAGACTGGAAGATGGCCGAGTGCTCGCTGTCAATCGGCAGCAGCACCGCCCCGCCCTCGCGCACAGCCTGCAAAAAGACCTCAGCCCCCACGACCAGGGCCTCCTTGTTGGCCAGCATGAGGCGTTTGCCGGCTCGCGCCGCCGCCAGACAGGGCGCCAGACCTGCCGCGCCGACGATGGCCGCCATCACAGCATTCACCTGCGGGTGGGCAGCCACCGCCTCGATGGACTCGGCACCCCACAACACCTCGACAGGCAGACCTTCAGCCTTGACCCGATCCGCCAGACGTCGGCCATGGACTTCGCTGGCCATCACCGCAAAACGGGGGCGATAGCTCGCACATTGCTTGAGCATGAGCTCAACCTGCGTCGCCGCCGTGAGTGCGAATACTTCATAGCGCTCGGGGTGGCGCGCCATGACGTCCAATGTGCTTTGACCGATGGAACCGGTCGATCCCAGAATGGTGATGCGTTGTGTCATGTCTTCAAACCAGAGTGCTCAGCATCATGGCGAGCGGCAAAGTGGGCAACAAGGCGTCGATGCGGTCAAGCACGCCGCCGTGGCCCGGCAGCAGGCCGCTGCTGTCCTTGGCGCCCGCGCTGCGCTTGATGAGCGACTCCACCAGATCACCCACCACGCTCATCGCACCCATGAACACCACAGCCAGCATGGCAAAGGGCCAGCCAGGCGCCATCAAACGACTGTAAAAACTGGGGACCGTGGCCCCCAATGACGCATCAGCCAGCGGCCATACCCAGGCCAGAACGATGACCCCAGCCAGCCCACCCCAGACGCCCTCCCAGCTCTTGCCAGGACTGATGCTGGGGGCGAGTTTGCGGCGCGTGAAGCGCAATCCAAATGCACGCCCGGCGAAATAGGCAAAGATGTCGGCCACCCAGACCAGAACCAGAACCGAAAGCAGAAAATTGACGCCCACCCCCTTGGCCTGAGCCACCGCCAGCCAGGCCGTCACCAAGGCCAAAAGGCCCGCCACCCAGCGAACCAGCAGGGGCACACGGGGCCAGCCCGCCACTCCACCACGCAGCAACGCAGCACTGCCCAACACCCACGCGGGCCCGGCTACCACCCAAAGGCTGCGCAGTGAAACATCCAGCGCCCCCGCCCACCAGGCCAGCGCACAAATGAGCAGACAGACCCCGGCAGTGGCCCAGGACATGGGTTGCGACAAACCATTCAGGCGCCCCCACTCCCAACCGCCGGCAGCGATGAACAACAGCATCAAGGCACAAAAAGGCTGCGGCTGCGCATAGAACAAGGCGGGCAGCAAAACAGCCAGCAGAATCAGTGCGGTGATGACACGCTGCTTGAGCATGGAAATCGCCTTTCTCAGACCTTGGGGGATGCAGACGAGGTCGCCTGCGCCATCTGCTCAGACGTCTTGCCGAAGCGACGTTCACGGGCACCATAGGCTGAAAACGCCTCATCCAGAGCAGCCTCGTCGAAATCAGGCCAGAGGCGATCGCTGAAGAACAGCTCGGAGTAAGCGCATTGCCACAACAGGAAATTACTGATGCGTTGTTCGCCCCCTGTACGGATCATCAAGTCCGGGTCGGGCACATGGGAGAGGGCCATGGCCCGATCCAGTGCCAGTTCGGTGATCGGCTCACCTCGGGCGACCAACGCTGCTGCAGCCTGGGCAATGTCCCATCGACCACCGTAGTTGAAACAGACATTGAGGATCAATCGATCGTTCTGCGCTGTCGCGGCCTCAGCTTGGGCCAAGCCTGCAGCCACCTTTTCGGAGAGGCCTCGACGTTCGCCAACAAAATGCAGACGCACACCATCCGCCTTCAGTTGAGGAACCTCACGGCCCAGGGCCATCGCCAACAAATCCATCAAGCCGGACACCTCGTCAGCCGGGCGATTCCAGTTTTCGGACGAAAAGGCAAAAACGGTCAGCACCTTCACACCGCGCGCTGCGCAGGCCTTGACACAACGCCGCAAGGAATCAACCCCCTGCTTGTGGCCAGCCACCCGCGGGAGGAATCGGCGCGTGGCCCAGCGCCCATTGCCATCCATGACGATGGCGACGTGATGAGGAACAGCCTGGTTCGCGGGAATCTGGGTCATGGACAGCAAGATACTTCAGAGACAGGGCACGATACCCCAGAAAACGAATGGGGCAGCCCTGCTGGAGAGCCGCCCCTGAAATGGCCCTCAGGCCTGGATAGCACGACAACCGGCGGCCATCAAACCGCCATGATGTCCTGTTCCTTGGAAGCCACCAGTTTGTCGATCTCGGCAATGTGCTTGTCGGTCACCTTCTGGGTGTCGGCTTCTGCACGCTTTTGATCGTCTTCGGAGGCCAGCTTGTCCTTGACCAGCTTCTTCACCGACTCATTGGCATCGCGACGCAGGTTGCGAATGGCCACCTTGGCGGCCTCACCTTCGTTGCGCACGACCTTGGTCAGTTCCTTGCGACGCTCTTCGCTCATGGGGGGCATGGGCACGCGGATCAGTTCGCCCATGCTGGAGGGGTTCAAGCCCAGGTCGCTGTCGCGGATGGCTTTTTCGATCTTGGCGCCCATGCCCTTTTCCCAGGGCTGAACGCTGATGGTGCGAGAGTCCAGCAGCGACACGTTGGCCACCTGGCTGATCGGCACCGGCGATCCGTAGTAATCCACCTGCACGGCATCCAGCAGAGCCGGGTTGGCGCGACCCGTGCGGATCTTGGTCAGGTTGTTCTTGAAGGCCGCGATGGACTGATCCATCTTGGTTTCGGTTGTCTTCTTGATGTCGGCAATGCTCATGTCAATCTCCTGGAACGAATCCCGGCAACTGTTGCCGGAACTCTTCGGGCTGAAGGGCCGGGGCTCAGGCGTAAACCAGAGTCCCCTCGTCCTCACCCATCACGACGCGCTTGAGCGCACCGGGCTTGAAGATGGAAAACACCTTCACTGGCAACTTCTGGTCGCGGCACAGAGCAAACGCCGTGGCATCCATGATGCCCAGGTTCTGCGCCATCGCTTCATCAAACGAAATTTTCGCGTAACGGGTTGCGTTGGGATCCTTCTTGGGATCCGCAGAGTACACACCATCCACCTTGGTGGCCTTGAGCACCAGCTCGGCGCCGATTTCAGCACCACGCAAGGCAGCCGCAGTGTCCGTCGTGAAGAAAGGGTTACCCGTGCCGGCGGCAAAGATCACCACCTTGCCCTCTTCGAGATACTGCAAGGCCTTGGGACGCACATAGGGCTCGACCACCTGCTCGATGGCAATCGCGGACATGACACGGGCGATCAAACCCGCTTTTTCCATGGTGTCAGCCAGCGCCAGTGCGTTCATCACCGTGGCCAGCATGCCCATGTAATCGGCCGTGGCCCGATCCATCCCCACGGAGCCTCCGGCAACACCCCGGAAGATGTTGCCGCCCCCGATCACCACCGCCACCTCGACACCCAGGCGGGTGACCTCGGCCACCTCTTCCACCATGCGGACGATGGTAGCTCGGTTGATACCAAAGGCATCGTCCCCCATCAGGGCCTCGCCTGACAGCTTCAGCAGGATCCGCTTGTTGGCTGGTTTGGCGTTGGTCATGAAAGGGTTCTCCTGAGTTCGATGGGGTGACGTTGGGGGTTATTGCGAGATGACGGAATCAGGCTGCAGCCTTGGCAGCAGCGACCTGCGCAGCCACTTCAGCAGCGAAGTCGTCAACCTTCTTTTCGATGCCTTCGCCAACGATGAACAGCGTGAAGCCCTTCACATCGGTGCTGGCGGCCTTGAGCATCTGCTCGACAGTTTGCTTGTCGTTCTTCACGAAGGCCTGGTTGAACAAGGACACTTCCTTCAGGAACTTCTGCACACCACCTTCGATGCGCTTGGTCACGATTTCAGGCGACTGCACCGGCTTGCCTTCGGCCTGGGCCTTGGCAGCATCTTCTGCAGCCTTGCCAGCGGCCACAGCACGCTCTTTTTCAATCAGATCGCTCGGCACATCGGCGCTGGTCAGGGCCACGGGCTTCATGGCGGCCACGTGCATGGCGACGTCCTTGGCGGCAGCTTCGTCACCATTGAACTCAACCACCACACCAATGCGGGTGCCGTGCAGGTAGGCGGCCAGTTGGGCGCCATTGTCAAAACGCTTGAAACGGCGGAAAGACATGTTTTCGCCGATTTTGCCGATCAAGCCCTTGCGCACGTCTTCCAGGGTGGGGCCGTAGGTGTCTTGCTCATAGGCCAGAGCGCCCAGGGCTTCAATGTCAGCGGGGTTGTGCTTGGCAACCAGCTCAGCGGCAGCCTTGGCCAGAGCCAGGAAGCTGTCGTTCTTGGTCACGAAGTCGGTTTCGCAGTTCACTTCGATCAGCGCACCGGTGTTGCCTTCGATGAAGCTGGCGACCACGCCTTCAGCGGTCACGCGCGAGGCAGCCTTGCCGGCCTTGGTGCCCAACTTGACACGCAGCAGCTCTTCCGCCTTGGCCATGTCGCCACCGGCCTCGGTCAGTGCCTTCTTGCACTCCATCATGGGGGCGTCGGTCTTGCCACGCAGTTCAGCGACCATGCTTGCGGTAATTGCAGCCATTTTTTGTTACTCCGTATTCAGTTCAAGTCAAAACGTTGTTGATGGGCTAAAAAAAAGGGGGCAACTAAGCCCCACTTTCTTCGCGACCCTTCGGAATTCGCGCGGGGCAAACTCAGGCAGCCGATTCTTCGACTTCCACGAATTCGTCGCCGCCTTCAGCAGCCACAGCCTTGACCACTTCGTTACCGGCTTCTGCACGGCCAGCGATGATGGCGTCAGCAATGCCACGGGCATACAAAGCCACGGCCTTGGCCGAGTCATCGTTGCCGGGGATCACGTAGTCGATGCCTTCGGGCGAGTGGTTGGAGTCAACCACACCAATCAGCGGGATGCCCAGCTTCTTGGCTTCAGCGATGGCAATCTTGTGGAAGCCGACGTCAATCACGAAAATGGCGTCCGGCAGGGCCGTCACGTCCTGGATACCGCCGATGTCTTTTTCGAGCTTGTCGATTTCGCGGCTGAACGTCAGCTGTTCCTTCTTGGACAGGCCACCCAGGCCAGCTTCTTGTTGTGCCTTCAGATCCTTCAGACGCTTGATCGAGGTCTTCACAGTCTTGAAGTTGGTCAGCGTACCGCCCAGCCAACGCTGGTTCACGAAAGGCACGCCGGCGCGCTCGGCTTCAGCAGCCACGATGTCGCGGGCTTGACGCTTGGTGCCCACAAACAGGATGGTGCCGCGGTTGGCAGCCAGTTGCTTCACGAACTTGGAAGCTTCCTGGAACATCGGCAGCGACTTTTCCAGGTTGATGATGTGGATCTTGTTGCGATGGCCGAAGATGAAGGGGGCCATCTTGGGGTTCCAGAAGCGGGTTTGGTGACCGAAGTGGACACCGGCTTCCAGCATTTCGCGCATAGTAACGGACATGAAAATTCTCCGAAGGTTGGGTCTAAAATCCAGCCCGACTTTGGCGTTTCTTACAGGGAAAACCCTTGAAAACGCCAACACCTTGATGGGTCTGGTTTGCGATTTGTCTTGCCGTGACACCAGCAAAAACCCCAAAATTATAGCATGGCCAACCGCCTGTCCCGACCGATGGCCTACTCACCCATTGGCAGGTCCGCGTCGCGACAGCACCAAGCCCAACGAAAGACTGGCACCTCCGGTCGACCAAGAATTCACCAGGTGCCCCAAGCAAAGCGCATGAACATTGCCATCATTGGCGCCGGAATCATCGGCGTCACGACAGCCTACGAACTGGCCTCCGACGGCCACCAGGTCACCGTTTTCGAGCGCCACGGCGCAGTTGCAGAGGAATGCAGTTTTGCGAATGCCGGCCTCATCTCGCCGGCCCAGTTGCTGCTCTGGGCAGCTCCCGGCATGGCAGGCAAATGGCTGCGCCAATGGGGCGCGGCCCACTCAGCAATGCAACTCGGCCCCAGACTCGGCCTGCGCGAACTGGGCTGGATCGGGCAATGGCTGCGCGCCAGCCGAGGCAGCCGAAGCACGGAGAGTGGCCAACATCTGCAACATCTGATCACCCACAGCCTGACGCGTCTGCATCACCTGCGCCAACGACATGCACTTGAATTTGACTCCAGCACAGGCCATCTGCTGTTGCTGCGCAACGCGCAGGAACACAAAAGCCTGCAAGAACGCCTGAGCCGCCTGCGCGAAGCGGGTCTGGGCTTTCGCGAGCTCAACGCCGACGAGGCCCGCAAGCTGGAGCCCGCCCTGAACCCGGACAGCCCCATTGAAGCCGCCATCCACCTGCCGCAGGATGAGGTGGACAACTGCCGCCAGTTCGCACTGATGATCAGGAGCGAAGCTGTGCGCCTGGGTGTGACCTTCGAATTCAACACCGCCGTCAGCCACATCGCTCCCGGCCCGCGCCCCTCACTCAGCACCCAAAGCACAAGCCCGCCCCGACCCTTCGATGCCATCGTGCTGTGCACCGGCGCCGACGCCTCAACACTGATCAAGCCACTGGGCCTGAAGATTCCACTGATGGGCATTCAGGGCTACTCGGTCAGTGCCAATGTGCGAGAAGCCCTGAATGCTCCGCGAAGCATCGTCAGCGATGAGCGCCATCGAATCACCATTGCCCGACTGGGTCAACGCGTGAGGGTGGCTGGCGGGGCAGAATTGGGCTACCGGCAGGATGACAAGCGGACCTCCGCGCTGCGCACGCTCTATCAAGTGCTGCAAGACTGGTTTCCAGGCGCCGCCTCCATGACTGCAGGTGTGCAGGAATGGAAAGGCAGCCGGCCCATGATGCCCGACGGACTTCCGGTGCTGGGTGCCAGCGGTATTCCCGGCATCTGGCTGAACCTGGGGCATGGCGACAATGGCTGGGCCCTGAGTTGCGGTAGCGCCAGGCTTCTGGCCGACGCCCTGGCGGGCCAAAAGTCCGAACTGGATCTTGACGCCTGCTCCATCGCACGACTGCACCGATGACCGAAAGGGCAGCGCTGGTTCATAGAGTCCCACCACACGGATAGACACCCCATGCACCGCATTCACCCCGATCGAGCCCACCCCCTGCATCGGCTGTCCAGCACGCGCACACTGGAGGCCACGTGGCTGAAGCAACTGCCGGCACACACCCTGATGCAGCGCGCAGGACGTGCGCTGGCTCAATTGGCCCAGGCACTGGCACCCCACGCACAAGCCATCTGGGTGGCGTGCGGCAGCGGCAACAACGGCGGCGATGGCTGGGAAGCCGCCTACCACCTCCAACTTCAGGGCTTCAGGCCTGTGGTGACCTGGCTGGGCCGACCCGATCGGTGCAGCGCGGACAGCCTCGCCAGCCGTCAGGCAGCCCTGCAGGCCGGCGTGATCTACCAGGAACACCCGCCAGTGCTGGGGCCGAATGACCTTTGCATCGACGCACTGCTTGGCATCGGACTGATTCGACAGACAGCCCCCTCCGGCGACATTCGCCTGAGAGAATGGATTGAGCGCATCAATAGCAGTGCCGCCACCGTGCTCGCAGCAGACATCCCCTCGGGTCTCTGCGCCGACCAAGGCACCCCTGCACTGGCAGCAGGCGCCGTCCGCGCCGATCACACCCTCAGCCTGTTGACCCTGAAACCAGGGCTTTTCACAGCCCAGGGGCGTGACCACGCAGGTACTGTGTGGCTGGACACCCTGGATGTTCCGTCGCTGTCCACACCAGTCGACGCCTGGCTCAGCCCGCCGCCGCCACCTCGCCCCCATCGCCATGGCAGCCACAAAGGCACTTATGGCGACGTGCAAGTGCTGGGCGGCGAGGGCCTGAGCCTGCGCGGACTGGGCATGACCGGCGCCGCCCTGCTGGCGGGCCGGGCGGCCCTGCATGCTGGCGCTGGGCGCGTGATGGTCGCTTTGCTGGATGCCGACGAATCGCACCTGCCGGTCGATATGACCCAGCCCGAGTTGATGCTGCGCAGCCCCGAAGCGCTGGTCATGGGGAACGGCGTTCTGGTTTGCGGCTGCGGCGGCGGCGAAGCGATCGAACGCTGGGTACCCCAAGCCCTGACAGAGGCGCCTCGCCTCTTGCTGGACGCAGACGCCCTCAACCTGCTGGCGCGTCATCCTGACTGGATGCCGCTGCTGGCAACGCGTCGGCAACGCGGCTGGGACACGGTACTCACGCCCCACCCGCTTGAGGCAGCACGACTCTTGGACACCACGGCAGCCAGCATCCAGGACGACCGCCTGGCCGCCGCCCAGGCCCTGGCTGCCCTGACAGGTGCCGTGACGGTGCTCAAAGGCTCAGGGACTGTGATTGCACAAAGCGGCAAGCCACCTCACATCAACCCCACTGGCAACCCCCTGCTGGCCACAGCAGGCACCGGCGACGTGCTGGCGGGGCTGATCGGAGCCCTGTGGGCGCACCCCGGCACCCAGGCCTTCGACGCTGCCTGCCAGGGCGTCTTTGAGCACGGCCGGGTCGCAGACCAATGGCCAGCCCATCAAGCGTTCACGGCGGGCGCGCTCGCCAACGCCTTGCGCCGGCCGTGAGGCTGCAGATCCGCTCTCAGCCCCGACCGGCGAACGGCATCTTGGTCGCCATCACCGTGTGGAACATCACGTTCGCCTCCAGCGGCAAGCTGGCCATGTAAAGCACCGACTGGGCCACGATGTTCACATCCATCAAAGGCTCGATCGCCACCTCGCCATTGGCCTGAGGAACCCCCTTGGCCATGCGCGCTGCCAAATCGGTGGCCGCATTGCCGACATCAATCTGGCCGACTGCGATGTCGTACTTGCGGCCATCGAGAGACGCCGTCTTGGTCAAGCCCATCACCGCATGTTTGGTGCTGGTGTAAGCCACCGAGTTGGGGCGCGGCGTGTGGGCCGAGATCGAACCGTTGTTGATGATGCGTCCGCCCTGGGGTTGCTGCACCTTCATGACCCGGAAAGCCTCGCGCACACACAAGAACATGCCCGTCAGATTGGTATCCACCACGCGACGCCAATCGGCCAGCGCCAGATCCTCCAACAACACGCCCGGAGCGTTGATGCCAGCATTGTTGAACAACAGGTCGACCCGCCCCCAGGCTTTGACGGCGGCAGAAAAAAGCGCTGCCACCGCCTGTTCGTCGGCCACATCGCAAGGCACGACAAGGGCCCGCCCTGCAGCACCCGACTCGTCTGCCACCTGCTGCAGCAACTCAAGCCGTCGCCCCGCCAGGGCCACTGCGTAACCTGCGTTCAACAAGGCCAGCGCCACAGCCCGCCCGATACCCGATCCAGCCCCCGTGACGATCGCGACACGAAGCGCCGAAGCTTCCGATGCAGTGGAGGTATTCAAGGCAAGCTCCTGGAATGGCCGTGACTTTGGGGCACGGCAAGATCAACAATCAAATCAGCGATGGGATTTGCCACGGCCGCCTTTTGCACTCTTCTTCTTGGCCGCCGCGGCCGCTTTCTTCACCGAGGCCTTCAGCGCCTGGATCGGCGAACGAGGCGTCAGGTCGCCCCCCGAGCCAGACCGAGGCGTCCGGGCCGAGGCGTCGACCTTCTCGTCCTGCCGGGAGCCACTGCGAGCCTTCTTGCTCGCACTGCGCGAGCCTCCAGGGGCTGGCGCTAGACCCGACTTGTCACGCTGCGCACGCCCCGCCACGGCCTCACCCTCATGCACCAGACGAAAGTCGATCTTGCGACCATCCAGATCCACACGGCTGACCTGCACCCGAACCCGGCTGCCGATCGCGTAGCGGATGCCCGTGCGCTCGCCACGAAGTTCCTGACGGGCCTCGTCGAACTTGAAGTACTCACCGCCCAATTCGGTGATGTGCACCAAGCCCTCAACATACATCGCGTCCAAGGTCACGAAGATGCCGAAGCTGGTCGCCGCCGAAACCACGCCACCAAACTCCTCGCCCAGATGCTCGCGCATGTATTTGCACTTGAGCCAGGCCTCCACATCTCGACTGGCCTCATCGGCACGGCGCTCATTGGCACTGCAATGCAGACCGGCTGCCTCCCAGGCCTGGGTCTCGGCCGTGGCCTTGCGCGGCTTGACCGAAGGCTCTTTGACCCGAGACGCCAGGCGTCGAGCCAGCTTGGTATGGGCCTCGCCAGGTGTGGGCAAGGCCGGCAACTGATAGCGCGACTTGCCCAGAATCGCCTTGATCACGCGGTGCACCAGCAGATCCGGATAGCGCCGGATCGGACTGGTGAAGTGGGTGTAAGCCTCGAAAGCCAGGCCGAAGTGACCGCTGTTGATGGGGGTATAGATGGCTTGCTGCATGGAGCGCAGCAGCATGGTGTGGATCTGCTGTGAATCCGGGCGGTCCTTGGTGGCCTCGGCAATCGCCTGGAACTCGCCCGGCAGCGGCTCATCACTGACCGACAGTCCGACCCCCATGGCCTTGAGGTAGTTGGCCAGCAACTCGCGCTTCTCGGGGGTTGGGCCCTCATGAACACGGAACAACCCGGGATGCTTGCCCTGCCCAATGAAGTCGGCACTGCAGACGTTGGCGGCCAGCATCGCCTCTTCAATCAAGCGGTGCGCGTCATTGCGGGTGCGAGGCACGATCTTCTCGATGCGACCACTGTCATCGCACACGATCTGAGTCTCAGTGGTGTCGAAATCCACTGCACCTCGGATCCGGCGGGCGCCCAACAAAGCCCGGTAGACATCGTGCAGGTTCAACAGGTGAGGTACCAATGCCTTACGGCGGGCGGCTTCCGGCCCTCGTGTATTGGCCAGAATGGCCGCCACTTCGGTGTATGTGAAACGCGCATGGCTCCACATCACAGCCGGGTAGAACTGATAGGCATGGATCTCGCCCTTGGCGTTGATCAACATGTCGCACACCATGCAAAGCCGATCCACCTCGGGGTTGAGCGAACACAGACCGTTGGACAGCTTCTCCGGCAGCATGGGGATCACCCGCCGGGGAAAATAAACACTGGTGGCGCGCTCATAGGCATCGATGTCAATGCCAGAGCCGGTGTGCACATACTGACTCACATCAGCGATCGCGACCAACAGACGCCATCCCTTGCCGCGTCCGACACGGGCGGGCTCGCAATAGACAGCATCATCAAAGTCACGCGCATCTTCACCATCAATGGTGACCAGCGGCACGTCCGTCAAATCGATGCGATCACGCTTGTCAGAGGGACGAACCTTGTCCGGCAGCGCCTTGGCCTCATCCAGGCAGGCCTGGGAAAATTCGTGCGGGACACCGTACTTGCGCACCGCGATCTCGATTTCCATGCCAGGGTCATCCACCTCACCCAGCACCTCCGTGATGCGACCAACCGGCTGACCGAACAGCGCCGGCGGTTCCGTCAGGTCAACCACCACCACCTGACCTGGCTTGGCGGCCCCTGTTGCGCCCTTGGGAATCAATACATCCTGACCGTAGCGCTTGTCTTCGGGTGCCACCAGCCAGACACCACTCTCTTGCAGCAAACGGCCGATGATGGGCTGAGCAGGTCGCTCAATGATTTCCACCACACGACCCTCAGGCCGGCCACGGCGATCAGATCGCACGATGCGGGCCTTAACCCGATCCTTGTGCAACACCGCTCTCATTTCATTGGGTGGCAGATAGACGTCTGGCTCACCGTTGTCACGGATCACAAACCCGTGCCCATCACGGTGTCCTTGGACGACACCTTCAAATTCATCTGAAAAATTGTTCACTGACTTGCTTTGGCCTAAATTTTTGATATACAATCGAATTCTTCCTGAGATGCCCAGGTGGCGGAATTGGTAGACGCACTAGTTTCAGGTACTAGCGAGTAACATCGTGGAGGTTCGAGTCCTCTCCTGGGCACCAAGTTTAATGAAAACGAACTCAATATTCGCTTTCAAATGAATTAAAATCAGGAAATATTATTGTCGATAGACTGCCCAGGTGGCGGAATTGGTAGACGCACTAGTTTCAGGTACTAGCGAGTAACATCGTGGAGGTTCGAGTCCTCTCCTGGGCACCAGTCTTCGATAAATATAAGCAAAGAGCCGCTGTTTCAGCGGCTTTTTTGTTTTTCAGTTCAAAATCAAAAATAGTCGACCCACAAAAAAGCCCCGGGCACCATGCAATGCCCAGGGCGATACCATGAAGCCGAAAAGAGTTCGGCGTTTCGGCTTCAGATCGGCAGTGCGACCAGGTCATGCCCCTCGGCAGCCACAATGCGAGCCCGAGTGAACTCACCCACTTTCAGTGTCTTGCTGATCTTCTCGGGCGGCAACAGACGCACCACACCATCAATCTCGGGCGCGTCCGCATAACTGCGCCCCACCCCACCGCGGCGCCCCATGGCCGGGGCAGAATCCACCAACACCTGCATGGTGGCCCCGACACGGCGCTGCAGGCGCTGGATCGATACCTCCTCAGCCACCGCCATGAACCGAGCACGACGCTCCTCCCTCACTTCAGGCGGCAACATCCCCGGGATATCGTTGGCTGCAGCACCCTCAACCGGGCTGTACGCAAAGCAACCAGCGCGATCAATCTGAGCTTCGCGAACAAAATCGAGCAGGTGCTGAAACTCTTCTTCCGTCTCGCCAGGAAAGCCAGCAATGAAAGTGCTGCGGATCACCAACTCCGGACAGATCTCGCGCCAACGCTGAATGCGCTCCAGGTTTTTTTCGCCACTGGCCGGACGCTTCATTCGCCTCAACACCTCCGGATGGCTGTGCTGGAACGGCACATCCAGATACGGCAACACCCGACCTGCCGCCATCAAAGGCAGGATCTCATCCACGCTGGGATAGGGATAGACATAGTGAAGACGAACCCAGGCACCGTGCGGCTCAGCCAACTCACTCAAGGCCTGCACCAGCTCCAGCATGCGGGTCTTGACCGGCTTGCCATCCCAGAATCCAGTGCGGTACTTGACATCAACACCATAGGCAGACGTGTCTTGGCTGATCACCAGGAGTTCTTTCACCCCCCCCTCGAAAAGGGCGCGAGCCTCTTTCAACACATCACCGACAGGGCGCGAAACCAGATCGCCACGCATGGACGGAATGATGCAGAAAGTGCAACGGTGATTGCAGCCTTCGCTGATCTTCAAATACGCATAGTGACGCGGGGTCAGCTTGATGCCTGCCTCCCCAAAGGCATTGGGCACCAGATCAATGAAAGGATCGTGGGGTTTGGGCAGATGCTGATGCACTGCATCCATCACCTCCTGAGTGGCGTGAGGCCCCGTGACCGCCAGCACGCTCGGGTGCATTTGGCGCACCAGATTCTCCCCACCCTGAGCCTGCTTGGCCCCCAAACAACCCGTGACGATCACCTTGCCGTTCTCAGCCAACGCCTCGCCAATTGTGTCGAGACTCTCCTTGACGGCGTCATCGATGAATCCACAGGTATTGACGATGACGATATCGGCACCCTCAAAGGTTTTGGAGGTCTGATAACCCTCTGCACTGAGCTGGGTCAGGATCAATTCGGAGTCGGTCAACGCCTTGGGACACCCAAGACTGACGAACCCAACACGGGGGACTGGCTGGGCCGAACCGGCGGGAGAGGGGGGAACAAGAACTTCACTCATCGGCGTATTGTCCCAGTTCTTGCCGACAACAGGCCAGGGCCAGCGCAATACCCGCCACCCAGGCCTCGAAAAAACTCAGCGCTTCAGACCAAAAGCCCCCAGCATCTGCTCGGTCTGCTTCTGCATCTGCTCCTGCATCTGAGTGAGCAGAGATTTGGACTGCTCGGTGTACCCGCCCATCATGCTCTGCAGCACGGGCGACTGCATGCTCATGAATTGCGCCCACATCTCCGGCGAAATACTCTTGGATTGAGCCGTCAACTGGGTCTGCATGTCAGAGAAGGCCTGGATGTTCTTTTCGATGTAAGAACCCATGAAGCCCTGCATGGCATGCCCATAGAAACGGATGATGCTGGACAACACCGCCTCCGTGAACATGGGGGCGCCACCCGCCTCCTCCTCGAGGATGATCTGCAAAAGGATGCTTCGCGTCAGATCATCATTCGTCTTCGCATCGCGAACCACAAACGATTCGCTGTCCATCACCAACTGACGCACCTCAGCCAAAGTGATGTAGGTGGAGGTGTCGGTATCGTACAGGCGCCGATTCGGGTACTTCTTGATGATCCGCTGAGACGGTTTGGCGGCTGCTTTCTTGCTTTGCACGTATGAGGCTCCTCGATCCTGGACAGACCGAAATATCGATGGGATCGTCACATTCTAGGGAGCACACCCGAGGCGACAGCCAAGGTTTACCCTGACCGTCTATTGTCAACCCGAACGCCACGAACAAAGACAATCTTTCCCGACCCAATGCTGCAGCACCGCCACAGCGCAACGCAGCGAGAATGCGGATCAGATCGAAAGCAGAAAAAGAAAAAGCCACCCATTGGGTGGCTTTTCAAGTTTGGAAGCTCTTGGGCTTCCGGGTCAGTTTACCGATGTTGCGAAGTCTGGTTATCTTCGCTCGGATAAACTGGTAGGCGCGATTGGACTCGAACCAACGACCCCCACCATGTCAAGGTGGTGCTCTAACCAGCTGAGCTACGCGCCTGTCTGTATTCGAGAATGTAGAGTATACAGCTGAAATTTCCTGTTTTTAGAAAAAACACAAAAAAGTTGAAATTCCCGCTTCAACTCAACGGCGCTTGGCCCACCTCACTCCTGGGACTGAAGCCACCAGCGACAACACCTTGCTCAGGCGCGCCGAATCCGAGACCTCCACCGTAAAAGTCATCCAGGCTGTTCCTTTGACGGACTGCGTCTGCACACCAATCACATTGGTCTTCTCGCGGGCGAAGACTTCTGAAATGTCGCGCAGCAACCCTTGTCGATCGGCCGCCTCGACGGCCACATCGACCGGATACCGAGCCAGGTCCTCGCCCTTGGCCCGCCCCCACTCCACCTCAATGACCCGCTCAGAACTGCGCGCAGCCATTTCACGGAAGTTGCTGCAATCAAGCCGATGCACACTGACGCCCTTGCCCCGGGTCACAAAGCCGCCGATGGCATCCGGTGGTGCGGGCTTGCAGCACTTGGCCAGTTGGGTCATCAATGAATCAATCCCCACCACCAGCACACCGCCCTTGGGGGCCTTTTCAACGTTGCGCGATTTCTTCAGCAGCAGGTAATCATCGGGCTCCAGCACCGGTTCAGGCGGGCGCAGCAGGTTCTCGATGTTGCGCAGCGAGAACTCATCCTTGCCCACCACCTCGAACAAGGCATCGGCTGACTTGAACCCCAACTGCGACGCCAGGTCGACCAATTTGATCGCCGTCTTGCCTTCGCGCTGCAGCAGCTTCTCGACGGCTTCGCGCCCTCGGGCGATGGTCTCATGCGTGATCTGAGCGTTGAACCAGGCCCGCACCTTGGCGCGGGCGCGGTTGCTGTTCAAGAAGCCGAGTTCGGCATTCAACCAATCCCGCGACGGCCCGCCCTCCTTGGCAGCCACGATCTCCACCGTCTGACCGTTTTGCAACGAGGTGTTCAAGGGCACCATGGCGCCGTCGATGCGGGCGCCGCGACACCGGTGCCCCACGTCGGTGTGCACCGCGTAGGCAAAATCGACCGGCGTGCCCCCCTGGGGCAGCTCGACGATGGCGGCATTGGGTGTCAGCACATAGATGCGATCTTCAAACAGCCCACCACTGGGCTGGGTGCCCGACAGGTCGCGCTCCCAGGCCAGCAACTGCCGCAGCACGGCGATCTTGGCGTCGTACTCGCTGCTGGCCGACACCCCGGCATAGCCCTTGGTTCCGGCTTCTTTATAGGCCCAGTGAGCAGCCACGCCGTGCTCTGCGTGGTCGTGCATGGCCTGGGTTCGGATCTGGATCTCGATCGCCTTGCCAGCCTCATCGCGCACCACCGTGTGCAGGGACTGATAGCCGTTGGGCTTGGGCTTGGCGATGTAGTCATCAAACTCGGCATCAACGGGCGTGAAGCGGTCATGCACCCAGCCCAGCACGGTGTAGCAGTCCTTGATCGAGGACACGATCACACGCAGCGCCCGCAGATCGAACACCTGCTCGAACCCCAGGCCCTTGCCACGCATCTTCTTGACGATGCTATAGATGTGCTTGGGGCGACCCTGCACACTGGCCCGGATGCCCTGGGTCTGCAGCTCGGATTCGAGACTCAGGCGCAACGCGGCCATCGATGCCTCGCGCTCGGCACGCTTTTCATCCAGAAGGCGCGCCACCTCCCGGTAGGTATCGGGCTCGATGAACCGAAAGGCCAGGTCTTCCAGCTCCCACTTGATCTGCCAGATGCCCAGCCGGTTGGCCAGCGGGGCAAAAACGTGCAGCGACTCTCGGGCCAGGCTGGGCGGAATCGGCTGTTTCGAGGCAGCGTAGTACCGCAATGTCTGCAGGCGTGAGGCCAGGCGCAGCAGGACCACACGAAGATCCCGCGAGAAGGCGAGCAGCATCTTGCGCACGTTCTCATGCTGCACAGCAGGATCATCCAGCAGTTGCTGCGCCGCACGGGCCTGCTGCTGGATGCGGATCAACTGGGTGGTTTCAACGGCCAGCGTGGCGAACTGGTCACCAAACACCTTGCTCAGCACCTCCTGCGGCTTGTTCAGGTGCTCACAGGTGTAGACAAGGTAAGTGGCGGCCTGCATGGCCTCCGAGCCGCCGATCATGCGCAGGATGGCTGCCTCGGCGTCGGCATGAGCGAGGGTGCTCTCGCCCGAGACCAGCACCTGATCAACCAGAAAAGGTTCTGCAAACGCGCGGGCCCGGGCCAGGATGTCGGCCTGCCCCTGCAAATCTCGGGCGGTCGCTGCAATCAGCGGCGCCACCGGCTCAGAACGATAAGGCGAGCCCACAGGCTCCACCGGCGGAGGGGTCATCAGAATCAGGAAAGCGGTGCTTCAGCAGCAAAAATGAAGGCGACGAGCGTATCACGCTGATCCTCTGCAATCAGCGTCGGCGCGTGCCCGATGCCCGGTAGCTCCACCACCCGCGCACGGGGCCCGCGCTCGCCCATGGCCTGGGCGGTCATCGGTGACAGCAGATCGGACTGAGCACCACGCAGCAACAGCGTCTGGGCCTGGATCTGGTCATACAGCTGCCACAGTGCCGCCTCGCCGCGCTGCGCGTCTTCTTCCTGCAAGGCGCGAAAGGGCACGGCAATTGCCGGGTCGTAGTGCAAACCCAGGCCACCGCCTGGCAACTCACGCAGCATGGGACGGGTCAGCGCGAGCCATTGTTCGGGCGTGTGGGGCCCGAAACCCGAGGAAATCAACCAAAGCGCCGCAGCCGCCTGCTTTTCATCGGCAAACTGCACGGGCTGCCCCAGATACGCGCCGATGCGTTGCAAGGCACTCCATTGGATCACCGGCCCCACGTCATTGAGCACCAGACGACGCACAGGCTGCGGCAGGGGCAGGCCAGGCTGCCCCGCCAACACCATGCCGATCAGGCCGCCCATGCTGGTGCCGACCCAGTCCAGGACCGCGATCGGTGCCTGCTGCTGCAGCTGCGCCAGCAAGGCCATCATGTCCGCCGCGTACTGCGGGATCTGGTAATGGGCCGGGTTGCTCAGCCGATCGCTGTGGCCACGGCCGACCACGTCAGGGCAGATCACCCGCACAGGGTGCTCGGCGCGGGCCACCAAATCCTGCGCCAGCACATCGAAGTCGCGCCCCTGCCTCGAAAGACCATGCACGCAAACAATCACGTGCGCGGCCTGCGCATCACCCCAAGCCCAATAGGCCATGCGGTGCCCGCCATCGGCGTCCGGACAGCTTACGTAGTTCAGCGTAGGATCATTCATGGTGCCTTCCAGGGCCAGTTCTCGGCTCGATAATCTTTGTTCACTGCATCCTAATTGATCTGGAGATTCCTCATGTTGAATGGCAAGACAGCTCTTGTGACCGGCTCCACCAGCGGCATCGGTCTGGGCATCGCGAAGGCGCTGGCCCGCCAGGGCGCCAACCTGATCCTGAATGGTTTTGGCGACGCCTCGGCGCCTCAGGCCGAAGTGGCAGAAGCCGGCAAAGCCCATGGCGTGCAGGTGGCCTTCCACGGCGCAGACATGAGCAAGCCTGCCGAGATCGCCGACATGATCGAATTCGCGAACACCCGTTTTGGCGGCGTTGACATCCTGGTCAACAACGCGGGCATTCAGCACGTGGCCCGGGTGGAGGATTTTCCCGTCGAGAAGTGGGACGCCATCCTGGCCATCAACCTGTCCAGCGCGTTCCATGCCACCCGCCTGGCCCTGCCCGGCATGAAAACCAAGAACTGGGGCCGCATCATCAACGTCGCCTCGGTGCACGGCCTAGTCGGCTCAGCCGAGAAATCGGCCTACGTGGCCGCCAAACATGGGGTCGTGGGTCTGACCAAGGTCACGGCCCTCGAAAACGCCACCAGCGGCATCACCTGCAATGCCATCTGCCCAGGCTGGGTGCTCACCCCGCTGGTGCAGAAACAGGTCGATGCCAAGGCGGCCGCCAACCAATGGACCAACGAGCAGGCCACGCGCGCCCTGCTGGGTGAAAAAGAACCCTCGATGCAGTTCACCACGCCCGAGGAATTGGGTGAGCTGGCCGTGTTCTTCTGCTCCCCCGCCGGCAACAACGTGCGCGGCGTGGCCTGGAACATGGACGGCGGCTGGACAGCTCAGTAACCTGTATCAGCCACTCCCTGGGATTGCCGGGAATGGCGGGGGCACCCGGGGGGTTGCCCCAGCCCGCATCAAACGCCTCAGTTCATCTGAATCGAACCCGACACGGTGACCGTCACCGTGCTGCGGCCGGCCTCGACCGGCAGGTCGGCCACGGCCATCGGCGAAGCCATCTTCGCCTCGGCCGCCATCAGGCGCGGGCGCGGCGAGTAGCCGCCATCGGATGAGCTCACATTCACTTCGCGCAATGAATAACCGGCAAAGCCGAACTGCCGGGTCAGGTCGGCCGCGCGCACCTTGAAGCTCTGAATCGCGCGGCTCTGGGCTTCGGCCTCCAGTTGCTGGCGCTGCTCGCGGCTGAGCGAGAAATTCAGCTGGGTCACGTTCAAGCCCGCGATCCGGGAAGCTGCCGCAGTGAGGGCAGGAATGTCACGCCCCTCCAGAATCACTTCAGCGGAGCCTTGCCAGCCATTGATCTTGCCCTCGCGCCCATAACGCGGAAAAACAGAAAAAGCGCCGCTGCGCACTTCGACCTGGCCCGGCCTGGCCTGCTTTCGGGCCTCGTTCATGGCCGGCTCCAATACAGTTCGCAGTTGGGCCTGCACCTGCGCGGCGTCAGCACCCTCACGGACCACGCCCAGCGTCAGGCTCAGCCAATCCTGCACCACCTCCACCGAGCCCGAACTCTGCAGCTGCACCACGTTTTGAGGAGCGGCCATCGACAGGGTCTGGGCCTGCGCCCCCCATCCGCCCAAGGCCCACACCCCGCCAGCCAAGACCAGACCTCGCAGAATAGAAGATTGAGACACGTGAAAACTCCTGATCATTGAAACACCAGGAAACCAGGGTAAACACCACTGATATCGGGCGAATCACGGCCAAAACGGCCTGAAAGAACCAATTTCCAACAAGACGAACGTCAAGTGCTGAACATCATGTAGGACACCGGCGGCTAGCTAACGAAAGCGCTGTAACAGTATGTGATATCGATCCCAAAACGCTGGCCTTTTGGTTGTTACAAGTCTCAAAATCGCACTTGTTACAAATCAGGTCAAAGCCATGAACACTTCCAATACCCGCACAGACAAGATTCTGGTCGTCGATGACGATGCCCGCATCCGCGATTTGCTCAGGCGCTACCTGAGCCAAGAAGGCTTTGAAGTCATGGTGGCCGAAGATGGCAAGGCGCTCAACCGCATCCTGCTGCGCGAATCGGTGGACCTCATCGTGCTCGACCTGATGATGCCCGGTGAAGACGGTCTGTCCATCTGCCGCCGCCTGCGTGCGGCCAACGACCGCACCCCCATCATCATGCTCACCGCCAAGGGCGAGGATGTGGACCGCATCGTGGGCCTGGAGGTGGGTGCCGACGACTACCTGGGCAAACCCTTCAACCCGCGTGAACTGCTGGCCCGCATCCATGCGGTACTGCGCCGCCGGCCACCGCAAGAGGCCCCCGGCGCGCCCTCGGGCGACAACGAACAGGTCACCTTTGGTCCTTTCACCTTCGATCTGGGCACCCGGGCCTTGCACCGCAACGGTGAGGAACTGCCCCTGACCACGGGTGAGTTCGCCATGTTGAAAGCGCTGGTCCGCCATCCACGCCAACCCCTGTCACGCGAAAAGCTGGCGCTGCTGGCGCGGGGCCGCGAATTCGAGCCCTTTGATCGCAGCCTTGACGTGCAGGTGTCGCGTCTTCGCAAACTGATCGAAGTGGATGCGGCCGCGCCGCGGTATATTCAAACCGTGTGGGGAGTCGGTTACGTGTTTGTGCCGGACGGTGGCAATTGAGCTGCCCCAGGTCAATCGACGGCGCCCATGGCGCCGTTTTTTCATGGTGCCGCCAAGCAGAACGACCGAGTCCAAGAAGACCCCGACGTGAGAAAAAAGAAAACCCATGTGCCGATGAATCAGGTTGATGCCACCAGTCCGGCACCCCTGGAGATGACCCAGCAAGCGCGCGGTGCGCGTGCTCGGGTCAGCCTGAATCTGTTCTGGCGCACCTTTTTCCTGCTGGCCATCCTGCTGATCGGCAGCATTCTGGCCTGGCTGCAAACCCTGCGAGCACTTGAGCTTGAACCCCGGGCCCTGCACACAGCCCAGCAAATCGCCTCGCTGGTCAACCTCAGCCGTGCCGCCCTGCTGCATGCCGACGGCATCGCACGGCTGTCCCTGATCAAGACCATGGCCGATCAGGAGGGCCTGCGCATCCTGCCGCGCGAGCCCAACGACCAGTTCGAAATGTTCGAAGCCGACAACGCCCTGGGCCAGCGGGTCACCGCTGAGGTCATCGAGCGCCTGGGCCCGGGTACCGTGGTCGCGCAGCGCGTCAACCACGAACCCGGCCTGTGGGTGGGCTTCGAGATCAATGGCGATTCCAATTGGCTGTTGATGGACCGTGCCCGCTTCAGCCCGGCCAGCGGCCGAACCTGGCTGATCTGGATGATCACGGCCGCCGTGCTGTCCCTGGCAGGTGCTGCCGCCATTGCCCGACTGATCAACAAACCCTTGCAGCAGTTGTCATTTGCGGCCAACCGGGTGCGTGACGGTGACTTTGACGCCAGCCACCTGGACGAACAGGTGGCCACCAGCGAGATCCGCGAGGTCAACATCGGCTTCAACCGCATGGCCGAAAAGTTGGCCAAGGTGGAGCAGGACCGAGCCATCATGCTGGCCGGCATCTCCCACGACCTGCGCACCCCCCTGGCTCGCCTGCGCCTGGAAACCGAAATGAGCGTTGCCGATACCGATGCACGCAACCACATGGTGGCCGACATCGTGCAGCTCGACGCCATCATCGACAAGTTCCTCGATTACGCCCGCCCCGATCACGTGGAGCTCAAGACGGTGCGGCTGGCCGATGTGGTCGACTCCTGCCTGTACGGGGTGCAGGACGACCCTGAGCTGAAGATCCATGTCTCGCTGCAGGACGACCCCCATGTGCTGGCCGACGAAGTTGAGCTGGCCCGAGTACTGTCCAACCTGATCGAGAACGCCCGCCGCTACGGCAAGACGCCCGGCACCGCCGTGTCGGTGATCGAAATCGCGGCCCGTGCACGCGAGGAATGGGTTCTGCTCAAGGTCCGCGACCATGGCCCTGGCGTGCCCCCGGACATCCTGGCCGACCTGGTCAAACCCTTTTTCCGGGGTGATTCGGCCCGTACCCACGCCACCGGCGCCGGGCTGGGCCTGTCCATCGTCAACAAGACCATCCAGCGCATGGGGGGCATGTTTGTGCTGGCCAACAGCAGCAGCGGCGGCCTGGCGGCCCACATCAAGCTGCAGCGGGCCTGAACCCAGGTGGCATGAGTCGCCTGGGGCCCAGGGGGCAGATTCAGGCCAGCAGCAGCACCACCGCCCGCGCTTCCATGCTCAGGCCCTGGCCCACTGGCCCCAGTTTCTCGGCCGTCTTGGCCTTCACGTTGACCTGCGACACCTCCAGGCCCAGCACCGCGGCAATCCGCTCGCACATGGCCGGGATGTGAGGCATCAGCTTGGGCGCTTGCGCGATCACTGTGCTGTCGATGTTGTTGATGCACCAGCCCTGTGCCTGCACGCGCCGCGCCGCCTCGGCGAGCAAAACCGTCGAATCAGCGCCTTTGAACCGAGCATCGGTGTCCGGAAAATGCCGCCCGATGTCCCCCAGGCCGGCCGCGCCCAACAAGGCATCGGTGATGGCATGCAAGAGCACATCGGCGTCGGAGTGGCCCAGCAAGCCCAAGGTGTGCGGCACCTCCACCCCCCCCAGAATCAGCTTGCGCCCGGGCACCAGCGCATGCACATCCCAGCCCTCGCCCACACGCAGCTTCATGGTGTCACCCCCAGCGCCGCCTGGCGGGCCTGCAACACGGCCGCGGCCAGCGCAAAGTCATCGGGGTAGGTCACCTTGAAATTGACCCCGGCCGCCGGCACCAGCAAAGGCGAAAAGCCCAGGGCCTCGACCGCCGCGGCCTCATCGGTCACGGCCAGCCCGCTGGCGCCCAGCGCCTGTTGCAACAGGCCCAGGCGGAACATCTGTGGCGTCTGGGCCAGCCATTTGTCCTGCCGGTCCAGGGTGCGGGCCACCCGTCCCGCGGCGCCACTTTTGAGCGTGTCGGCCAGCGGCTGCGCCAGCAATCCGCCCACCGGGTCGCTCCAGCAGGCATCAATCAGTGCGCGGACCTGGGTGGGAGTGATCAGGCAACGCGCCGCGTCATGCACCAGCACCCAGTCGTCGCCCACCGCGCCCAGGGTGCTGAGCACCCCCAGGCCGTTCAAAACGCTCTCGGCGCGCGAGGCCCCGCCGCAATCGGCCACATGGCACCCCTCGGCCAGGCCGGCCTGCTCCAGGGTGCTGTCGCCCGGTGCCACCACCACCAGCACACCGGCCAGTCCTGGGGTGGCCGCAAAAGCCCCCAGGGTGTGGGCCACCAGAGGCTGCCCGGCCAGCGGCTCGTATTGCTTGGGGCCGGTCGAGCCCGCCCGCGAACCTGAGCCCGCGCACGGGACGAGCACCCAGCAGCGCGGCGAGGCGGAGGACGAAGCTGGGGATGAAGCCAGAACTGAAGGGGGGTTTTGAGGTGTGAGATCGGTCATAGCAAGTCGCCCATTCTAAAATCCCCGGATGCACACCCCCCGTCATTGGTCACGGGGGGTGTTTGCCATTGCTGGACGCCATGGAACTGCCCAAACTCTCGCCCGGAAAACGTTTCGCCCTGCCCCGCCCCGTGGGTTCTGCCGATGCCTTGTTGCTGGCCCGCCTGGGCTTGCGCGAAAAAGCCGCCGGCCGGCCTACGGCCATCGTCACGGCAGACGCCAGCGATGCCCAGCGCCTGATCGACGAGATTGCCTTCTTCGCCCCAGGCCTTCGGTGTGCGCTGTTTCCCGACTGGGAAACCCTGCCCTACGACACCTTCTCGCCCCACCAGGACCTGATCTCCGAGCGCCTGGCCACCCTGTGGCGCATTCAGCAGCGCGACAAGGAAACCGGGGCCGACGTGGTCATCGTGCCCGCCACCACTGCGCTGTACCGGCTGGCACCGCCCTCGTTCCTGGCAGGCTATACCTTCCACTTCAAGGTCAAGCAAAAGCTCGACGAGGCCAAGCTCAAAGGCCAGCTCACCCTGGCCGGCTACAGCCACGTCACGCAGGTGGTCAGCCCTGGCGAGTACGCCGTGCGCGGCGGCCTGATCGACCTCTTTCCCATGGGCTCGGCCATGCCCTTCCGGGTGGACCTGTTCGATGACGAGATCGACTCCATCCGAACCTTCGACCCCGACAGCCAACGCAGCCTGTACCCCGTGCCCGAGGTGCGTCTGCTGCCCGGGCGCGAGTTCCCCATGGACGACGCGGCCCGCGCCAAGTTCCGCAGCCGCTGGCGTGAACTGCTGGAGGGCGACCCCACCAAGAGCCGGGTCTACAAGGACATGGGCAACGGCGTGGCCACAGCCGGCATCGAGTACTACCTGCCGCTGTTCTTCGACGACACGGCCACCGTGTTCGACTACCTGGGCACGGACGCCACGGTGGTACTGCATGGCGAGCTGGAGCCCGCCTTCCAGCGCTTCTGGCAAGACACCAAGGACCGCTTCCGCCTGATCCAGGGCGATCCTGACCGCCCCGCCCTGCCACCCGAGGCCCTGTTCCTGAGCATCGAGCAGTTCTACGGCCGGGCCAACGAGCACGCCCAGCTTTCCATCCGGCCCGGCAGCGTCGACGTCGACGACAGCGCCAATGTGCAGAAGCTGGGCGACCTGTCCGTGCTGCGCGGCACCGAAGACCCGCTGGCCCGCCTCAAGGCCCATCTGGCCAACCCGGGCACCCAACGCGTGCTGCTGCTGGCCGAGAGCGATGGCCGGCGTGAAAGCCTGCTCGACTTCCTGCGTGCGGGCGGCGTCAACCCGCCGGCCTTCGACTCACTGGCCGAGTTCGAGGCCGAGACCACCGAAGCTCTGGGCATCGCCACCGCGGCCCTCACCGTGGGCTTTCGCTGGCTGGCCCCCGGCATCGACTTCGTCACCGAGACCGAGCTGTTTGCCGCTGGTGCCACCACCCGTCGGCGCAAAAAGCAAGAGCAGGTCAGCGACGTTGAAGCCCTCATCAAGGACCTGGCCGAGCTCAACGTGGGCGACCCGGTGGTGCACGCCCAGCACGGCATCGGGCGCTACCGCGGCCTGGTCAACATGGATCTGGGCCAGGGCAAGAACCCCGATGGCACACCGGCCATGCAAGAGTTCCTGCACCTGGAGTACGCCGACAAGGCCGTGCTGTATGTGCCGGTCAGCCAGTTGCAGCAGATCAGCCGCTACACCGGCGTCAGTGCCGACGAGGCCCCGCTGCACAAGCTCGGCAGTGGCCAGTGGGACAAGGCCAAGCGCCGAGCCGCTGAACAGGTGCGCGATGCGGCGGCTGAACTGCTCAATATCTATGCCCGCCGCGCGGCCCGCGAAGGTCATGCCTTCCGCTACTCGCCGCAGGACTACGAGGTGTTTGCCAACGACTTCGGCTTCGAAGAAACCGCTGACCAGCGCGCCGCCATCCATGCCGTGATCCAGGACATGATCAGCCCCCGCCCCATGGACCGACTGGTCTGCGGCGACGTGGGCTTTGGCAAGACCGAGGTGGCCCTGCGGGCCGCCTTCGTGGCCGTGACCGGCGGACGCCAGGTGGCGTTTCTGGCCCCCACCACCCTGCTGGCCGAGCAGCACTACCAGACCCTGGTGGACCGCTTTGCCAAATGGCCTGTGAAGATCGCAGAGATGAGCCGCTTCCGCTCGGCCAAAGAGATCAGCGCGGCCGCCAAGGGCATTGCCGAAGGCACGGTCGACATCGTGGTCGGCACCCATAAGCTGCTCAGCGAAAGCGTCAAGTTCAAGAACCTGGGCCTGCTGATCATCGACGAGGAACACCGCTTCGGCGTGCGCCACAAAGAGGCCATGAAGGCCCTGCGTGCCGAGGTGGACGTGCTCACCCTCACCGCCACCCCGATTCCGCGCACCCTGGGCATGGCCCTGGAAGGCCTGCGCGACCTCAGCGTGATCGCCACGGCACCCCAGCGCCGCCTGGCCATCAAGACCTTTGTGCGCAACGAAGGCACCGGTGTCATCCGCGAGGCCGTGCTGCGCGAGCTCAAGCGGGGCGGCCAGGTCTACTTTCTGCACAACGAGGTCGAGACCATCGAGAACCGGCGCCAGAAGCTCGAAGAGATCCTGCCCGAGGCCCGCATCGCCATCGCCCATGGCCAGATGCCCGAACGCGAGCTGGAGCGCGTGATGCGCGACTTCGTGGCCCAGCGCTTCAACCTGCTGCTGTGCTCCACCATCATCGAGACCGGCATCGACGTGCCCAGCGCCAACACCATCGTCATGAGCCGGGCCGACAAGTTCGGCCTGGCCCAGTTGCACCAGTTGCGCGGTCGCGTGGGCCGCAGCCACCACCAAGCCTATGCCTACCTGATGGTGCCCGACATCGAGGGCCTGACCAAGCACGCCGCCCAGCGCCTGGAGGCCATCCAGGCCATGGAAGAACTGGGCAGCGGCTTCTACCTGGCCATGCACGACCTGGAGATCCGCGGCGCCGGCGAAGTGCTGGGCGAAAACCAGAGCGGCAACATGCTCGAAGTGGGCTTTCAGCTCTACAACGAGATGCTGTCCGAGGCCGTGCGCAGCCTGAAGGCCGGCAAAGAGCCCGACCTGCTGGCCCCGCTGTCGGTCACCACCGACATCAACCTGCACGCCCCGGCCCTGCTGCCCGACGACTATTGCGGCGATGTGCACCTGCGCCTGTCCTTCTACAAGAAGCTGGCCACGGCCCGCACACCGGATCAGATCGACACCTTGCTCGAAGAGATCGTCGACCGCTTCGGCAAACTGCCGGCCCAGGCCCAAACCCTGATCGACGTGCATCGCTTGCGCGTGCTGAGCGCGCCCTACGGCGTGGTCAAGGTCGATGCCGCCCCTGGCGTCATCACCATCACCTTCAAGTCCAACCCGCCGATCGACCCGATGCGCATCATCGAGCTGATCCAGAAGCACCGCCACATCAAACTGGCGGGCAACGAGAAGCTGCGCATCGAGCGCGAGGTCAAAGAGCCCAAGGACCGTGCCCAGGCTGTGCGTGACATCCTGCGCCAGTTGGGCCAACCCCTGGCCGTGGCCTGATCCATCGGGCCCGCCATGGACACTGCCCTGCCCTGGCTGCTGGACCTGGAGACCGGTCTGCTCGCCGCCGCCCTGCTGCTGGCCCTGTGGCTGCGCCCCTGGCGCCTGATGGCCGGCAGCGCCCTGCTGTCGCCCGTGCTGGGCTGCCTGGTGCTGCTGCCGGGCCTGTGGGCCCTGCCCTCGCTGCACGCCATGCCGTTGCAACTGCAGTGGTCAGGGGCGTGCCTGGCCTTGCTGATGCTCGGCTGGCCGCTGGCCGTGCCGGTGCTCACCGGTGTGGCCCTGCTGGCGGGCCTGCTGGCCGGCCTTACCCCATCGGCCATGATCGACATGGCGTTCTGGCAGGGCGTGCTGCCCGCCACCCTGGCCCTGCTGCTGGGGGCCGCCATCCGGCGCTGGATCGGGCCCCACCTCTTCGTCTACACCCTGGGCCGGGCCTTTCTGGGCACCGTGCTATGCAACTTCGCGGCCACCGTGCTGGGCCAGTGGCTGGGTCACGAACTGCCCGGTGTCGGCGGCGACCTGTCGATCATTGCCCACTGGCTCATGGCCTGGGCCGACGGCTTCATGACCGGCATGCTGGCCGCCATCTTCGTGGCCTTCCGCCCGCAATGGCTCGCCACCTGGTCGGATGGGCTGTACCTCAAACAACCCTGAAAAGCCTGCCGACCCGCACAGGCAAAATCACACTTCATTTCGCAGATCACACCAACTCAGCATGGCACCCATGAGCACCCAAGAATTCGCCCCCGGCCTCGTGATCCAGGGCTTCACGCCCCCGTTCGACCTCAGCAGCTACAAGCTGATTGCCTTCGACATGGACTCCACCCTGATCAACATCGAGTGCGTGGATGAGATCGCCGATGCCGCCGGCCGCAAGACCGAAGTGGCGGCCATCACCGAGGCCGCCATGCGCGGCGAGATCACCGACTACAAAGAGAGCCTGCGCCAGCGCGTGGCCCTGCTCAAAGGCGTGACCGAGGCACACATGCTTCAGGTGTACGAGCAACGGCTGCAACTCAACCCAGGCGCTGCCGAGCTGGTGGCGGCCTGCAAGGCGGCCGGCCTCAAGGTGTTGCTGGTCAGCGGCGGCTTCACCTTTTTCACCGACCGCATCCGGGCCCGCCTGGGCATCGACTTTGCGCGCTCCAACGTGCTGGAGGTGCAGGACGGCGTGCTGACGGGCCGCATGGTCGACCAACCCTGGGGCGACATCTGTGACGGTGCCGAAAAGCGCCGCACCCTGCTCGAGGTCAGTACCCTGATGGGCATCCCCGCCAGCCAGACCATCGCGATGGGCGACGGCGCCAACGACCTGCCCATGATGGCGGTGGCCGGCCTGTCGGTGGCCTACCACGCCAAGCCCCGCGTGCGCGCCGAAGCCATGGTGGCCATCAACCAGGGCGGGCTTGACCGCCTGCTGGAGCTCAGCCGCCGGGGCTGAACCCGGGTGACAGTGGGGTTGGGGCACTGCCGCCAGAATGGCGCGATGCCCGCCAAGCCCCCTCCGTCCCCCACCCAACCCGGTCCTTCGCTGCCTGGCCAGCAACGCCAGCGCTGGGTGATGCTGCTCACCCTGTGCCTGGGATTCACGCTCAGCCAGGCTTACCGCACGGTAGCCGCCATGATGGCCGCGCCGCTGCAGGCCGATTTTCAGCTGTCGACCAGCCAACTGGGCCTGTTTGCGGGCCTCTTTCACTTTGCCTTCGGGGCGCTGCAGATCTTCATGGGCATCAGCATCGACCTGTACGGCATCCGCCGCACGATCCTGCTGGCCATGCCGCTCACCGTGCTGGGATCCATCGTCTCGGCACTGGCCCCCGGCCTGGGCACGCTGCTGCTGGGTCAAGCCCTGATCGGGGCAGGCTGCGCACCGGCTTTTCTGGTGTGCACGGTGTACATTGCGCGCCGCTTCCCGATCGAGCGCTTTGCGGCGGTCTCCGGGCTGGTGATGGGCCTGGGCGGACTGGGCCTGCTGATCACGGGCACGCCCCTGGCCTGGCTGATCGAGATCAGTTCGTGGCGCGCTGGCTTCACGGTGCTGGGCGTGGCCACCGCCCTGGCCTGGTGTTGCGCCTGGGTGGGGGTGCGTGAGCCTGAGCAACCCTCAGGCACGCCAGCCGAATCGGTGCCGCAGGCCCTGCGCAGTGCGGCGCGCTTGCTCGCCCTGCCCCACACCTGGGGCATCCTGGCGCTGGCCTCCGTCACCTACGCCTCCTTCATCAGCCTGCGCGGTCTGTGGCTGGGCCCCATGCTATTGCAACGCCACGGCTTCAGCCTGGTGCAGTGCGGCAACGTGGCGCTGGCCGTGTCCGTGGTGGGCCTGTTCGGGCCACCCTTGTTCGGGCGCCTGCAACTGGAGGGGGCGCAACGCCGGCGCTGGATCGTCGGCTTCAGTACCGTGCTGGCGCTGTTGTTCGGCCTGCTGGCCTGGTCGCCGCTGGCCTGGGTGAGCGTGCTGGCCAGCCTGGTGATCGGCTTTGGCTGCGGCTTCATCATTTTGCAGTACGCCGATGTTCGTGCGTCCTACTCGCCCGAACTCACGGGGCGGGCCCTGGCGGTCTACACGATGGCCATGTTCCTGGGGATCGCCCTCATGCAGTGGGTGACCGGCGCTGTGGCCGCCTGGGCACAGTCGCACCAGATCGAAACCTTTGTGGCCGTCAACAACACGATCATGGGCATGTTGCTGCTCGGCACCGCGGCCTTTCGCGGCTTGCCAGCCGCCCACGCAGTGCGCTGAGAGAGGCAGCGCTCAGGTGGTGCGATCTCAGGCGGAGCGATGCTGGTGCGCCCAGCGCACGATGTCGGCAGCCCCCATGGCACCGGGCTGGCGGGCGACCTCGCGCCCCCCGACAAACAGGGCCAAGGTCGGGATGCTGCGGATCTGATAGCGCTGGCCCAGGGCCGGCACCGCCTCGGTGTTGACCTTGGCCAGGCGAAAGTGCGGCTCCAGCTGCTGTGCGGCCTGCTCGAAGGCGGGCGCCATCATGCGGCAGGGGCCACACCAGGGTGCCCAGAAGTCAACCAGCACCGGCACCTGGCTGCGTCCGATGTGTCGCTCAAACAAGGCCACATCGTCCAGCGCCAGCGAATGACCACCGAACAGGGGCTGCTTGCACTGCCCACAGTCAGGTGACTGCCCCATTTGAGCCATCTGCACGCGGTTGGTGGTGTGGCAATGGGGGCAGACGACATGCAGCGCCGTCGCCGCAGCAGTGGGGCTCATGCCGGGGCTCCGGGCTCGCGGCTGGCCGACTGCGGGCCCAAATACCCCAGAGGGCCCAAGCGGCCCAGAAGTTGGCGCGTGGCAACCTCGGCCTCCACGGCCTGCGCCAGCGGTGCACGACACAGGCCGGCTTCGCCGTAGTGCAGGTTTTCGTACAGCAGGCTCAAGGCCGGGCTTTGGCGCAGCAAGGCCTGCAGGCCTTCCTGGGTTTCAGCCCGATCACTCAGATCGTGCAGCATCTGTGTGGCGCGCTGCGCCAGCAGCCGATATTGCAACGGATCTGCGGCTTTGGGGGAGATGTCGAGCCGGTCCAGCATTTGTGCCAGGACGGCCAGCGGAGTGAAGTCGGTTCGGATCGTGTTCATGTCTTGGCAATTGGGGATGGGTCGGCCCTTTGCAAGAGGGCTTTCTGGCGTACCCGCGCCGCCTCGGATGACCCTGGCAGCAACCCGGTGGAAGCGCGCCCCTACACTGGATCCACCCGGCAGCCAGGATTCCCATGCACACCTCAACACGCTCGCCCTCATCCTCTAACCCCCCCACACCCCGCCCCCCCGGAGCGCGGCGGCGCTTTCTGCTGGGCCTCGCCAGTTGGCCATTCGTGCCCTCATCCGGGTGGGCACAGACCGCCCCTTCGGACGTGCGACGGCTGCGCGGCACGCTGCAGCAGGTGGGGCCAGACCGCATCACCGTGCTCACCCGCGAGGGTGACACCGTGTCGCTGGCGCTGGGCGCGAAGCTCAGCGTGGCCGAGGTCTACCCCATCACCCTGGCGGAGGTGCAGGCCGGCAGCTTCATCGGCACGGCGGCTCGGCCCCAGGCCGATGGCAGCCTGCAGGCCATCGCGGTCACCGTGTTCCCCGAATCCGCCCGGGGCCTGGGCGAAGGGCACCGCCCCTTTGACCTGCAGGCCGACAGCACCATGACGAATGCGACGGTGGCCGATGTGGTCAGCGCGCCCGCCGGGCGCACCCTGCAATTGCGTTATGCGGGTGGACAGAAAACCCTTCAGGTCCCGGCCGGCACACCGGTGGTCACCTTCAGGCCCGCCGACCGCAGCCTGCTCGTGCCCGGGGCCAGTGTCTCCTTGAGCGCCAAGGTGCTGGATGGCGAAGCCACCGCGACCCGCATCAACGCCGGGCGCAACGGGTTCCGGCTGCCCTATTGATCAGAGCCTGTTCACAGGCCCTGGCCCGCCGGGGCGTTGAGCAGGCGCACCAGCCGCGCCGTCGAGGCCACCCCGGCCTTGCCTCGGATGCTGCGCAACTGGTGATCGACGGTGGACAACGAGCGCCCCAGGCGCCGCGCCACCTCCTTGTAACTCAGGCCCATGGCCACCAGTTCGGCCACCCGACGTTCGGCCGGTGTCAACAGGGCCAGCACCGGATGAAGAGAGGCTGACCGCGGTGCAGATTCGGCTCGGTCTGACGCGTTGGCCTCGGTGGCCAAGGCCAGCAAGGGCCCGATCACCTGGCCCGCCAAGGCCGGCAGCTCGTCGCAGACCTCGCCCTGCCAAGGCGGCGTCTCGTGCTGCCAGTCGGCACAGATCAGGCCGACCGGCCCGCCGGCATGCAAGGGAAGCGCCATCTTGGCCGCCGCCCCTGAGCGCAGCAGGCGCTCGCGCAGGGGCTCAGCCATGCTGCGCTCCCGGGCCACACTGGGCACCGCCAGCCCGATGCGCCGACGCCAGACCTCGCGCACGCCCTGCTCGTCAGCCGCAAAGCGCTGGCCCAGCATGGAGGCCATGTCGCGGCCAGGCCGCCGGGTTTCGGCCAGCACCACATAGTCAAGCGGCCCCGTTCCCGCCAGCGCATAGCCGCCCAGACCGGCATCAACGCGGTCGGCACGCAGGGTCTCAAGCATCCAGTCGGTGGTGAGGCGCCAGCAGGCGGTCGGGTCGTCCAGGTAAAGCAGCAACTGGGCCGCCAGATCGCGCGCCGGGCGCCAGCGCAGAGCCTGCGGGCCTTCCAACAACTTCTGGCGCCAATGGCGTTGCTCACCCATGAGCAGCAAATCGGTCATGGCCGCCAATCTAAAGACGCGCAGCGGCTTGGCAATAGGGAGCATCCCGCAGGGCGAGGGGCGCTGGTTAACCCGAGTGCGAATCTTCGCGATGCCAAAGCGCACCGGCCTGCCCATACTGCCGAGACGCTGCCACCCATCGATTCACCGGGCTCAGCCCGTACCAGGTGCGGCCCAGCCCTTTTTGATCACACGCCATGAAAACCTACCCCAACATCGTTGCCGGCCAACCCGTGCTGTCGTCCACCACGTTCGAATCCCGCAACCCGGCCACGGGCGAACTGCTGGGCCTGGTGCCGAAAAGCAGCCCCGAGCAGGTGGCCCAGGCGGTCGCTGCCGCCCAGGCCGCTCAGCCCGCCTGGGCCGCCCTGCCCGATGCCGAACGGCAGGCCGCCCTGGTGCGGGTGGCCGACATCCTGCACGCGCAACAGGAACACCTGGCCGAATGGATCACCCGTGAGCAGGGCAAGCCACTCGGCGGCGTGGGCCCCGACCAGGTACCCGGCGCCCGCTTCGAGGCCTACGCCTGCGAGGTCTGGACCCGCGTGCCCGCCAGCCTGGCACTGCCCGTTGAAGTGGCCTTTGAAGACGACACCCGGCGCGACGAGGTGCACCGCCAGCCCTACGGGGTGATCGCCGCCATCGCGCCCTGGAACTGGCCGCTGATGATCGCCATCTGGCAGATCATCCCGGCCTTGCGTGCCGGCAACACGGTGGTCATCAAGCCCTCTGAGCACACCTCCATCGGCACCCTGGAGATGGTCCGACTGATCAGTGCGGCCCTGCCCCCGGGCGTGCTCAACACCGTCACCGGTGCGGGCGACGTCGGCTCGACCCTGGTGAGCCAGCCCGCCGTGCGCAAGATTCTGTTCACCGGCTCCACCGCCACGGGCCGCCGCATCGCGGCCCTGGCCGGCGAGCGACTGAGCGCCTGCACCCTGGAGCTGGGCGGCAACGACGCCGCCATCGTGCTGCCCGATGCCGACCCGGCCGAGATCGCCATGGGGCTGTTCTGGGGGGCCTTCCTCAACATGGGCCAGACCTGCGCAGCCATCAAGCGCCTGTACGTCCCCACCGCCTTGCACGACGCCGTGGTTGGCGCGCTGCACGGCCTGGCCCAGGCCATGCCCATGGGCGACGGCCTGCAGCCCGGTATTGCCATGGGCCCGATCCAGAACCGCATGCAGTTTGACAAGGTGGTGTCGCTGGTGGAAAGCGCGAAGGCCGGCGGTGCCCGCATCGTGTGCGGCGGCGAGGCCCCGGGTGGACCTGGGCATTTCTTCCCGATCACGCTGGTCACCGACATCGACGACGGTGCCCCGCTGGTGGACCAGGAGCAGTTCGGCCCGGTGCTGCCCATCGTGCGCTACCGCGATCTGGACGACGCCGTGGCCCGCGCCAACCGGCTTGACGTGGGCCTGGGGGCCTCAGTTTGGGGTCGGGATGCCGAACAGGCCCGCGCCGTGGCCCTGCGCCTGCAGGCCGGCACGGTGTGGATCAACCAGCACGGGGCCGTGCACCCCATGGTGCCATTCGGCGGCCTCAAGGGCTCGGGGCTGGGGGTGGAATTTGGTCTGGAAGGCCTCAAGAGCGTGACCCAGACCCGGGTCATCAGCCTGAAGAAATGATGCCCAAAGGCCACGCTGGGGCCAGCCAATCCCGGCCCCTGGGGGCCTGCCTCAGCGCCGGCGCCCCGTGAGCGGGTAGGCCGGATCGGTGTAGCCCGGCGTGGACGGGTGGCCCGGCGCCACCAGCCCATCGACCAGGGCCTCGTCCTCGGGGGTGATCACCACATCGAGTGCCGGGCGGTAGTCCTGCCACTGCTTCAGGGTGCGTGGGCCCGCGATCACTGAGCTGATGCTGCGGTTGGCCAGCACCCAGGCGGTGGCAAACTGCGCCAGCGTGCAACCCTTGGCCTCGGCATGGGTCTTGAGTTGTTGGGCGATCACGAGCGACTCCTCACGGAACTCGGTCTCGGCGATGCGCTTGTCGCCCCGGGCCACGCGACTGCCTTCTGCCGGCGGCTGGCCCGGCAGGTATTTGCCGGTCAGCACCCCGCGCGCAATCGGGCTGTAGGGCGTCACGCCGATGCCGTAATGGGCACAGGCCGGCAGGATCTCGACCTCGGGCATGCGATTGAGCAGGTTGTAATAGGGCTGGCACACCACCGGGCCCGGCATGCCCACCTGCTGCGCGAGTCGCACCAGTTCGGCAATGCGCCAGCCCCGGAAGTTCGACACCCCCCAGTAGCGGATCTTGCCTTGGCGCAGCAGTTGGTCCAGGGCACGCACCGTTTCTTCCAGGTCCATGTCCGGAAAGTCGCGGTGCAGGTACAGGATGTCGACATGGTCGGTCTGCAGACGCTGCAGGCTGGCCTCGGTCTCGCGCAACATCCAGCTGCGCGAGTAGTGGCTTTCGTTCACACGGCCTGACATCTTGTTGCCCAGCTTGGTGGCCAGCACCCAATCGTGGCGTTGCCCCTTGAGCAACTGACCGACCAGGGCTTCGGATGCACCTTGGGTGTACACATCGGCGGTGTCGATGTAGTTCACCCCCTGTTCACGGGCATCGGCCACGATGGCCGATGCCTCGTCCAGATCAGTCTGGTCGCCGAACATCATGGTGCCCAGGCACAGGGCAGAAACTTGCAGATTGCTCTTGCCGAGCGAACGGTATTGCATGGCGGACTCCTGTGAATGAAAGCGGCCCCGCACACCCTCTTCGATGGGCAGCGCCGCCGACAGCGGCCATACTATGCGCCCAAGGCCTCATCCGGCCTGAACGGGCCAGGACAAAACCCTGGTTTCCCATGACTTATTCCAGGCGCCCCCCAGCAGGGGCCGGTGCCCCCCCCTGACATGCCCTTTTCATCTCTAGGCCTTACCCCCGAACTGGTCCACGCCGCCAGCACCCAAGGCTTCAGCGCGCCCACGCCGATTCAGGCCGAAGCCATTCCGGCCATCCTGCGCGGCGCCGACCTGCAGGGTCAAGCCCAGACCGGCTCGGGCAAGACTGCGGCCTATGCCCTGCCCCTGCTGCAACGCCTGCAAGCCCACAGTCCTGGCCGGGGCCGCCGCGTGCGCGCCCTGGTGCTGGTCCCCACGCGCGAGCTGGCCGCCCAAGTGGGCGAGGTGCTGCGCAGCCTGGGCAGCACCCTGCAGAACCCGCCCAAGGTGGCCGTGGTGTTCGGCGGGGTCTCGATCAACCCTCAGATGATGCGGCTGCGCGGCGGCGCCGATGTGCTGGTGGCCACCCCGGGCCGGCTGCTGGACCTGGTGGCGCACAACGCCATCCAGCTGGGTCAGATCGAGGTGCTGGTGCTGGATGAAGCCGACCGGCTGCTGGACCTGGGCTTTGCCGAAGAGCTGCAACGCGTGCTGGCCGGTTTGCCGGCCCAGCGGCAGAACCTGTTCTTCTCGGCCACCTTCGAGCCGGCGGTGCAGCAGTTGGCCGACGGCCTGCTGCGCGAACCCGTGCGCATTGCAGTGGCCGCCACCGAGGCCAACGAACCCGCCATCACCCAGCGGGTGATCCAGGTCGATGCCGGGCGCCGCACCGAGCTGCTGCGCCACCTCATCAAGACCCAGGGATGGGACCGGGTCCTGGTGTTCGTGGCCACCCAGTACGCCTGCCAACTGGTGGCCGGCAAGCTTTACAAGAACGGCATCTATGCCACGGTGTTCCATGGCGGGCTGAGCCAGGGGGCCCGCACCCAGGTGCTGCAGGAGTTCAAGGACGAGCGCTGGGATGTGGTGGTCACCACCGACCTGGCGGCGCGCGGCATCGACATCATGCAGTTGCCGGTGGTGGTCAACTACGACCTGCCTCGCTCTGCCACCGACTACGTGCACCGCATCGGCCGCACGGCACGGGCCGGCGAGGCTGGCACCGCAGTGAGCTTTGTCAGTGCCGACACCGAGGCCCACTTTGCCCTGATCGAAAAGCGCCAGCGCCTGAGCCTGCCGCGCGAACAGATCGAGGGCTTTGAGCCCCAGGAGGTGGCGGCTCCGCCACCGCCCGATCTGGCCCCGGTGCCTGGCACCGGCGGCGTCAAGGGCAAACGCCCGAGCAAGAAAGACAAGCTGCGCGCGGCGGCCGCCGCCGCCCAGGCCCAGGGCGGCGATCAAAAAGCCTGATCAGAGCGCCTGGGCCAGGCGGGCCACGCCCTCTTCGATCTTGGCCACGTCGGCGGTGGCAAAGCTCAGGCGCAGGGTGGCGTGGTCGGGGTTGGCGCAGAAGAACGGCGCCCCCGGCACAAAGGCCACTCCTTTTTCGATGGCGCGCTGGGCCAGCACATTGCCATCGGCCACCTTGCCGCCTGCGCCCGTCAGGCGGGCCCAGATGAACAGGCCGCCCTGCGGCTGGGTGAACTCGATGGCCTCGCCCAACTCGCGGCGCAGGGCCTGGCCCATGGCCTGGGCGCGTTCGGCATACACCGAGCGCACCTTGGCCAGCGTGGCCGGCATGCGCCCGGCCTTGAGGTACTGGGCGGCCGTGGCCTGGGCAAAGGTGCTGGTGTGGGCGTCGCTGAACTGCTTGCACATGGTGGCCTTGGCCAGCAACTCGGCCGGCGCGATCATCCAGCCCACGCGCAGGCCAGGCGACAGCACCTTGCTCAGCGAGCCGCAATGCACCAGCAACTCGCGGCTGCCCGGCACGCTGGCGCTCAGGTTCAGCAGGCTGGGCGGCGGCGCAGCGCCAAAGTACAGGTCGCCATAGGGGTCGTCCTCGATCACCAGGGTCTGGTATTTGACGGCCAGTTCCAGCACCTTCTTGCGTCGCTCCAGGTTCAGCGTGGCGCCGCTCGGATTGCCAAAGGTGGGGATCAGGTAGATGAACTTGGGGCGGTGCTCGGCGATCAAGGCCTCCAGTTCGTCCACTTTCACGCCCTCGCCATCGATGGGTGCGCTGACCAGTTCGGCACCATACAGGCGAAAGCACTGGATGGTGGCCAAAAAGGTGGGCCCCTCCACAAACACCTTGTCACCGGGGCTGATCAAGGCCTTGCCCAGCAAGTCCAGCGCCTGCTGGCTGCCGGTGGTGACGATCAGGTTCTCGGGGGCCACGTCGCTGGCCCCCTTGTCAGTCATGAAGCGGGCCAGTTGCTCACGCAAAGGGTTGTAGCCCTCGGTGGCGCCGTATTGCAGGGCCCCGCCCGCCTCCTCGGTCAATGCGGTGTTGACGGCTTCGCGGATGCCGTCGACATCGAACATGGCGCTGTCGGGAAAGCCCCCGGCAAAGCTGATGATGCCGGGCTTGCCCAGCAGCTTGAAAAGTTCACGGATGGCAGAGGTTTCGACGTTGTCGAGGCGGTCGGCAAATTGCAATGGCATGGTGCATCTCACTTTCGGACGCACATTGTCGCCAATTCGCGTCCGCTCAACGTACACATGGCACCGCCAAGCCCCAGCTTGAGCCCGAATTGATGATGGACGGCAAACCAACATCGTGAAACATCCATATACAAATCAGGCGACGAAGGGCATAAATGAGGAACCTACCCAACTCTGACGAGGAATTGTCCATGCCCCAGCTTGAATCCTTTTTCCAGAGCGTCCAGTTGCCCACCATGCCCGAGGTGGCGCACACCCTGATCCGAACCCTGCACGACGATGACAGTTCCCCGCGCTCGGTGCGCGACATCCTGGCCCGCGACCCGGCCCTGACCGTGAAGCTGATCCGCCTGGCCAACTGCGCCCGCTTCGGCCTGCCGCGCACGGTGGCCAGTCTGGACGACGCGATCCTCATGACCGGCATGGAGCAAGTCCGTACCCTGGCGCTGTCGGCCTGCCTGAACGGGGCCTTCCCGATGATCACGGGGCTGAACCGCCAGGAGTTCTGGGAGCAAAGCATGGCCTGCGCCGGCTACGCCACGTGGCTGGCCCAGCGCCTGGAGGTCGACCCCCAGGCCGCGTGGCTGGCCGGGATGATGCTGCGCCTGGGCGAGCTGGTGATCGGCCAGCGCCTGCCGCAAGCCTTGTCCGAGATCGAACGCCAGCCCCACCTGCCCGGCGGGCGCTGGCAGCGCGAAACCCAGTTGCTGGGCTTCACCGAAAGCCAGGTCAGCGCCGAGATGGCACGGCGCTGGAACTTCCCGGAACTGATCGTGCGTGGGCTGGAACATGCCTCCGAGCCCATGGCCACCCGCCCCTTCTGCCGCATGGCCGGCCTGTTGCACCTGGCAGAACTGCTGGCCGAGACGGCACCCCATGCCGCCGATCCGGCCGAAGTTCAGCAAGCTGTGGCCAGCCTGCCCCAGGAGGTCATGCAGGCGCTGCAGCTGGATGCCGAGTGGATGGCCGCCCACCTGCCCCCGGTGGACAGCTTCATCGACATGAGCTCGCTGCAATGACAAAGCCCTGCCGGCACCGATCCCGGGCCAACAGGGCTTGGCTGCAAGCCCGCCCGGGACGCGACACAATGCGGTTCAGCCCACATTGAACCCGCATGAAGAAATCCGACATCGAACCCTTTTTTGCCACCCTCAAGGCGGCCAACCCCCAACCCAACACCGAGCTTGAATACACCACGGTGTTTGAGTTGCTGGCCGCCGTGCTGCTGTCAGCCCAGGCCACCGATGTGGGCGTGAACAAGGCCACCCGGCGTCTGTTCCCGGTGGCGGGTACCCCCGAGAAGATCCTGGCATTGGGCCTGGACGGGCTTGAAGACTTCATCAAAACCATCGGCCTGTACCACAGCAAGGCCCGCCACCTGCTGGAGACCTGCCGCATCCTGGTCGAGCAGCATGGCGGCCAGGTGCCGCGCACGCGTGAAGCGCTCGAAGCCTTGCCGGGCGTGGGCCGCAAGACGGCCAACGTGGTGCTGAACGTGGCTTTTGGCGAGCCCACCATGGCAGTGGACACCCACATCTTCCGGGTCAGCAACCGCACCGGGCTGGCCCCGGGCAAGAACCCGCTGGAGGTAGAGAAGCAGTTACTCAAGCGGGTGCCGGCCGCCTACGCAGTCGACTCGCACCATTGGCTGATCCTGCACGGGCGCTATGTGTGCCAGGCGCGCAAGCCCCAATGCTGGCACTGCAGCGTGGCCGCCTGGTGCGATTTCAAGCCTAAGACCCCCAAGCCCTGACGTGACCGCTTCACGTCCCCCACGCCCCACCCACCGCACGGGGCACCCACCGCCCCGCCCCGGATCAGGCCCGCGCCAGCGCCCCCCGGTGCGCTGGCGCAGCAGCAGCGTGCTGGCGTTGTCGGCCGGCATCACCCTGTATGTGGCTGCCAGCCTGCGCTGGGAGGTGCCCTGGGGTGCCGGAGGGGTCTATGCCGTGATGAGCCTGGTCTGCTACCTGAGTTATGCCGCCGACAAATCGGCGGCCCGCAGCGGCCAGTGGCGCACCAGCGAACGCACCCTGCTGTGGCTGGGCTTGGCCTGTGGCTGGCCCGGCGCCATCCTGGCGCAGGAGCGCCTGCGCCACAAATCGGCCAAGCTGCGCTTTCGCGGCTGGTTCTGGCTGACCGTGGTGCTGAACCTGATGGGCTTTGCCCTGCTGTTCACCCCACTGGTGCCCGACTGGACACCGATCTACCCGGCCGCTCTGACTCAGCGCACCCAGTACTGAGGCAGGTTCTGCCCGTCGGTGGACACGCCTTCGCTGCGCCGATACGGCAGCATCGAGCCGGGCTGGGTGGTCAGCTGGGCCGCGATCTCGATGTGCGGTGGCTCTGAACTGACCGCCCCGAAGATGGTCGCAAACGAGGCATCCGCCGCATCATGCCCGGTGCCGATGCGCACAAAGCCCATCGGGATGGCGGTGCCGGAGGGGTCGAACAGGTACCAGTTGTGGCCCAGATAAGCCTCCACATAGGCATGGAAGTCGGTCGGGCCCAGGGTTGGGTCAGCCCCGAAATCAATGCCGGTGGTGAAGCGTGCCGGGATGTTGACGGCGCGGCACAGCGCAATCATCAAATGGGCAAAGTCGCGGCACACGCCCACGCCGTCGCGCAAGGTGTCGATGGCCGAGGTCATCGAGTTGCTGCTGCTCGACTTGAACAGCACCCGCTGCTGCACCCACTGCTGGATCGCCTGCACCCGGGCATAGCCATGGGGCAAGGTGCCGAACTCGCTCATGGCCAGGGCGTTGAGCAGGTCCGACTGGCAGTAGCGGCTGGGGTACAGGTAGGTCAGCACCTCGGGGGGCAACTGGGCCACCGGCACCTCGGGGATGGCAGCAGGCGGCAGTATCAGGTGGTCCAGGTCCACCGTGGCCCGGTAGCTGACCTCCAGCGGCCCGGGCAGGGCGCTCAGGCGCAGGCTGCGCGCCTGGGTGGCCGGGTCGGTGTGCATCAGCAGGGGCAGGGGCTGGCTGACCAGCAGTTGCTCGTGCAGCACCCACTGGCGCCGGGTGTGGGCCAGCTGGATGTTGAAGATGAAGTCGGCCCCCGGGGCGGCCACCACGTAGCGCAAGGCAATCAGAAGTTCAAGGCGGACCATGGCTCAACCCGCCCCATGAAGAAGGCCGGCACGGCCAGGGCGGAAAAACGAAGAGGGCATGGGGATCCAGACAATAAAAAGGAGAACGCACCGGGGACGTCAAGCGTCACCCGGGCTGGCCTGAAGATGCAGGCAAGAAGCAGGCCCGGTCACGGCGGCCGGGCGCTTGGGCCAGGGGGTTGGGCGGGATTTGTGAGGGCCAGGGCGCAACCGACCCGCCCCATGGTACGCCCTGGCGGCCCCAGCCCAAGGCGCATGCCCATCCGAGCAGAGCAGGGATCAGCCGACAGACCCCGTCTGGGCCGGCAACTGGTGATCCAGATCGGGGCGCTTCCAGGGGTCGACGTGCGTCATCAGGTTGAGCACGCGGTGACGTGCCATCACGCGGTGCTGGGCGGCCACGGCGATGTCATGCCCGGCCTCCACGGTGAGCTGCGCATCCACCTCGATGTGGGCATCGACCACGATCATGTCGCCCATGCGCCGGGTGCGCACATCGTGCACACCGATCACACCGGGGGTCTCGACCAGGGTCTGGCGGATGGCGGCCACCTCTTCTTCGTCCACGGCCCGGTCCATCAGATCGTGCAAGGCATCCCAGCCAAACTGCCAGCCCATGCGGCCCACCATCAGGCCCACGATCAGGGCGGCAATCGGGTCGAGCAGCGGAAATCCGGCCAGATTGCCCGCAATGCCGGCCCCCACCACCAGCGATGAGGCCGCATCCGAGCGCGCATGCCAGGCGTTGGCCACCAGCAGGCTGGACTTGACCCGCTTGGCGATCATCAGCATGTAGCGGAACAACAACTCTTTGGACACCAGGGCGGCCCCGGCCACCCACAAGGCCACGCCGTGCACCTGGGGCACCGAATCGGGGCTTTGCAGCTTGAGCACGGCCGCCCAGAGCATGCCAGCGCCCACGGCCAGCAGAATCACCCCCAGCACCAGCGAGGCCGCAGTTTCGAAGCGCTGGTGGCCGTAGGGGTGGTCTTCATCGGCCTCTTTCTGGCTGTGGTGGTTGGCGAACAACACCACCGCGTCCGACACCAGATCCGACAGTGAATGAATGCCATCGGCCACCAAGCCCTGGGAATGGGTCAAGGCCCCGACGGCGATCTGGGTGGCACTGAGCGCCGTGTTCACCACCACACTGACCCAGGTGCTGCGGGATGCCGCGGCCGAGCGCTCGGCGCTGCTGTATTGGGTGTCTTCGTGGTCAGGTGGGGCGTCTTTGAATTGCATGCGGGAAATGGCGTCTGGCAGGAGCGCCGGAAAGCTCGGTCAGCCCCGATTGTGCCTGCCCGGCCGCGGCGCCGCTGAAATGGGCACGCGGCCACTGGCCACGTACACGGTGTTACCCAGATGGGTCTGCAGCGACAGATCGATGCCTCGGTCGGCCAAGGGGCGCCAGGGCTGGTCCAGCCCGTGCAGCGTGGTGACCGAATGCAGGGCGGCCAACCAAACCAGGCCATTGAAGACCCCCCAGCCCGCCGGCGCCCATTGCAGCCCGGTGGCGACCACCCGGGCTCCGGGGCGCAGATGGCCCAGCACATGATCCACTGCGGCGGGCGTCTGAAGAATGTCGTGGGTGAAATGGAACAGGGCGGCATCCGCCCCGGACGGCAAGGCCGCCTGCTCGATCGGGGCACAGGCCAGGCTCACGTTGCGCCAGCCATGGCGCTGCACCCGGCGGCGCGCCTCGTCCACCATTTCGGGGCATTGGTCCACCGCCACCACCTGGCCTTGCGGGCCCACGGCGGCTTGCAGCAGTTCCAGGCTCATGCCGGTGCCGCAGCCCAGGTCCAGCACCGTCTGCCCAGGCTGCAATTGCAAGGTGGCAATGGCCTCGGCCCGGATCGCGTCGTACGGCGCCAATTGCAAGTCGTAAATGCCCGCGCGCCAGCGGTAAAGGCCCTGCGACGCCGCAGTATCAGGGGCGGGTTGGCGTTCTTCGGTTGCGCGGGACATGGCGGGCCTCCGTGAAGTGGACAGCCCACTCTAACCCGGCAGCGCTTTGGCGTCCATGCGCTGACGCAGGGCCGCCCTACCCCGCTGAACCCACGCCCAGCCCACTGCGTCGCGCTCAGTCGGCGTAGATGCCAGCCTTGCGGATCACCGGCCCCCAGCGGTTGATTTCGGCTTCAAGGTGGGTCTTGAGGCCGTTGGGGGTGATCTTGTCGATCGGGGGAACGTCCGAGCTCAGATCGGCCAGGCGCTTGGTGACCAGGGGATCCTGCAGTGCTGTGCGCAGCGCGGCATTCAGCTTGTTGATCACCTCGGTTGGCGTGCCCTTGGGGGCATACATGCCGTGCCAGACCTTGACGTCAAAGCCCTTCAGGCCCTGTTCGTCGAGGGTGGGCACATTGGGCAGGGCCGAAAGCCGGTTCAGCGTGGTCACCCCGAACACCTTGATGCGCCCCTCCTTGATCATGGGCACCGTCTGGGTGGTCTGGTCACACAGCAAATCGACCTGCCCGCCCAGCAAGTCGTTCATGGCCGGGCCGGTGCCCTTGTAGGGGATGGTGTTCAGGTCGATGCCGATGGTGCTCATGAAGATCAGCCCGCACAGGTGCGACACCGCCCCCAGGCCGGCATTGGCGAGCGTCACCTTCTCCTTGTTGGCCTTGATGTAGCTCAGCGCCTCCTGCAGGTTGTTGGCCGGGAAGTCCTTGCGGGCCAGCAGGGTCATGGGCACGTCGACCACCTGGCCGATGTATTCAAAGTCCTTGAGCGGGTCGAAGCTGAGCTTCTTGTACAGCGCCGGCGCCGTGGACATGCCCATGTGGTGCAGAAAGATGGTGTAGCCATTGGGTGCAGCGCGCGCCGTCTTGGTGGCGGCAATGGTGCCGCCCGCGCCCACGGCGTTTTCGATCAGCACGGTCTGCCCCAGGGCCTTGCCCATGGGGATGGCGATCAGGCGCGCCACCACATCGGTCGGGCCGCCGGCCGCAAACGGCACCAGCATGGTGATGGGCCGGTCAGGGAACACCTCGGCACGGGCCGGACCGGCGCCCACCAGGGTGGCTACGGCCAGCGCCGCCAAGCCGGTGCGCATCAGGGATTTGAAAGGGTTGACGTTGAATGTCATGGTTCTTGTCTCTCGGTTCTGTGGATCTCATCAAGGCCGGCACGGTCTGCGCCCGCCCTTTGCTTCACTGCTCTCACACCGCAGTGCCAGGCGCTCTCCCCGTGATGTCGTTCTCGTTCTGAACACATGGTGCGCCGCCTCGTGGCCGACCGGCACTAGGCCTAACCCCGGGGCGCGCGAAGGTTTCAGGGCCCGCCTGGGCGATGCTCCAGGCCCAGCCAGCGCCGTGCCAGCGCCAGCACCGGGGCGTCGACCATGCGGCCATCCACCCGCAGGGCACCCGCCCCCAAAGCATCGCCTGCGGCCTCGGCAGCCGCCAACACGCGGCGCGCCCAGTCGCACTCCGCCGCGCTGGGCGCCAGGCCCTGGTGCACGGCCTCAATCTGGCTGGGGTGAATGCACAGCTTGGCGCCAAAGCCCAGGCGACGGGCACGGCGCGCGTCGTTCAAGGTCTGCTCGAGCTCATCCAGCGCCACGGTCACGCCATCGATCGGCGCCACCCGGCCTGCACCGCGTGAGGCCAGCACCAATTGCCAGCGGGCAGGCAGCAGTTCGGCCTCGTCCGGCCCGCAGGCCATGCCCAGGTCGGCCTGCAGGTCGATGTGGCCCAGCACCAGGCGCAGCACCTGGGGCGCCTCCGCAAGGGCCTGCAACTGCAACAGCCCCTGGGCACTTTCGATCAGGGGCAGCAGGGGCAGGCCTGGCAGGCGGCGGGCCAGCGCCTGCAGTTGGGCGGCACTCTCGGCCTTGGCCAACATCACGCCGGCCAAGCCAGGCAGGGCTTCAAGCAAGGCCAGATCGTCGCCATGCCAGGGCGTGGGCACGGCGTTCACCCGCACCAGCAGGCGCTGCCGCTCGGCCGGCCCCAGGCCGGGCCAGCACTGGGCCAGGGCCGCCCGGGCGGCCGGTTTGGCAGCCGGGGCGACGGCGTCTTCCAGGTCCAGGATCACGGCGTCGGCCGCACTGGCCAGGGCCTTGGCCAGCCGCTCGGGGCGGTCGCCAGGCACAAACAGAAAGCTGCGCGCCTCGTCCAGCGGGCGCACCTGGGGCGCCTTGCTCATGCGCCCCCCGGCAGCAACCGGCCCACCATCGGCCATTGGCCGACCTGCCAAAGGTGCTCGACCGCCTGGGCCATCTCTGCGGCCTGGGCCCCGCCGCTGAAGGCGGCCAGGCGCAGGGCCTTGGCCGTGATCTCGTCACGGCTCAAGGTGTTGCCGGGGTCACCCTTGGGCTCATCCACCCGGCCCTGGAACACCCGCCCGTCGGTGGTGTGCACCGTGACCTTGCCGATCCAACGGCGTGGATAGGCGCCATCGACCTCGGCATCCAGGCTCATGCTGACGCGATCGCGCAGCTGGCGTGTCGTCTCGCTGAGAAAGTGCGCATCAAACTCAGCCAGCCCCGCATGCCCGAACTGGGCCACCAAGGCCAGCACCGTGCCCATCGAGAACTTGCTCTGATGCACCGTGCTGGGCGACACCACCGGGCCCAGCACGTCGATCGCACCTTGGTGCACATGGGTCTGCACGGCGGCCAGGTCTTCGGGCTTCAGCGCATGCTCGCGCATCACCAGCAGCAGTGCATCGGCGGCCGGATGGGTGTGGCGGCAACTGGCGTGGTATTTGAACGAGGTCTCGGCGGTGACCCAGCGCGCGCCCAGGCCATCGACCAGGCGTGCCGGGTCGGCGTCGCTGGACATGCCGGCGGCCATGCCCTGGGGGCCGTCAAAGATGTCCGCCGCACCGGTGAAGCCATCCTTGGCCAGGTAGGCCGACATCAGGCCCGCCGCCGCCGCATGCGCGGTGTGCAGCTGCTTGGAGTCGGCCGCGGTGCGCAGAAACTCCCACAGACCGGCCGACTGGGTGCCGGCCGAACCGAAGGCGTGCTGCATCTGCTGCGCGTCCAATTCCAGCAGGTGGCCCACGGCAGCCGCCGCCGCCAGGGTGCCGGCCGTGCCCGTGGTGTGGAACACGCGGTAATGCGAACGTCCCAAAAACTCGCCCACGCGGATGCCCACCTCGTAGCCCACCACCGAGGCCGCCAGCAGATCGCGCCCGCTGCGCCCCAGGGCCTGGGCCACGGCCACGGCCGGCGGAAACACCACCGTGGCGGGGTGGAACACCGAACCGTTGTGCACATCGTCCTGCTCAGCCACATGAGAGGCGGCGGCATTGGCCATCGCGGCCAGGTAGGGGCTGTTCAGTTGCCGCTTGATCAGCACCTCGGCCCCGCCCTGTCCCAGCCTGGGCGAGCCCGCCCCCCCCGTACCACCAGCCCAGCCCATCTGCCCCGCAAAGCGGGTGATGCTTTCGACCGGACGCGAGCCATGGCCGGCCACCGCCGAGCCGAACCAGTCGACCAGCAGGTCTTCCGTCTTGCGCACCACGGTATCGGGAATGTCGTCGTAGCGCAGGCCGGCGGCGAATTGAGCCAAGGCGGCGGTGGGGGTGAGGGATGTCATGTTGTCTTGTCTCCGGAATGTTCTGGTTTCGTTGTGTGGCGGTTCAGATTGCGCCGCGCGCGCGCAGCGCCGCAACGTCGGCCTCGCTGCGACCCAGGCTGTGCAGGATTGCCTCGGTGTGCTGGCCCACGGCGGGCACGGCCTCCATGCGGTAGTCAAAGCTGCTGTGGCGCCCGGGCGGCAGCAGGGCCGGGATGGTGCCCGCAGGCGAGTCCACGTCGCGCCAGCGCTCGCGCGCCTGCAGCTGCGGGTGGGCCCACAGGCCAGCCATGTCGTTCATGCGGGCGTTGGCGATCTGGGCCTCGTCCAGCCGGGCCAGTACCTCGGCGCTGCTGAGGGCCCCGAAGGCCGTCAGGATGAGGGCCTTGAGGGCTTCGCGGTGCTCGTTGCGGCGGGCATTGCTGTCAAAGCGCGGGTCCGTGGCCAGCGCGGCATCGCGCAGCACCACGGCGCAGAACACCTTCCACTCGCGCTCGTTCTGCAGGCCCAGCATCACGGTGCCGCCGTCGCCGGCCTTGAAGGGCCCATACGGGTAGATGGTGGCGTGGGCAGCAGCGCTGCGGGGTGGCGGCATGGCGCCCTGGTAGGCGTAGTACATGGGGTAACCCATCCACTCGCCCAGGGCTTCGAGCATGGACACATCGATGTGCCCCCCCTGCCCCGTGCGGCCACGCTGCAACAAGGCCGCCAGCACGCTGCTGTAGGCATACATGCCAGCAGCAATGTCGGCCACCGAGTTGCCGGCCTTGCAGGGGTCGTCCGGCGTGCCGGTGACCGACAGAAAGCCGGCCTCGCTCTGGATCAGCAGGTCATAGGCCTTCTTGTCGCGGTAGGGCCCGTCTTCGCCGTAGCCGGAGATGTCGCACACGATCAGGCGCGGGTGGCTGTCTTTCAGGCTGTCGTAGCCCAGCCCCATGCGCGCCGCCGCACCCGGGGCCAGGTTCTGCACCAGCACGTCGGCGTCTTTCAGCAGCTCTTGCAGCACTTGCAAGGCCTCGGGCTGCTTGAGGTCCAGGGTGAGGCTTTCCTTGGAGCGGTTGACCCACACGAAGTGCGAGGCCTCGCCATTGACCCGCTGGTCATAGGCCCGGGCAAAGTCGCCCGCGCCGGGGCGCTCGATCTTGATGACGCGGGCACCCAGGTCGGCGAGTTGGCGCGTGCAGAAGGGGGCTGCGATGGCGTGTTCTAGGGAGATGACGGTGATGCCGTCGAGGGGGCGTTGGGTCATGGTGTGACTCACTGGGTGATGGGGCGCTGGTGGTACAAATGGGACGTTTGCCTTGTCCCTTGCGCCGTGGCGATGTTTCGCCGCTGCGCTCTGGTGGTTCTGCTCTTTGTTTCAGGGCGGAGGCCGGGGTTGCGGCCCGGCGGCCGCCTCACTTTCTTTGCTTCGCCAAAGAAAGTAAGCAAAGAAAGGCGACCCGAAGTCAGGGCCACTTCGTGGTTCCCTGCGCTGCTCGCGCCAGGGGGGTCCCCGCTAAACTCGCTAGCGCTCAAACAGACGCGGGGCCTGATCCCCCTGTCACTCCGCTGCTCGGCCCTGCCCCACGGGAAAGTCGGGATCGGATGCGGGCGAGCTTGCGAAGGCACTGACGAAATCAGTCGCGCCTGGGCATCCAGCGGCGCTGGTGTATCGGTGTTGGTTGTGTAGGGCAGAGCGCCAGTGCGCACCCGCGCTGCGGAGCAGCCGCGCCTTCTGATTGAAACAAAGCGGCGCCGCTGCGCAGCAGCAGCCGTCGGTTCCCGATCCCCACCTCCCGTCGGGCACGGCGAGCAGCGCAGACTTGGGCGGATAAGGGCTCGCGTCTGTTTGAGCGCAGCGAGTTTAGCGAGACCCCGCCCAAGTTGAGCAGCGCAGCGGACCCTGCGCAGCAGGGCGTGCACGTCGGGTCGCCTTTTTTTGCTTACTTTTTTTGGCGAAGCAAAAAAAGTGAGGCGCCCGCCGGGGCGCAATCCCGGCCTCCGACCTACAACAAGTAGCAGAAGCATGAGCAGTTCCAAGAACAAAACTCAGAACGACCGGGGTAACCCAAGCAAATGCTCCGCCACATACGAATAAATCAAATTCGTCGAAATCGGCGCCACCTGATACAGCCGCGTCTCCCGAAACTTGCGCTCCACGTCGTACTCGTGGGCAAAGCCAAAGCCCCCATGGAACTGGATGCAGGCATTGGCAGCCTCCCAACTGGCCTTGGCCGCCAAATATTTGGCCATGTTGGCCTGCGCGCCACAGGGCTGGTTGGCGTCGAACAACTCGCAGGCCTTGTAGCGCATCAGGTTGGCCGCTTCCACCTCGATGTAGGCGTCGGCAATCGGAAACTGCACGCCCTGGTTCTGGCCGATGGGGCGGCCGAAGACCACGCGCTCGCTGACGTACTTCGTCACGCGGTCGAGGAACCAGTAGCCGTCGCCGATGCATTCGGCCGCAATCAGCGTGCGCTCGGCATTGAGGCCATCGAGGATGTACTTGAAGCCCTTGCCTTCTTCGCCGATCAGGTTCTCGGCCGGGATCTCCAGGTTGTCGAAGAACAGCTCATTGGTCTCGTGGTTGACCATGTTCTGGATCGGCCGCACGGTCATGCCTTTTTTCTCGGCCTCGCGCAGGTCGACCATGAAGATCGACATGCCCTCGCTCTTCTTGCTCACCTCGGCCAGCGGCGTGGTGCGGGCCAGCAGAATCATCCACTCGCTGTGCTGCACCCGGCTGATCCAGACCTTCTGACCGTTGACCACATAACGGTCGCCCTTCTTGACGGCCGAGGTCTTGATCTTGGTGGTGTCGGTGCCGGTGGTGGGCTCGGTCACCCCCATCGACTGCAGGCGCCACTCGCCGCTGGCGATCTTGGGCAGGTACAGCTCCTTCTGCGCCTTCGAGCCATGGCGCAGCAGCGTGCCCATGTTGTACATCTGGCCGTGGCACGCGCCCGAGTTGCCGCCGCTTCGGTTGATCTCTTCCATGATCACCGAGGCCTCGGCCAGACCCAGGCCCGAGCCGCCATACTCGGCCGGGATCAGAGCGGCCAGCCAGCCGGCCTTCGTCAGGGCATCGACAAAGGCTTCGGGGTAGGCGCGATCGTGGTCGATCTGGCGGTGGTATTCGTCGGGAAACTCAGCGCACAGGGCGCGCACTGCGTCACGGATTTCCTGGTACTGGTCGGGGGCTTGCTTGATCATGGTGTCTCTTGTTGGAAGGGTGTCGGGCAGGCGTGGCGTGGCGTGACGCGGCTCAGAACAATTCGGCCGTGGCCTGTAGGGTCAGCCAGCCCTCGTGGTCGTTGGCCCACAGGCGCACGGTCTTGCCATCGGCCTCAGGCCGGCCATTGACGGCAAAGGGGTTCAGGTCGAAGGTGGGGCGCACGGCCTTGAAGGCGAAACGCTTGAAACGGGCCCCAGGCTGCTGGCGACGCACCAGATCGACCAGCAAGGTGGCGATCAGCGGGCCATGCACGATCAGGCCCGGGTAGCCTTCCACCCCGGTCACGTAGCGACGGTCGTAATGGATGCGGTGGCCGTTGAAGGTGAGCGCCGAGTAGCGGAACAGCAGCACATCGTCGGGCACGATCTCGCGCTGCCAGGGGGCGCCGGTTTCGGCCGCCACCGGGGCCGGTACCGGGTCACCGGGCTGGGCGGCGGCGCGGTAGACGATGTCATGTTCTTCGGTCAGGGCCAGACCCAGGTCGTTGTGCACTTCGTGCTTGACCAGCACAAACACCAGATCGCCGGTGCGGCCGGCCTTGTGCGTGACCGACTCGATGCGCGACACGCGCCGCACCGCCTGCCCCACCTGCAGGGGGTTGCCCTCTTCCCAACGAAGCCGGCCACCGGCCCACATGCGGCGGGGCAAGGGCACCGGGGGCAGAAAGCCGCCGCGCTCAGGGTGACCATCCGGCCCCAGCCCGCTTTGCCGCACCTGGGGCAGAAAATAAAGCCAGTGCCACAGCGGCGGCAGGGGCGTGCCGGGCTGCGGCGCCGGGTCGTCGCGGTCCAGCGTGGCCGACAGACCGCTGACGGGCGCGGCGCTCAGGCTGTCGTGCAGGGTTTCGGTGCGACCCTGCCAGGTCTGCAGGTGGGCCAGCAGGCTGGCGTCGACGTTGCGGAGAGAGTGTTCGCTCATGGATCGGTGGCTGGAAGGATGAAACAGACAGCCCGCATCGTCGGCCCAGCCAGGCGCACGCGCAATCATTGATTTCAAGACCAAGCCTTCGGTTTTGCCTGAGGCTGGCGCCCGACAGCGCCGTTTGGGCTAGCATGCGGTCATGCAGTTCGACCTGACCGACCTGCGCCTTTACGTGCAGACGGCCGAGGCGCTCAACCTGACCCGTGCCGCCGCCACACAGCACCTGTCGCTGGCGGCGGCCAGTGCCCGCATCAAGGCGCTGGAAGCGCATGCCGGCCTGCCCCTGTTCTACCGCGAAGCCCGGGGCGTTCGCCTGACACCGGCCGGCGAGGCCTTCTTGCACCACGCCCGCGGCGTGCTGCGCCAGACCGAGCAACTGCGCCTGGACCTGCAGGAATACACAGGCGGCCTGCGCGGCCACCTGCGGGTGTTGGCCAACACCACGGCGGTGACCGACTTCATGCCCGAGATCCTGCCGCCGTTTCTGGCCGCCAACCCGCGCATCAACGTGGACCTTCAGGAAAAACCGAATGCTGAGATTGCCCGCGGCGTGCTCGACGGGCGGGCCGATCTGGGCATCGTGGCCGGGCAGATCGACACCCTGGGGCTACAGGCCATCCATTTCAGCACCGACCGCCTGGTGCTGGTGACGGCACGCGGACACCGTTTTGCACGGCGCAAAAGCATCGCCTTTGCAGAAACCCTCGACGAAGACGCCGTGGGCATGCAGCGCGGCAGCACCATCCAGGCTTTTCTGGCCCAGGTGACCGAGCGCCTGGGCAAGCCGCTGCGCCTGCGCATCCAACTGGCCAGTTTTGACGCCATGTGCCGCATGATCGGAGCCGGCGTGGGCATCGGGGTGGTGCCGGTGAGCGCGGCGCGGCGCAACCAGCAGGCCATGAAACTGGCCCTGATTGAGCTGACCGACGCCTGGGCCGTGCGCGAACGCTATGTGCTGGTGCGCGACCAGACCGCCCTGCCCCCCTACGCCCAAGCCTTGGTAGACACACTGGTGGCGCATTACAAGGGTTGAACGGTCGATTTCCAGCCCAGCCAAGGGTTAACCCCCAATTCATCGGCACCCCGTGGTCGCATTGGCTATGCTGGCGCTCCTTTTCTCCATCAGCGCATGAACGGTACCCGCAACCTGCCGACCGGGCCTGCGCCTTCTCCATGAAATCCAACTTTTTCAAGACCGCGCTGGTGCTCGGTCTGCTTTCGGCGATCGGGCCTTTCGCCATCGACATGTACCTGCCGGCCCTGCCCTCCATCGGCCAAAGCCTGGGCGCCTCGATGGGTGCGGTGCAGGCCAGCCTGATGGCCTTCTTCATCTCGCTGGGCATCGGCCAGATCATTTATGGCCCGGTGTCCGACATGGTGGGGCGCAAGCCACCGCTGTACTTTGGCCTGGCCCTGTTTGCGCTGGGCAGCGTGGGCTGCGCTCTCGCCCCCGACATCCACAGCCTGATTGCCCTGCGCTTTGTGCAGGGCCTGGGTGCCTGTGCCGGCATGGTGGTGCCACGTGCCGTGGTGCGCGACCTGCACACCGGCCACGATGCCGCCCGGCTGATGTCGCTGCTGATGCTGGTGTTCAGCGTGTCACCCATCCTGGCGCCCCTGAGCGGCAGCCTGATCATCGAATGGGCCGGCTGGCGCGGCGTGTTCTGGGCCGTGACGGTGGCCGCCCTGGCCGGCCTGGGCTTGCTGGCCAGCAGCCTGCCTGAAACCCGGCTGCCCGAGCAACGCGCCGACAGCAGCGTGGGCGGTGCCCTGCGCGCCTATGGCCTGTTGCTGCGCGACCGCCACTTCATGGGCCTGGTGATGATCGGGGCTTTTGGCATTTCGAGCTTTTTTGCCTACCTGGCCAACTCGTCCTTCGTGCTGATCGACCACTACGGCCTGAGCCCGCGCCAGTACAGCATCGCCTTTGCCGTGAACGCGGCCTCATTCATCGGCGTCTCGCAGTTCACCGGTCAGCTCACCCGGCGCTTCGGGCTGGTGCCTTTGGTGCGTGTGGCGGTGCTGGGCTATGCCCTGACCATGGCCGCCTTGCTGGGCCTGAACCTGCTGGGCTTTGACAGCCTGGCCCTGATGATTGCCATGCTGCTGCTGGGCTACGGCTTTCTGGGCCTGGTGGTGCCCACCACCGCCGTGCTGGCCCTGGAGGAACACGGCGCCCTGGCCGGCACCGCCTCGGCCCTGATGGGCACCCTGCAGTTCGTGGCCGGCGCCACGGTGATGGCCGTGGTGGGCCTGTTTGTCGACGGCACGGCCCGCCCCATGGTGGCGGGCATCGCGGGCTCGGCCCTGATGGCGCTGGCGTTTTCGCTGGTCACGCTGGCGGGTCGGCATGACCCGGCCAGCCGACCTCAGCAGGGCTGATCGGCGCTTCAGTCAGTGGCCAGGCCCAGGGTGCGGCCTTGCCACCACGCCGCCGCGGGGTTCGTCGGCCCATCGCGGGGCTGCACCAATTGCAGTGGCAGGCAGGGCTTGCCCAAGGTAGAGTCCGCCAAGTCCAGCGTCACAAGATGCCCGGCATCCAAGGCCTGTTGCACGGCATGACGCGGCACAAACCCCCAACCTGCCCCGTCCAGCAACAGGGCTCGCAGGGTGCGCAGATCCGATGTCAGCAAAGGCCTCGCAGCATGCACCGTGAGCAGGTGACCCTCTTGGCCGCCGCCCGTGGCGGCATCGCCCAGCACGACCTGGGTGTGATCGCGCAGGTCCGCCACCCCAAGCCCTGACCGCCCTGACAACGGGTGGCCGCGCACCGCCACCGGCACGATGGGCAACTGGCCCAGATTCAGCCACTGCAAACCTGGCTGCGGCCCCGGGAAACCAAGCAGCAGACCCACACCATGGCTGCCGTCAAGCACCTTGCCCAACACGGCCCCCGAGAGTTCGGTGCGCAACGACAACTGAACCCCTGGCCAGGCCTGCTGAAAAGCCGTCACACCCGCGGCCAGCCAAGCAATGGGAACCATGGCGTCCGCCACCAGCCCGAGTGTGGTCGGGTGACCTTCGCGCAGGCTACGCGCCCGTGCTTTCAACTGCTCGGCCTGGGCCAGCACGGCACGCGCTTCGTGCAGCAGGCGGCGACCATCGTCGGTGAAGGCGGGTTTCCAGCCGCTGCGGTCGAACAAAGGCAAACCCAAGGCTTGCTCCAGGTTCTGGATGGCGTGGCTGATGGCCGACTGCGCGCGGCGCAGGTGCCGCGCTGCAGCCGAGAAACTGCCTCGTTCGGCGATGGCCACCAGCACCCGCAATTGGTCCAGGTTCAGGGTATCGAGCATTGGCAAAAAAGCAGATCAAGTCCATCTGAAATATGTCTCTTCCGAAGGCAAAGGGTCTTGCCTACGATGAGCGCCTTTGACGAATCCACCCGCCCGCGAGTCCCTGTGCACTGCCCCCGCCCAAACACATCCAGAGCACATAAAGTGATAAATAAGGCAAGCAATCGCTACACCGCTGGCACTTGGCTGCTGGCTCTCAGAACAGGGCAAAAGCGCCTGCTCGCCCCCACAACAGCCTGCCTGTCGGCAGGCTGTTGCCAGCCAATGACACAAACCACCCAAAGGCCGTTAGCTCCATTTACGGAATGGATAAGCGGCATTGGCTCCGTCAATCGGCCCATTTTTTATTGCGAACGGAAAGGCTGCACGGGCAATCCGTTACCAAGTGCGAGTTGGGTGACCTATCCCCCACTCCCCGGCGGTCAATCCATGGCGCCAATCGGCTAAGGCCGACCAAAGCACCCCAGCCAAAAAGCCACTCATCACAAATCACACGCGGCTCGACCAGCAACAGCGTGTTCTTTGATGCTGGTTGATTTTTACAAGTTGGAACACCAACACATCCCCCTCGGTCCAGCCCCAGTCTTTCGAAAAAGAGCCATGCGATATCAGCGCCTCAGCCACTTCCAGCAACGCAGCCCGAACGGCGAGACCTTGCCCCCACAGGGCCTTCTGTCAGCGCGGCCTCCAACACCTTTCGTGCCAGCACAGCCCCAGGCTGTCGAAGCCCGCACAGACGAGCCGGAGCCCGACGGCCCCAATCCTCTGCGTTTGTGCTTTTGTGGGCGCTCGGCCTACCCACCTTATTGCGATGGCAGCCACAAGGGGCTTCACTACGACGCCAGGGGCGCCTGAGCAAGGGCAGCCTCGAGCCCGCTCCTGACATAAAACGAAACAAACCGAAACCGCAGCGACAGGACCCGGCCGCCCCCCGGCGGCACCATTCAGGACATGTTCTTCAACCTCTGTCCTTGAAAGGGCCTGCCATGCGATTCATCCGCCTCCGCTTCCTCAACAAACGTGTTCTGTTCGGTGCCCTGGGCGCCACCTTGCTGGCCGGCAGCCTCAGTGCCTGTGGCCACATGGGCGACGGCCCCCGCATGGGCATGGGCCCCATGAGCGAGACCGATGCCGCCCAGTTTCGCGGCAAGATGGTCGAGCGCATCGCCAGCAAGCTCGATCTGGATGCCCCCCAGAAACAGCTGCTGAGCGCCCTGGGCGACAAGCTGCACGCCCAGCGCAAGGCCCTGATGGGCAACAGTGCCGACCCGCGCACCGAACTGCAGGCCCTGGTGGCCGGCAACAAGTTTGACCGCAGCCGCGCCCAGGCCCTGGTCAACGACAAGACCGACATCGTGCGCAACCAGAGCCCTGAGGTGATTGCCGCCTTCGGTGATTTCTACGACAGCCTGCGCCCCGAGCAGCAACAGAAGGTGCGCGACTTCATGCAGAAGCGCCACGGCCACCGCTGGGGCGGTTGAGAATCTGTTCACGATCTCGCATCGGCCACAATCCGCACCATGCCACGCATCCTGCTGATCGACGACGACACCGGCCTGGGGCCGCCCCTGGCGGCGTACTTTGCCCGCTTCGAATTGCAACTGGAGCAGGCCTTGCGCCCCAGCGAGGGCCTGGCCCGCCTGGCCCACCCGCCGGTGGGGGGCTATGACGCCGCCATCCTCGACGTGATGTTGCCCGAGATGGACGGCTTTGCCCTGTGCCGAGAGATCCGCAAGACCAGCGACCTGCCCATCCTGATGCTGACCGCCCGTGGTGACGTGATGGACCGCGTGGTGGGCCTGGAGCTGGGCGCCGACGACTACCTGCCCAAGCCCTTCGAGCCGCGCGAACTGGTGGCCCGGGTGCAGACCGTGCTGCGCCGGCGCCAGCCGGCCCGCCCGGCCCATCCTGCCCCTGGCGGCCCCCTGCAGTTTGATGGCCTGATGGTCGACCCCGTGACCCGCCAGGTGCAGCGCAGCGGCCAGGCCCTGGACCTGACCAGCACCGAGTTCGACCTGCTGCACCTGTTGGCGCGCGAGCCCGGCAAGGTCTTCAGCCGGGACGACATCCTCAACCAGCTGCGGGGCCACGAGGCCGAGCTGTACACCCGCGCGGTCGACATCGTGGTGAGCCGGCTGCGCAAGAAGCTGGAGCCGCTGGACTGCATCAAGACCGTGCGCAACGCGGGCTACTCCCTGGGGCTGGCCCCGCTGATTCCCCATGCCCCGGCCAGCCATGCCTGAGACCCGCCCCCACCGTCGGCATCAGTTGCACAGGCTGCACCGCGCCCACCACGCGCTGCGGCACTCGTGGCGGCATTCATTGCGCCTGCGCCTGATCGTGCTGTTCCTGGTGCTGGCCGTGGCCCTGACCCTGACCTTCATCGGCGGCATGCAGCGCGCCATGAGCCTGGGCTGGCGCGACGCGGCCCGCCCCCTGGTGGTGGACTACGTGGACCACTTGGTGGCCGACCTGGGCAGCCCGCCCGAGGTGGACAAGGCCCAGGCCCTGGTGCGCCGACTGCCCATCACGCTGCGCATCAGCGGACCGCAGGTGAATTGGGTCTCCGACCCGGCACCCCATGCCGAACACGGATGGCGCCGGCGCCCCTCAAGCACCGAAAGCGATGGTGACGCCCCCCTGCTGCAACGCGACACCGCTGACGGACACCACATCGAGATCGGGCTGAACCTGAACCGCGGCCAGTACCAGCCCCGTCGCATCGGCTGGTTCACGCTGGGGGTGCTGCTGCTGCTGACGGCCGGCACCTACCTCTACCTGCGGCGCCTGCTGCGCCCGCTGGACGACATCCGCGCCGGCGCCCGACGCTTCGGCCAGGGCGACTTCGCCCGGCCCATTGCGCAGCGGGGCCACCGCGAGCTGGCGGCCCTGGCGGCCGATGTGAACGCCATGGCACACAGCCTGCACGGCATGCTGGAGGCCAAGCGCAGCCTGTTGCTGGCCATCAGCCACGAACTGCGCAGCCCCCTGACCCGGGCCCGCCTGAACACCGAGCTGCTGCCCGACAGCGGCGAGGCCCAGCCCCTGCGAGAGGCCCTGACCCGCGACCTGGCCCTGATGCGCGACCTGATCAGCGATCTGCTGGAAAGCGAACGCCTGGGCCAGGGCCATGCCGCCCTGCACCTGGAGCCCACCAACCTGCCTGTGCTCATCGACGAGGTGCTGGGCCAGTTGGAGGGCGCCGGCGCCGTCGAGCGACAACTGCCGGCCCACATGCCCCCGCTGAGCCTGGACCCCAGCCGCCTGCGCCTGCTGGTGCGCAATCTGCTGGACAACGCCCTGCGCCACAGCACCCAGGCGCCCCGCCCCCCCGTGATCACCCTGATGGCCGAAGGGCCCCACTGGATACTGAGCGTGCGCGACTTCGGCCCCGGCGTGCCCGACGAGGTGCTGCCCCACCTGGCCGAACCCTTTTACCGCCCCGATGCGGCCCGCGAGCGCAGCAGCGGCGGCGTGGGCCTGGGCCTGTACCTGTGCCGGCTGGTAGCGCTGGCGCACGGTGGCGAGTGGCAGGTGCGCAATGCCGGCCCCGGGCTGGAAGTGCGTGTGACGTTGCCGCAGCGGATCTGAAGGCACGGATCGCGGGCCACGGGCCGCGGTTAGCATCGCAGCATGCCCACCCACTACCAGAGCCTGACCCAGGACAGCCTTTACAGCGACGCCTTCCGCGTCGCGGCCCCCGATCCCCTGCCCGGCAACGACATCGTGCCGCGCCGGCTGGCCGCCTTCATCCGCAAAGCGGACGGCATGCCGTCCGAGGCCGTGACCGCCCCCGTCGCCGATCCTGCCGCCGACCCCGCCACCTGTACCGCCCCCCCCGCAGGCCGCGAACTCGCCGTCGGCCAGTTCGGCCTGGTGCCGGCCTGGGTCAAATCGGCTTCGGACGCCAAGCTGCGCTCGGTCAAGCTGGTCAATGCACGCTCAGAAACCCTCACCACCTCCACCCCGTTTCGCGATGCCTGGCTGGCCTCGCAACGCTGCATCGTGCCCATGATGGCGTTCTTTGAAGACGATCTGCGCAGCGGCAAGCCCGTGCCCACCCGCATCGCCCGGGTGGATGGCAAGCCCCTGGGCGTGGCCGGCCTGTGGGAGCGCTGGACCGGTGCCGAAGGCGAAGAGATCATCAGCTTCACCCTGCTCACCGTGAACGCCAACAGCCACGCGCTGATGCGGCGCTACCAGCACGACGGCACCGAAAAACGCATGCCCCTGATCCTCAACGAGGGCTCTTACGACGCCTGGCTCAACACCACGCCCGAGAAGGCGCGCGATTTCATGCGCGCCTACCCCGCCCAGTCGCTGCTGGCCAACCCGGTCGAAGGCAAAAAAGCCCGATAGGCGCCCAGCCCTGGGCTTATCCCAGGCAGGCCTCGGCCATCAACTCGCCCTCAGCCATCGGTTCTGCCTGCACCAGCTCAGGGGGGGCGGCCAGGTGCTCGGCCATCCAGGCCTCGACCAGGCGAGCATCATTGATCAAGCGCAGCCCCTGGTAGGCCTGCTCGGCCTCGGGGTAGCGCCGGCGCAGGTAATTGAGCCACTGCTTGAGCCGCCCCGCCCGGTTGCGCGACTCCACCCGCAGCTTGACACGGGCCCAGAACAGGTGGAACAGCGGCTGCAGATCGGCCCACTGCGGGGCCTCGCCCTGCCCAGTTGCGCCATCCGCCGCCAGAATGTCCCAGGCCAGCCCGGGGTCAGACACCATGCCCCGGCCCAGCATCAAATCGTCGCAGCCCGATTCGGCGCGGCAGCGCTGTGCATCGGCCACCGTCCAGATCTCGCCATTGGCCACCACCGGGATGTTGACCACGCGGCGCACATCGGCAATGCGCGCCCAATACGCTGGCGGCTTGTAGCCCTGGGCCCGGGTGCGGCCATGCACCACCAACTGGTTGGCACCGCCATCGGCAATCGCCCGGGCACAGTCCTCGGCCGCCTGGTCGTCGTCAAAACCCAGGCGCATCTTGGCCGACACCGGCACCTCGGCCGGCACCGCGCGCCGCACCGCCGACACGATGCGGTGCAGCAGCTCCGGGTCTTGCAGCAGCGCCGCCCCGCCGCCATGCCGGTTCACCACCTTGGCCGGGCAGCCAAAATTCAGGTCGATCCCCGCCGGTCCCAGCCCCGCCAGCCGCGCCGCGTTCTCGGCCAGGCACTGTGGATCCGACCCCATCAACTGCGCCCGCACCGCCACCCCCGCCGCCGTGCGCCCGCCGTTGTCCAGCTCGGGCACGATGCGCCGGAAAGCCCGCTCAGGCAGCAGCGTGCCCGTGACCCGGATGAACTCGGACACGCACAGATCCACCCCACCCACGCGGGTCAGCACATCGCGCAACACGCAATCGAGCAGGCCCTCCATGGGCGCCAGAAGAATAGCCATGGCAAAAACGAGAAGAGAGAAAAGAACAAGATGGAAGGGATCGTGCCGCTGAAGAGAGCGCCGCTCCAGCGGCCAGGCCGATCAATGACTAAGCCTGGAAGGTGGGGGATTTTCGCCGACTTCGGATCAGAGGCCCGGCACTCGCCCAAAGCCCCGCTTCAGTCTGGGTGTGCGGCCCGCCAAGTGTTGAATTCGGAAGGTCGCAAGCCGTAACGAGCGAGCACGCCCACATGCAGGCGTCTCAGCTCTTCAATCAGCAAGGCCTGCACGTTGTCACGCTCAGGCTCAGGAACAGCCTGGGCAGTCGCCTTTCGGATGCTTTTGAGGGGGTCTTCGTCTGGGTTCTGCACCACCTCACGGAGGATCTGTCGGATGAAATCCCGCCAGGACAAGCGCAGAGGGTCAGGTTCAGCCAGTTCCTGCCTGAGTGCCAGGTATTCATGGCAGAAACGCTCGTACACCCATACATAAAGATCACGCAGCAATTCGATCCGGGTCATTTCGTACACGCCCAGCATCGCGCAGCTGTAGGCCTGTTCAGGCACATCCAGAAAGGTCAAGGGACAAAGATTGGCCCGAAACAAAGGCAGGTTGGCTGCCAGGCGTGATGTGCGCTTGTTGATGTCGGCGAAGGGCTGAAGGTAAGGCAAATGCACCATCAGGAAAAACGACTGCTCGAAGGAGTCGCCGATCTGGTTCACCTTGTGCAGCAGGGCGTCGAGCATTTCGTCAATGAGTTGCCGCGTCGACAGGGGGCGGTAAACGCTCTGACTGATGTCCACCGCATGACGGCGCAGGCGCCCTTCATCCGCTGGGTTCGGCAACAGATTTTCAGCCAGAGCACTGTGCAGGTTCATCAAGGTATAGCGATCCAAAGCCGCTTGGTCAGCGTTGTTCACCAGCATCTCGATCGCCGTTTTGTGATTCAGGATCATCTGCGTCTCGATGGCCGCCTTGCCTTGGGCCACCTTGCCACGCTCGATCAAGTCCCGGGTATCCAACCTGGAATAGGTATTGCCCTCCAGGTGGCTGGATGCCCAGGACAGATCAATCAACAAGCGATTCAAAATAGCGCGGCTGCAAGTGCCGGCAGGGGCCGCAACGGCCCAGGTGCGCCCCATCTGATGCAACTGACGGCGCAACGAATCCGACACAACGAATCCGACAAATACCAACTCTTGTTGGGCTGGTACGACTCCAGGAAATCTCGCTGGTAGCCCACCGGCCAGCGTCACTCAAGCGGCTGGTCGACATAGGCCCGTACATCGCGGCTGTCTGCGGACAGTGCCAGGCCGCGCAAAAAGCGCTCGCCAACGGCCCCGTCAGGGCCTGCCAACCCCATCAGCGCCCCCCGGCCTTCAGAAGGCCCCGCCCCGTAACGGCGAGCGCACCCCTGGCCCTGAGCAGCAATGAGCCCCTGGGCAAGCCAGCTGTTCAGAACGCGCTGCGCCGAGCGCCGAGCCCATTGCGGATGCAACACCAGCAAATCGGCCAGACCGAGGCCATGCGGCGCTGCCAGAATGCTTTGCAGCAAAGCATCTGCCTTGGCATTGCGATTGGCGGCAGGGGTGAGCGGGCTGGGAGAGGACGTGGCGCGATTTTGGCGCAGTTTCAGCACCCTAGGTCTCGCCCCGCTGAAAAGCCCAAGGGGAAAGCTCGCAGCCCGCCAAAGTCCAGAACGCCCAACTCAAGCCGATGGGCCCTTGCGCTGCCGAGCTCGATCTGCAGGCCCGTCGACTGGGCCTGGTGCTCCGCGATGGACGCCGATGTGTCAACGGCCCCCCCGGAATGATGGCAACAGGGCGTAAGCGGCCAGGGATTCGAGGGAGGAACGATGTTCGGTGAACATGGTGGTGATCTCCTGAAAGCCCGCGGTCACCGTGCCATCGATCGCAGCCACCGCAGGACGAGCGAATTCGCACTGCGTTTGACGACGTTTGATTTCATGGCACACAGCGGCTTCGACCAAGCCCCCCCTGCCCTCACCCTTCCATCATGATCACCTGCCGGATCGCCTCGCCCCGGGCCAGGCGGTCGAAGCCCAGGTTGATCTGGTCCAGGCTGAGGCGGCCGGTGAGCAACTGGTCGACCGGGAGTTTGCCCTGGCGGTACAGGGCCACGAAGCGGCCGATGTCGCGCCGGGGCACGCAACTGCCCAGGTAGCTGCCTTTGAGGGTGCGCTCTTCGGCCACCAGGTGCCACACGGGGGTGCTGAGGTTCTGGCTGGACGCGGGCAGGCCGACGGTCACGGTGGTGCCGCCGCGGCGGGTCACGCGGTAAGCCAACTCGAGGGCACGGGCCGAGCCCACCATCTCCAGGGCGTGGTCCACGCCGCCGCCGGTCAGCTCGCGCAGTTGCTCCACCGCGTTGTCGGCGCCGGCATTGACGACGTCGGTGGCGCCCAGGCGGCGGGCAAAGGCCAGTTTGTCGTCGGCCAAGTCCACGGCCACCACCCGGCCTGCGCCGGCGGCCAGGGCGCCCATCACGGCCGACAGGCCCACGCCGCCCAGGCCGATCACGGCCACGCTCTGGCCGGGGCGCACCTGCGAGGTGTTGACCACCGCGCCCACCCCGGTCATGACGGCACAGCCGAACAGGGCCGCGATCTCCAGCGGCAGCTCGCGGTCGATCTTCTGCACGCCGCGGCGCGACAGCACCGCATGCTGGGCAAAGGCCGACACGCCCACAAAGTGGTCCATGGGCTGGCCTTGCCAGGACAGGCGGCGCTCGCCGCCCAGCAGCGTGCCGGCCACGTTGGCGGCGCCCGCGGGCTCGCACAGCACGGGGCGCCCCTCCGAGCAGGGGGCACAGTGGCCGCAACTGGGCACAAAGACCAGGATCACGTGGTCACCGGGCACCAGGTCGGTCACGCCCTCGCCCAGGGCCTCCACCACGCCAGCGGCCTCATGCCCCAGCACGATGGGGGTGCGGCGGGGGCGGTCCCCGTTGATGATGGACAGGTCAGAGTGGCACAGGCCAGCGGCCACCACGCGCACCAGCACCTCGCCCGGGCCGGGCGGGGCCAGGTCGACCTCGGTGACTTCCAGGGGACGGCTTTCGGCATAAGGGGCCGGCGCGCCGATGCGCGTGAGGACAGCAGCACGGGTTTTCATGGGTTCTTCACCAGAGAGCACTTGGACTTGGACAGCGGCTGGAAGGCCTGCTCGCCCGGGAGGGTGGCCAGCACCTTGTAGTAATCCCAGGGCATCTGGGATTCGGCCGGCTTCTTGACTTGCACCAGGTACATGTCGTGCACCATGCGGCCGTCGACGCGCACCCGACCGCCCTGGGCAAAGAAGTCGTTGATGGGCAGGGCCTGCATCTTGCGAGCCACGCTCAGGCCTTCATCGCCGCCAGCGGCCTGGATGGCCTTGAGGTAGCTGGTCACGGCCGAGTAGGTGCCGGCCTGGATCATCGAGGGCATCTTCTTCATGCGCTCGAAATAGCGCCGCGACCAGGCCCGGGTCTCGGGTGTGCGGTCCCAGTAGAAGCCGGTGGCAAAGGTCATGTCCTGGGCTTCTTTCAAACCCAGCGAATGCACATCGTTGATGAACATCAGCAAGGGCACCACGGCCTGGCTTTTGCTCAGGCCGAATTCGCGCGTGGCCTTGATGGCGTTGACCGTGTCACTGGTGGCGTTGGCCAGGGCAATGGCGTCGGCCTTGGAGGCCTGGGCCTGCAGCACGAACGACGAGAAATCGCTGGCATTGAGCGGATGGAACACGCTGCCCACCACCTTGCCGCCGCTGGCCGTCACAAACTCGGTGATGTTGCCTGCCATGGCTTTGCCAAAGGCGTAGTCGGTGCCGATCACAAACCAGCTGCGGGCCCCCTTGGCCAGCATGCCCTGCGCCGCCCCGTTGACCAGGGCATAGGTGTCGTACACATAGTGGATGCTGGTGGGGCCGCAGTTCTCGTTGGTCATGGCCACCGAGGCCGTGCCGGTCAGCAACAGCATCTTGTTGCGCTCGCGGGCCAGGTTGCCCACCGCCACGGCCACGGCCGAGTTGTTCACATCGACGATGGCATCAACCCCCTCGCGGTCGTACCAGGCCCGGGCCAGCGAGGCACCGATGTCGGCCTTGTTCTGGTGGTCGCCACCGATCACCTCGATGGGCTTGCCCAGCACCTGGCCACCAAAGTCTTCGACTGCCATGCGGGCCGCCTCCAGCGAGCCCTTGCCGGCAGTATCGGCATACAGGCCCGACATGTCGGACAGCACGCCGATGCGCACCTTGTCGTCCGACAGCTTCTGCGCTGCTGCGGGGGCGCTCAGGCCGGTACCGCACAAGGCGGCGGCCAAGGCCAGCCAGATCGGCGCGCGCCGTCGCAAACAGCGGGCTTTCACACAGGGGTTCATGGTTTGTCTCCTTCTTGGTTTCAGCGTTGTGCACAACAAAAAGGCCCTCTGCGGGGCCCTGGATCACGTCAACTTCAATCCATGCGGATGTTCGCGGCCTTCACCACCTGGGCCCACTTCAGGCGCTCGGCGTGCAGCAGCTGGGCGAAGGCCTCGGGGCTGCCGGGGGCGGGCTCGGCGCCGGCGTCCTGCAGGCGCTGGCGCACCTCGGGCTGGGCCAGGGCGCGACCGATGTCGGCACTCAGGCGGGTGACCAGCTCGCGCGGGGTGGCGGCCGGGGTCAGCACGCCGGCCCAGGAATAGGCCTCGTAACCCGGCAGACCGGTCTCGGCCACGGTGGGCAAATCGGGCAACAGGCTGGAGCGCTGCACGCTGGCCACGGCCAGGGCGCGCACCTTGCCGGCACGGATCTGGGGCAACGCGGTGGGGGCATCGCTGAACATGATGGGCACCTGGTTGCCCAGCAGGTCGGTCATGGCGGGGGCACTGCCCTTGTAGGGAACGTGCTGCAGCTTGGTACCGGCCAGCATGTTGAACAGCTCGCCCGCCAGGTGGGTGCCGCCGCCATTGCCGGCCGAGGCAAAGGCCAGGGTGCCGGGGCGGGCCTTGTCGAGGGCAATCAGCTCGGCCACGCTCTTGGCCGGCAGGCTGGGGTGCACCACCAGCACCACCGGAAATCGCGCCGCAAAGCTGACCGCGGCAAAGTCGCGCTCGATGTCGTAGCTCATGCGGGGGTTCAGCGCCGGCAGCACGGTGTGGTGGATGCTGCAGACGAACAGGTTGTGCCCGTCGGCCGGAGCGCGGGCCGCCAGCTCGGCGCCCACCATGCCACCGGCGCCGGCGCGGTTGTCCACCACGGCGGGCTGGCCCCAGAGTTCGGCCAGCTTCTGGGCCAGGGCCCGGCCTGTGATGTCCACCGGGCCACCGGCCGGAAAGGGCACGATGAATTTCACCGGGCGGGCCGGGTAGGCCGGGGCTTGCGCCCAGGCCGGTAGCGTCAGCCCCGCCAGGGCCGTGGCCAGCCATTGGCGGCGGTCGATGCGGGAGATGCGGGCGATGCGGTCGGTGGAGCGCTCAAGCAGGGTGGTGAACATGGCATTCTCCTGGGGTTCAGACGGGGGCGGGTTGGTCCAGCAGGGCGCGCTTGAGCACCTTGCCGCTGTGCGTCATCGGCAAGGCCTCGATGGCGGTGATGCTGGCGGGGCGCTTGTAGGGGGCCAGCTGGTCCCGGATCAAGGCCAGCAGGCTGGCGTGGTCGGCCTCGCTCAGGGGCTGCCCGCCCACGGTCTCGACAAAGGCCAGCACGGTCTCGTTGCCGTCGGCCTCTTTGCGGCCCACCACGGCCGAGCGCTGCACGCTGGGGTGCTGGTTGAGCACGTTCTCGACCTCGCCCGGGTACACATTGAAGCCCGAGCGGATGATCATCTCCTTGAGCCGCCCCACCACATGCAGCGCACCGTCAGGCCCGATGCGACCCAGGTCGCCGGTGGCGTACCAGCCGCCCTCGCGCATCACCTGGGCGGTGGCCCCCGGGTCGCGAAAATAACCCGGCATCAGGCCCACGCCGCGCAACCAGATCTCGCCGGTCTCGCCCGCCGGCAGCTCGCGCCCGGCGTCGTCCACGATGCGGCACTCGGCCCCTTCCACCGGCACGCCGGCGGCGGTGTCTTCGCGCCACTGGCCTCGGCGCACCAGGCAGGCCGCCCCCGCGTACTCCGACAGGCCATAGCCGTGGTGCAGCGGCTGGCCAAAGCGGTCCTGCACCGCGTTCTTCAGCGGCAGGTCCAGCGGTGCGGCCCCGGTGTAGACATAGCGCAGCGCGGGCGATGGGGGCATGCCCACCAGGCCCTGCTCGTCGAGGTAGGCGAGCAGCCGCGTGAACAGGGCCGGCGGGCCCTGCAGGTTGGACACCTGGTGCAAGGCCAGCGCCTGCAAGGCATCGGCCGGATCAAAGCGGCTGCGCATGACCAGGGCGGCACCCGCATGCAGCGAAGCCGCCAGCACCGTGCCCAGACCGAAGATGTGGGTCATGGGCACACAGGCGTACGAACGATCCGCCGGCGTCAAGGCCCGCGACTCGGCCGACACGCGGGCAAACTGCAACAGCCCGGCATGCGACACCAGCACGCCCTTGGGCGCCCCGGTGGTGCCCGAGGTGAAGATGATGGCCGCCACCTGCTCGGCCAGCGGAGCCGGTTCGGGGGTGGCCTGGTCGCGCCGGGGCGTGCGGCTCAGGCCCGCCAGGGCCGAGGGCTGGGCGCCCAGGTGCTCGCCGTGCTCGCGGGCGGCGCTGCCCACCTCGCGGGTGAAGTAGACCAGCCGCGGATCGGCCTTGGCCACAAAAGCCTCGATCTCGCCGCGCGCCATGCGGGCGTTGACGCCGCAGGACCAGGCGCCCACGCGGCTGCAGGCCAGCACCAGGGCCACGTGCTCGGGGCAGTTCTCGGCGACCGCCAGCACGCGGTCGCCGGGCTGTACGCCCTGGGCCAGCAACTCGGCCTGCAGGGTGTCCACCATCGTGCCCAGTTGGGCATAGCTCAGCGTGTGGTCGGGCAGGTGCAGGAACACCGCCTCAGGCGTGGCCGCCAGGCGTTGGTCAAACAGGTGATGAAGTCGAGAGGGTGTCGTCATGGCCACTCATTCCACCTGGATGCCCTTGGCCACCGTGCCCCACAGGGCCAGATCGCGGGCCGCACGCTCGGCCAGCAGCTGCGGGTTGCCGGTCCACAGGTCGTAGCCCTGCTCGATCAGCTTGGCCTTGAGCTCGTCCTGGGCCAGGGCCCGGCGGGTGGCCTCATTGAGGCGGGTCACCAGCTCGGGCGCCATGCGGGCCGGGCCGTAGAGGCCGTACCAGCCACCCACGTCGTAGTCGGCGATGCCCGACTCGACCATGGTGGGCACCTCGGGCAGCGAGGGGTTGCGCTCGCGCGAAGTGACGGCCAGCGGCCGCACGCGCTGGGTGCTGATGTAGTTGCGGGCGCTGCCGATGATGTCGAACATCATGCTGAGCTGGCCCCCGATCACATCGGTCATGGCGGGCGCATTGCCCTTGTAGGGCACGTGGGTCAGCTTGATGCCGGCGCGCAGGGCGAACAGCTCGCCGCTGAGGTGGTTCGACGCCCCCATGCCGGCCGAACCATAAGCCAGCTTGCCCGGATGGGCCCGGGCGTAGGCCACCAGTTCGGGCAAGGTCTTGAAGGGCTGGTCCTTGTTGATCACCAGCACGTTGGTGTAGCTCACCAGGGGTGCGATGGCCGTCAGGTCCTTGCTCACGTCAAAGGGCATGGACTTGAGGATGTGCGGGCTGATGGTCAGCGTGGGGCTGGCGCCAAAGTACAGCAGCAGCCCGTTCGGGGCCGCCTTGGCCACGGCATCGCCGCCCATGCTGCCGGCGGCGCCGGGGCGGTTTTCTACCACCACGGGCTGGCCCAGCTCTTTGGACAGCGCGGGCGCGAACAGCCGCGCCGTGGCGTCCACCGGGCCGCCCGCCGCATAGCCCACCACCAGGCGGATGGGCTGCCCACCGCCCTGTGCCTGCACTGGCGTGCTCAGCAACAGGGGGCTCAGGCTGCCCAGCGCCAGCAGCCAGCGCCGCGACCTTGAGAAGAATGTCGGCATGTCTTGTCTCCGTTGTATTTCTTGAATTCAGACCCGCACGTAGCGGAAGGTGCCCATGGCGCGGGCCACCACCTGGCCGCTGGCGTCTTCCACCCGGGCCTCGCAAAAGCACACCGAGCGCCCCCCGCCTTGGCAAGTGGCGTGGGCCAGCAGGCGGCCACGCCCGGGGCGGTGAAAGCTGGTGCTCATGTCGATCGTGACCACCGCCTTCTGAAAGCCCGTGGCCGATAGCGCTGCACTCGACATGGCGCTGTCCATCAGCGACATCAGCACGCCGCCATGCACCACCCCGAAGTTGTTGGTCAGCTCGGGGCGCAGATCAAGCGACAGCCGGGCCACCCCACCCTCGGCGAACTCGCGCTGCAGGCCCAGCAGGTGGTTGAACGCCACCCGGGCGAACAACGCGCGGGTGTCGGTGGCGATGTCGGTGGCGATGTCGATGGCCGCCTCGGGGCTGCCGGGCTGCGGGCCGGTGTCGCCCGGGCCAGAGCGCTCAGCCAGCCCGGACTTCATGCGCGGGCCTCGCGCACCATGTTGCGGGCGATCACGATCTGCTGGATCTGGCTGGTGCCCTCGTACAGGCGGAACAGGCGCACGTCGCGGTAGAAGCGCTCGATGCCGTACTCGGCCAGGTAACCGGCCCCGCCCAGGATCTGCACCGCACGATCGGCCACGCGGCCACACATCTCGCTGGCAAACAATTTGCAGCAGGCAGCCTCGGTGGACACGTTGCGGCCTTCGTCACGGCGTCGCGCCGCGTCGATCACCATGCACTCGGCGGCGTACAGCTCGGTCTGGCTATCGGCCAGCATGGCCTGCACCAATTGAAACTCGGCGATCGGCTGGCCGAACTGCTGGCGCTCGACCGCGTAGCGCAGGGCATCGGCCAGGATGCGCCGGGCCACGCCCACGCACACGGCCGCCAGGTGGATGCGGCCCTTGTCGAGCACTTTCATGGCGGTCTTGAAGCCCCGCCCCTCCACCCCACCGATCAACTGGCGGGCCGGCACGCGCACGTTGTCAAAGATCACATCGCAGGTGTGGGCGCCCTTCTGGCCCATCTTGCGGTCGATCCGGCCCAGGCTGATGCCCGGCGAGTGGGCATCGACGATGAAGGCCGACACCCCGCCCGCGCCCTTGTCGGCCGGGTTGGTGCGCGCCATCAGCGTGAAGATGCCGGCCTGCGGGGCGTTGGTGATGTAGCGCTTGCTGCCGTTGACGAGGTAGTGCTCGCCCTCGCTGTCCACCCCTTTGATCGCGGTGGTGCGCAGCGAGGCGGCATCGCTGCCGGCATCGGGCTCGGTCAACGCAAACGAGGCCATCAGCTCGCCGGTGGCCAGGCGCGGCAGGTACTCGGCCTGCTGCTCGGGCGTGCCGTCCATCAGGATGCCCTGCGAGCCGATGCCCACGGTGGTGCCGATCACCGAGCGGAAGGCGGGCGAGGTCTGGCACAGCTCGAAGAGCACACGCACCTCTTCCTCCATGGTCAGCTCCAGGCCGCCATAGGCCTCGGGGATGGTCAGGCCGAACAGGCCCATGTCACGCATCTCCTGCACGATGGCGGAGGGGATGGCATCGGTTTCGGCCACTTCGTTCTCGGCCGGCACCAGGCGCTCACGGGTGAAGCGGGTGACGGAATCGAGCAGGGCCTGGAAGGTTTGGGGGTCTCGGATCATGGGGTGCTTCTCGGGTTGGGGGTCACAGCGCGTCGGCCGTGCCCAGGATGGCGGTGGCCTGGCTCGACAAGGTGCCGCCATTGCCATGGGCCAGGGCGGTGGCCACGCCGGGCACCTGGCGGGCACCGGCTTCGCCGCGCAACTGCCGCACGGCCTCGATCAGGGTGAAGATGCCGTACATGCCCGGGTGCACGCACGACAGGCCGCCCCCGTTGGTGTTGACCGGCAGGCGCCCGCCCGGGGCGATGGCGCCGTCCTGCACAAAGCGCCCGCCTTCGCCCTTGGGGCAGAAGCCCAGGTCTTCGAGGAACAGCAGGGTGTTGATGGTGAAGGCGTCGTACAGCTGCAGCACGCCCATGTCCTTCGGCGTCAGGCCGGCCATGGCAAAGGCCTCGCGGCCCGACTGGCTGGCTGCCGTCACCGTCAGGTCGTGCATGGACGAGATCTGGCGGTTCCAGTTGGCGGTGGCATTGCCCAGCACATAGACGGGCTTGCGGGGCAGGCTCGCGGCCCGGTCGGCGCGGGTCAGCACGAAAGCCCCACCACCGTCGGTGACCAGGCAGCAGTCGCGCACCGAGAGGGGATCGGACACCCTGCGGGCCTTGAGCACGTCGTCGATGCTCAGCGGGTCGCGCATGAAGGCCTCGGGGTTGAGCTGCGCCCAGGCCCGGGCCGCCACGGCCACCTCGGCCAGGTCTCGGCGGGTGGTGCCGTACTGGTGCATGTGGCGCCGCGCCGCCAGCGCATAGGCCGACAGCGGCTGCATGGGCTCGTAAGGCGCTTCAAAGGGCTGCGGGTCCATCACGCGGCGGGCCTTGGCAATCTCGCTGCGGCCAAAGGTGGCCGTGCGCTGGGTGCTGCCGTAGCAGACCAGCACCGCGTTGCACTGGCCGGCCTGCAAGGCCATCATGGCGGGCAGCAGGTGGGCCACGAAGCTGGAGCCCCCCACCATGGTGCCGTTGATGTAGCGCGGGTTCAGGCCCAGGTACTCGGTGACGGGCATGGGCCACATGGTGGACAACACGCTGGCCGTGCACAGGCCGTCGATGTCGCGCATCGTCAGCCCGGCATCGGCCACGGCGGCGCGGGCGGCGTGGGCCAGCACCTCCATCTCGGTGAAGCCGGTGGCCTCACCACAGCCAAACGTGGCCACCCCGGCGATGACGGCACTGCCACGCAAGGCCCTCAAGGCCGGCGGCGTGTGCACGGTCGGAGCGGAAGGCCTGGCAGGTCCGCTCGGCACCGGGACAGGCGTTGTCGCAGCCGGCTCTTCGATCGGGTCGAACACCACGATGCCGCCCTGCCCCTCAGCCTGCAGAACACGGGCCTTCACCCGCTGGCCCACCTGCACCGAGTCCGCGGGCTGCCGCTCGACGCGGCTCATCAGACGCACGCCTTCATCGAGGTCGATCAGGCAGACGTTGTAGTCCCCACCGGCCTCGGGCTTTCGGCGCACCACCGTGGCGGAATACACCGTGCCCTGGCCGGAGGGCGCCACCCACTCGGGGTCGGCGGCGCCGCAATGCGGGCAGACTTCGCGCGGAAAGTACACATGCTGGCCGCAGGCGGCGCAGCGCTGGATCATGAAACGGCCCTGGTCCAGCCAGGCCTGATGCCGGGCCTGAACGCCCTGGCGTTGCTCACTCATGTTGGGCTCCTTGCAAGGGTGGGGGCTTTAGATCGGGTCCCAGGTGAACACGTCACCCGAGCGGTCCAGGGGGTAGAACATGGCCTTCAGGGCGGGCAGTGCGTGGCTGGCCACGCTCTCGGGCGTCCAGCCCTCGCTGCGGTGCACCGAGCGCACGGGCCGCGGCTGGCTGATCAGGAAGATCTCGTTGTTGCGCACGGCAAAGATCTGGCCATTGGCATACGAGGATTCATCGCTGGCCAGGCACACGGCCAGTGGCGCGATCTTGGCCGGCGTCATCTGCTTGATGCGCTCCACCCGGGCCTTTTCGGCGTCGGTCTCGGTGGGGATGCTGCCGATCATGCGGCTCCAGGCAAAGGGCGCGATGCAGTTACTGCGCACATTGAACTTCTGCATGTCGAGCGCGATGGACTTGGACAGCGCCGCGATGCCCAGCTTGGCGGCCGAGTAGTTGGCCTGGCCAAAATTGCCGATCAGCCCCGAGGTGGAGGTCATGTGGATGTAGTTGCCCGAACCCTGCTCCTTGAAGTGGGTGGAGGCCGCGCGGCTCACGTAGTAGGCGCCGTACAGATGCACCTTGATGACGGCGTCCCACTCATCCAGGCTCATCTTGTGGAAGAAGCGGTCGCGCAGGATGCCGGCGTTGTTGACCACCACGTCGATGCGACCAAAGCTATCGAGCGCCGCCTGCACGATGCGACCGGCGCTGGTCGCATCGCTCACGCTGTCGGTGCTGGCCACCGCCTCGCCGCCCAGGGCGCGGATCTCGTCCACCACCTTCTGGGCAGGGCCGGCGTCGTTGCCCTCGCCTGCAACCGAGGCACCGATGTCGTTGACCACCACGCGGGCCCCTTCACGGGCCATGGCCAGGGCGATGTCGCGGCCAATGCCGCCCCCTGCGCCAGTGACCACCACCACTTTGCCTTCGACCATGCGGGACGGGTTGTTTGGATTCATGTTGTTCTCCTTGGGTTGCTGGGATGTCAGTCAAAAAATAGGATCAGGACGCCGCCTGTGCCGGCCACTGGAACAGCGCCGGCTGCTTGTCGAGAAAGCGCTGCACCGCCACGCGATGCGCCTCGGTGCCCATGGCCAGGGCCTGGGCGTTGGCCTCCATCTCCAGCAGGGTGGGCAGGTCGTGCCCGGGCGCGGACAGGGTGCGCTTGACCAGGGCCACCGCCATGGGCGAGGCCTGCACAAAGCTGGCTGCCAGGGCCTGGGCCCGGGCCTGCAGCTGCTCGGGCGGCTGCAGCTCCATGGCAATGCCCAGGCGCAGGGCCTCGGCCGCATCGACCTCGCGGGCCGACAGCATCAGCTCGCGGGCGCGCTGCACGCCCACGATGCGGGGCAAGGTGTAGAAGGCCGCGCAGTCGGGCACCAGGCCCACGCGCATGAAAGACATGCAAAAGCGCGCCCGGGGGGTTGCAATCACAAAGTCGGCCAGCAGGGCCAAGCTGAAGCCAGCGCCATAGGCGGCCCCATCGACCGCGGCAATCACGGGGCGGTCGAGCGTGATCAGTTCCTTGAGCCAGTCGTGCAGGCTTTGCAGGCGGGCGCGCCAGCCGGCGTTGTCCAGGCCCACGGTGGCGATGTTGCGCAGATCACCGCCGGCACAGAAGTGGTCACCGGCCCCGGTCAGCACCAGGGCGCGGATACCTGGGTCGGCGCGCAGATGAGCCACCACCTGGCGCATTTCCTCGCGCATGGCGGGGTCGAAGGCATTGCGCCGCTCGGGGTTGTGCAGCGTGAGCGTGGCCACCTGATCGCGCACGGCAAAGCGGATGCGCTCGAAGTTGTCGGGGTTCATGGGGTCTCCTGAAGTTCTGCCTGGGATGGGGCCGGCTTGGCGCCGACGCTGTGCCGGTGCGCCTCTTGCAATTCGCGCCACAAAATCTTGCCGGTGCCCGACTTGGGCAGGGCCGGCACAAACTCGACCAGGCGCGGCACCTTGTAGGCCGACATGCGCTCGCGTGCCCAGGCCGTGAGCTGCTCGGCGCTCAGGGCGGCCTCATGACCGGGTCGCAACACCACCAGGGCCTTGACGGTCTCGCCGCGCTTGGGGTCGTCCACGGCGATCACGCAGGCTTCGAAGATGGCCGGGTGCTCGTACAGCGCGCTTTCCACCTCGGCCGGCCAGACCTTGAAGCCCGAGGCATTGATCATGCGTTTGAGGCGGTCGCGCATGAAGTAGTACCCGTCTTCGTCCACGCTGGCCAGGTCGCCGGTGCGGAAGAAGCGCAGGCCGTCGCGCTCAAAAAAAGCGGCCTCGGTGGCTGCTGCATTGCGCCAGTAACCCAGCATCAGCTGCGGGCCGCTGGTGACCAGCTCACCCACCTCGCCCGCGGGCAGGTCCTGGCCCGTGGCCGGGTCGACGATGCGCGACACCACCCCCTGCGTGGGCACGCCCAGGCATTGGCGCTTGCCGCGGTGCAGCGGGTTGGCATGCAGAAAGGCCGCGGTCTCGGACAGGCCGTAGGCCTCGTTGTAGGCCAGCCCGAAGCGATCGGCCAGCAGGGTGGCCACGGCCTCGGGCATGGCGGCGCCGCCGCCTGAGAGCAGGCTCAGGCTGCTGAGGTCGCGGGCCATCACGTCGGGCTGGGCGAAGAACTCGATCACCATGCTGGGCGGCGCGGTCCAGACCGAGACGCGGTGTTGCTCGATCAGGCGCGCGGCGCTGGGCGCGTGCCAGCGCGGCATCATGACCAGGGTGGCACCCAGGGTGAGCGGCATGTTCATGCCGTTTTGCATGCCCAGCATGTGGAACAGCGGGGCCACGCTCAAAAACACCGAATCGGCATGCAGGCTGCGCCACACCTGGGAGGCCAGGTTGGACGCCAGCACCGTGCCATGGGTGTGCATGCAGCCCTTGGGGTGGCCGGTGGTGCCCGAGGTGTAGGGCAGCACCGCCAGGGCCTCGGGGCCGGGGTGCAGCCAATCCGGCTGCCAGCCCTGCGCCACGGCCTGGCTCAGGGCTTCCTCCAGTCCGTACAGGCCCGGGCCCTGCAGGGCCTGGCGCGGCTGGTGGAAGGGCTCGGGCCAGGGCGAGCCCGGGGCCCCCACCTCGGCCGGGTGCATGGCATCGGCATAGGCATGGACCACGGCAGCGTCAATGGCGCCTGCCTGCAGCAGGGGCTGCAGACGGGGCAGCAACTCTTGCGCCAACAAGGCCACGCGGGCGCCGGTGTCCTGTTGAAACCATTGCAACTCAGAGGGGGTGCTCATGGGGTTGACCGGCACCACCACGGCGCCCAGGCGCAACACGGCGTGGTAGGCCAGCACGTACTGGGGGCAGTTCTGGCTCATCAGCAGCACCCGGTCGCCAGGCTGCACGCCCAACCGGCGGTTCAGCCAGGCAGCCAGGGCGTTCACCCGCCGATGCAGCGCACCGTAGGAGAGGCTCTGTCCACAGAACAGCAGCGCAGGCTTGTCCGGGTAGCGCTGGGCGGCCACCTCCAGGTAGTGGCTGAGGCCCACGGCGCTGGGGCGAAATGCGTGCGGCACGCCGGGCGGCCAATGCCGGAGGTGGGGTGCTGGGATCGGTGCATTCAAGACAGGGTCTCCTGGAGGTCGTGCGCTCTGGGTGCGGCGGCGGGCTCAGACCAGCCGGTTGGCATGGCCGGCCCAGTAGCGATCGCGCAGCAGGCGCTTGTAGAGCTTGCCGGTGGGGTGGCGCGGCAACTCGGCCTCGAAGTCGACCGAGCGCGGGCACTTGACGTGCGACAGGTGCTGCTGGCAAAAGGCGATCAGCTCGGCGGCCAGGGCGGGGCCGGCCTGGGCCATGTCGCGGGGTTGAACCACCGCCTTGACCTCTTCGCCAAACTCCTCGTTGGGCACGCCCAGCACGGCCACATCCATGACCAGGGGATGGGTGACCAACAGGTTCTCGACCTCTTGCGGGTAGATGTTGACCCCGCCCGAGATGATCATGTAGGCCTTGCGATCGGTCAGGTACAGATAGCCTTCGGCATCGACATGCCCCACATCGCCCAAGGTGGTCCAGCCGCGGGCGTTGGTCGATTCAGCGGTCTTGGCCGGGTCGTTGTGGTACGCAAAGGGCTTGCCCTCGGCAAAGTACACGGTGCCGGTCTCGCCCGTGGGTACCGGCTCGCCCAACTCGTCGCAGATGCGCAACTGGCCAATCACGGCGCGGCCCACCGTGCCGGGGTGGGTCAGCCAGTCGGCCGAGCCGACCAGGGTCATGCCATTGCCTTCGGTGCCGGCGTAGTACTCCCACAGCACCGGCCCCCACCAGGCAATCATCTGCTGCTTGACGGGAATGGGGCACGGCGCGGCCGCATGGATGGCCACGCGCAGCGAAGACACATCAAAGGCCTGGCGCTGCGCCTCGCTGAGCTTGAGCAGGCGCACGAACATGGTGGGCACCACCTGGGTGTGGGTCGCCCGGTGCTGCTGCACCGCGGCCAGGTAGCGCTCGGGGTCGAAGTGCTCCATCACCACCACGGTGCCGCCCAGGCGCATCACGCTCATGCAAAAGCGCATCGGAGCCGCGTGGTACAGCGGCGCAGGCGACAGGTAGACGGTGTCGCCCGCCATGCCGAACACGCGCTGGCAGATGCCGGTGAGGGCGGGCACGGCCTCGACCTCGGGCGAATCGGGCGGCACGAACACGCCCTTGGGGTAGCCGGTGGTGCCGGAGGAGTACAGCATGTCGCCGCCCGCAGTCTCGTCGGCGATCGGTGTGGTCGGCTGGGCCGCCAGCGCCGCCTCGTAGGACTCGAAGCCGGGCACGGTGCCGTCGATCATCAGCCGGGTGCCCACACCTGGGATGTGGGGCAGCAGCTCGGCGGCCTGGGCTGCCAGGGCCTGAGAGCTCACCAACAGACGGGCCTGGCAGTTGTCGAGGATGTAGGCCGCCTCGGCCACCTTGAGCCGGGTGCTCATTGCCGTGTAGATGATGCCGGCGCGCTGGGCGCCCCAGCACAGCTCGAAGAAGCCCAACTGGTTCTCCAGCAGCAGGGCAATGTGGTCACCCGCCTTCAGACCCCGGGCACGCAGCAGGTGGGCCACCTGGTTGGCGCGGGCGTCCAGTTCGGCATAACTCAGGCGCTGGCCGCTGTCGGCCATCACCAGGGCGGCTTTATCGGGCTGGGTGCGGGCATGGATTCGGGGATGCATCAAAGGACCTCCTGAAAGTTGAGTCGCGCGTCAGGCGTGCTGCCCAGGCGCTCGGTCACCGGCTTGAAATTCAGACGTTTGGCGCTGCCATCCAGGCATCTGGCGAAGCGCAAAGGCAAGTGGTCGAAAAGCAGATGCCAGCGGCGCAACAGCCCCGCACACTGCGGGCCATCTGCTGTTGAAACCCCTGATCTGCCATGCAACTCACACCCACCATCGCCATCCACCTGAGTGCGGCCCTGGGCGCCCTGGCCCTGGGCCCGGTCGCGCTGTGGGCCCGTCAAGGCCACACGCAACGCCCCTGGCTGCACCGCGCCGCGGGCTATGCCTGGGTCACGCTGATGCTGATCACGGCCAGCTCGGCCCTGTTCATCCGCGATTTCAGCCTGCCCAATCTGGCCGGCTACACCCCCATCCACCTGCTGGTGCCGGTGTGTTTCTCGGGCCTGTTCGGGGCCTTCTGGTTTCTGGCCCGGCGCAACATCAGCGGCCACCGGCGCTGCATGCAGTCGCTGTACTGGATGGCCTGCGTGGGCGCCGGTGTGTTCACGCTGTTGCCCCAGCGCTACCTGGGCCAGCAGGTGTGGGGCCAGTGGCTGGGCCTGCTGTGAGGATCGAGCGCGCCTGGGCTTGAACATGGCGATGTTCCAGGTTCAGAGCGTGCGCGAGATCAGCTCTTTCATGACCTCGCTGGTGCCGCCGTAGATGCGGTTGACGCGCGAGTCCACGTAGGCCCGGCAGATGGGGTACTCCATCATGTATCCGTAGCCGCCATACAGCTGCAGCAACTCATCGAGGCAGCGGCCCAGCTCTTCGGTGCTGAACAGCTTGGCGATGGCGGCCTCCTGCAGGCTGAGCTTGCGCCGCAGGTGCTCGGCCAGGTACTGGTCGACCATCATGCGCACCGCCGTGGCCCGGGCCTTGATCTCGGCCAGCTTGAAGCGGGTGTTCTGAAAATCGAACAGGGGCTTGCCAAACACCATGCGCTCCTTGGTGTAGCGGATGGTCTCGGCCAGCATGGCCTCCAGCTTGGCGGCGGCGCCGATGGCGATGATCAGGCGCTCCTGGGCCAGCTCGGTCATCAGGTAGCTGAAGCCCTTGCCCTCTTCGCCCAGCAGGTTGCTCACCGGCACCCGCACGTCGTCAAAGAACAGCTCGGCGGTGTCGGCCGCCTTCAAGCCCATCTTGTCGAGCTTGCGGCCCTTGCGAAAGCCGGGCCGGTCGGCCTCGACCAGGATCAGCGAGGTGCCCTTGGCGCCCAGCTCGGGCTGGGTCTTGGCGACCAGCACCACCAGGTCGCAGTTGAGGCCATTGCTGATGAAGGTCTTGGCCCCGCTGATCACATACTCGTCGCCCTCGCGGCGGGCCGTGGTGCGGATGGCCTTGAGGTCGCTGCCGGCGCCGGGCTCGCTCATGGCGATGGCCAGGATGGTCTCGCCGCTGGCGCAGCGCGGCAACCATTGCTGCTTCTGGGCCTCGGTGCCCAGGCGCTCGATGTAGGGCGCGATGATGTCGGAGTGCAGGTGAAAGCCGGGGCCGCTGGCACCCGCGCGGGCCACCTCTTCGACCAGCACGGCACAGTGGCCGAAATCACCACCGGCACCACCGTAGTCGGGGCTGATCGCGGTGCACAGCAGGCCTTCGCGGCCGGCCTTGAGCCAGGTCTCGCGGTCGACCCGGCCGGCCTCGTCCCACTCGGCCTGGCGCGGCAGGCATTCGCGGGCCACGAAGCGGCGCACCGTCTCGCGGTAGGCCTCGTGGTCGTCGCGGAACAGGGTGCGCGGAAAACTCAAGACGCTTTGCTCATCCATGGTGGGCTCCTCAGGGCCGGCCGCCGCCGCACACCAGCACCTGGCCGCTGACGTAGTTCGACTCGGAAATGCAGAACAGGTACACCGCACCGGCGGCCTCTTCGGGGGTACCGCCGCGGCCCAGGGGGATCAGGGCCTCGGCGTTCTTGAGGATCTGCGGGTTCACGCCCACCTTGATCTGCTGGCCGGCGATGTCGATGCTGGCGCCGGCGGTGGCATCGGCCTCGGTCAGGCGGGTCTTGATCAGGCCAAAGGCCACGCTGTTGACGTTGACCTTGTAGCGCCCCCACTCCTTGGCCATGGCCTTGGTCAGGCCATTGATGCCCGCCTTGGCGGCCGCGTAATTGGCCTGGCCGGCGTTGCCGTACACGCCCGAGGTCGAGGAGATGTTGACCACCTTGCGGAACACGTCCCGCCCCTCTTCGCTTTCACGCCGGTTCGCTTCACGGATGAAGCCCGAGGCGGCGCGCAGGATGCGGAAGGGGGCCGTCAAGTGCACGGCCAACATGGCGTCCCACTGCTCGTCGCTCATCTTCTGAACCACGCTGTCCCAGGTGTAGCCGGCGTTGTTGACGATGATGTCCAACCCGCCATAGGTGTCGACCGCCGCCGCGACAAAGCGCTCGGCAAAGCCGGCCTCGGTGACGCTGCCCACGCAGGCCAGGGCCCGCCCACCTGCAGCCTCGATCTCGGCCACGGTCTGGCGGGCCGGGGCCTCGTCCAGATCGTTGATGACCACGGCGGCGCCTTCACGGGCCAGCTTGAGGGCGATCTCGCGTCCGATGCCGCGGCCCGAGCCGGAGACCAGGGCCACCTTGCCCGCCAGTTTGTTCAGTGCATTGCTCATGAGGGGGTCTTTCAAGGGTTCAGATGTCAGGGCAAGGCGATCACGGCCTCACCGGCCAGCTTGATCACGCCCTCGGGGTTGGTGGTGCTGAGGGCCAGGCGCACGCAGCGCTCACCCCGGCGTTCGAACTTCTCGGTGATGTGGCCCGCGCAGCGGATGCGCTCGCCCACCTGGGTCATGGCGGCAAAGCGCACGCTGTACTCGCGCAAGGCGCTCTGCGGCACCCAGTTCGTGAGCACGCGGGCCAGCCAGGCCATGGACAACATGCCGTGGGCGATCACATCCGGCATGCCGGCGGCCTTGGCAAAGTCGATGTCGACATGGATCGGGTTGTGGTCACCCGAGGCGCCGCAGTACAAGGCCAGCGTGTGGCGCGTCAGGGGCGGGGTTTCGAATTCAGGCAGGGCATCGCCCACGTTCACCTCGTCATAGCGTGCAAGCAGACTCATCTCAGGCTCCTACCGGGTTGCGGATCACGGTCACGGCGCGCAGCTCGGCCACCAGCTCGTCGCGTTGGTTGCTCACGCGGGTGCCGCGCACCACGAACTCCAGCGCCCCGCCTTTCTTGTCGTAGATGTCTTCGATGCGCTGCTCAAAGGTCAGCGTGTCGCCCGCATAGGCCATGCGGTGGTAGTGGAAGCCCTGCTCACCGTGCAGCAGGGTGCGGTAGTCCATGCCCAGCAGGTCACGGATGGCGGCCGGGTCGGGCGACTCCATTTCGAGGCAGAACAGAAAGGTGGGCGGCACCGGCAGACCAGGGTGGCCAGCGGCATGCGCCGCGGCCTCGTCGCTGTAGATCGGATCGGTCTGGCCGGTGGCCTTGGCAAAGAAGCGCAGTCGGCCGGCCTCGACCAGGGCGCTGAAGCGGGGCATCACATGCCCGATGAATTGCTTGTCGATCATGGTGGGTGCCCCTTCAAACCGCCTGGTACAGGGTGACCACGCAGGCCCCGCCCAGGCCCAGGTTGTGCTGCAGCGCCAGGCGGGCGCCTTCGACCTGGCGCTGCTCGGCCTGGCCACGCAGCTGCCACACCAGCTCGGTGCATTGCGCCAGGCCGGTGGCGCCCAGCGGATGGCCCTTGGACAGCAGACCGCCCGAAGGGTTGGTGACGATGCGGCCACCATAGGTGTTGTCACCGTCCAGGATGAACTTCTCGGCCGTGCCTTCAGGGGTCAGGCCCAGGGCTTCGTAGGTGATCAGCTCGTTGGCCGTGAAGCAGTCATGCAGCTCGACCACGTCCAGGTCTTCGGGGCCGATGCCGGCCGCCTCATACACCTGGCGCGCGGCCGCCGCGCTCATGTCATAGCCCACGACCTTGCGCATGTCGTCACTGTCAAAGGTGCTGCCGGTGTCGGTGGTCATGGCCTGGGCGGCGATCACCACACGCTGGTCCAACCCGTGCCGCTTGGCAAAGTCGGCCGAACACACCACGGCTGCGGCCGCCCCGCAGGTGGGCGGGCAGCACTGAAAACGCGTGAGCGGATCGAACACCGTGGCCGAGGCCATCACCTCGTCCAGGGTCAAAGGTTGGCGAAACAGGGCCAGCGGGTTGCGTGCCGCATGCTGGCGGGCTTTGACCGAGATGCGACCAAAGGTGTCAGCCCGGGCACCGTACTGGCGCATGTAGTCGCGCCCGGCACCGCCAAAGAACTGGGCGGCGCGCGGGGTTTGGGGTTCGTAGCCCTGGTGCGCATCCATGGCCTCGGCAAAGCGGGCCATCGGCGATGGGCGATCGTCCCAGGCGCCCTTGAGCGCGCCGGGCTGCATCTGCTCGAAACCCAGGGCAATGGCACATTCGACCATGCCGCTGGCCACCGCCTGGCGCGCCAGGAACAGCGCGCTGGAACCCGTGGAGCAGTTGTTGTTCAGGTTGAACACCGGGATGCCGCTCAGGCCCACGCCATAAAGGGCCGCCTGCCCGGCCGTCGAGTCGCCGTACACATAGCCCACATAGGCCTGCTGCACCTTGGCGTAATCAACACCGGCATCGTCCAGGGCCAGGCGCGCAGCGCGCGCGCCCATCACCGTGTAGGGCTCGCTGGCACCGGGTTTTGTGAAGGGGATCATGCCCACGCCCACCACATGGACGGCACGTTGCGAAGCTTGAACAGCACTCATGAAGGTCTCCTATGGGCCCGCCACGGGCCCTGGGTTCGGGGAAACAGAAAAGAAGCGGGCGTGCGCGCGGCTACTCGATGACGATGCGGGCGTCGCGCACGATGCGCTCCCACTTGGGCAGGTCGTTGTTCAACACGGCCTGCAGCTGTTCGGGCGTGCCGCCCACCGGGGTCAGGCCCATGGCCTTGAGGCGGCCATTGAGTTCGGCGCCAGCCACGATGCGCTGCACCTCGGCCGACAGCTTGTCGACGATGGGGCGCGGCGTGCCGCCCGGCAGAAAGACCCCAAACCAGCCGTTGGACTCGAAACCCTTGAGGCCCTGCTCACCCAGCGTGGCCACCTCGGGCAGGGCCGGGTGCCGCTGGGTGCCGGTGATGGCCAGCACGCGGATGCGGTCCGAGCGCAGGTGCGGGGTGATCGAGGTGACGTCGACAAAGGCCGAATCCAGCTGGCCGCCGAGCAGGTCGTTCACCTCGGGCCCGGCGCCCTTGTAGGGCACCGGAATCAGCTGGAGGCCGGCCGCCATCTTGAGCAGCTCGCCGTGCATGTGCGACGAGGTGCCGTTGCCATAGGTGCCATAGTTGAGCTTGCCGGGCCGCGCCTTGGCCAGGGCGATGAATTCGGCCAGTGTCTTGGCCGGTGAACTGGCCGGCACGATGAACAGGTCGGACGAGGTCGCCAGTTGCGACACGGGGGCGAAATCGCGCAGCACGTCGTAGGGCACCTTGGCATAAAGTGCCGGCGACTGGATCATCGCCGTGATGCCGACCAGCACGGTGTAGCCGTCGGGTGCGGCCTTGGCCACGATGTCGTTGCCCAGCATCCCACTGGCCCCGGGCTTGTTGTCGACCAGTACCGGCTGGCCCCAGCTTTGCGCCAGCTGGGTGGCCAGGATGCGGGCCAGGATGTCGGTCCCCCCGCCTGCCGGATAGGGCACCACCAGACGGATTGGCTTGGCCGGGTAGGCTTGGGCCAAGGCCCCGGAACCGCCTGCGGCCAGGCCCAGGCCAAGGACTGCCGCAACGGCAGATCGACGAGAAATACGCATGACTTGTCTCCTGGATTTGACGATCCGACCCGCCTCTTCGAGCGGATTCAGGCCTTCAGTTTGCGCATTTCAGGAGGACAGGCCAATCGCCGATTGAGCCAATTTGATTGGCAGAAAAGATCAGTGCAGGCTGACGTTGGCCGCTCGGGCCACCTGCGCCCAATGTGCGGAATCGCTGCGCAGCGTGGCCGCCAGTTCGGCCGGGGTACTGCCCACCGATTGAATACCCAGGGTGCTCAGGCGTGCAGCGAGATTGGGGGCCAGGATCACACGTCTCAGATCGGCCGCCCAGGCCTCGGCTCGCTCGGCGGCGCTCGCCTTGGGCAAGAACACAGCGTACCAACCGCTCGCATCGAAGCCCGGGTAACCGCATTCGGCCAGCGTGGGCACTTGAGGCAAGGCCGGGTCGCGCTCGCGCCCGGTGATGGCCAGGGCCTGCAGACGCCCGCTCGTGACGTGGGGCAGGCAGGTGGTCACATCGATGAAGCCCCCCACCACCACGCCCCCCAGCAGGTCTTGCAACAAGGGGGCCCCCCCCTTGTAGGCCACAGCCACCAGATCGAGGTGGGTCGCCAACTTGAACTGCTCGGCCAGCAGGTGCGAGGTGGTGCCAGCGCCGAAATTGCCATAGCTGTCACGGCCGCGCCGGCCCTGCGCCCAATTCACGAAGCCCGCCAGGGTGGGCACGACGTCGGGTCGAGGCAGAGTCACCCACACCAGGGGGGTACGCCCCACCAGAGACACCGGGGTCAGATCACGCTCAATGTCGAAGGGCAGTTTGGGGTAAAGCGCTGGCAGGATGCTCAGAGAGGCGATGGCCATCACGGCGGTATGCCCATCTGGCAATGCCTTGCTGGCCGCATCAAGCCCCAGAATGCCGCTGGCACCGGGGCGGTTGTCCACCATCACGGGACTTTGCCAAAGCGCTGACAATTGCGGGCCCAGGCTTCGGGCCAGGTTATCTGCGCCTCCACCGGGCGCAAACGGCACGATCAGGCGCACGGGCTTGCCCGGGACGGCCAGGGGACTCCGCCTTGCGTCGGAACGGGCCGTGACGGTCTCAGCCGCGCGGGCCTGCAACCCAACTGGCGCAGCAGACAAGGCCAGCATGCGCAGCAGCGCGCGACGATGGGAAAAAGACATGGGGTGCTCTCCTGCGTGAAACGCAGCTGGTGTGGCACCGCCGGGCATCGGCGGTCGTCAATCAGCCACGCCGGGCCAGCTTAGAAAGCCACCGTGCAGCGGTACTGCCCGAGTGTCAAAGACAGCCGAAGCTGGGGTCCTGAATCGACCGAAGGCCTGACAAGCGTGCCAAGGCCCACCCAGGCGCCGCCCATGAGCACCGCAACCTGATGCCAGGAGCCCCCGTCAGCGCAGCCTGGGCGTCTGGTGGGCGTCGCGTGCCAGCGCCGGTGCGGACGCCCGGCCCGCCCCGGCGTAGGGTCGGGCCCCGCCGTCGTCCAGCACGAAACCAGCCACCGCATCGGCCAGCTCAACCGCCTGCTGCTGCAAGGACTGCGCGGCGGCGGTGGCCTGCTCGACCAGGGCTGCGTTCTGCTGGGTCGCCTGATCCATCAGGGTGATGGCGCTGCCGATCTCGGCGATGCCGGTGCTCTGCTCCTGGCTGGCCAGGGTGATCTCGCCCACGATGGAGGTCACGCGCTGCACGCTCTTGACCACATCGTCCATGGTGGCCCCAGCCTGCTGAACCAGCCGGCTGCCCTTGTCGACCTGCGACACGGATTCACCGATCAATTCCTTGATCTCCTTGGCAGCGGTGGCACTGCGCTGGGCCAGGGTGCGGACCTCGGACGCCACGACCGCAAAGCCGCGCCCCTGTTCGCCCGCCCGGGCGGCTTCAACCGCCGCGTTCAACGCCAGGATGTTGGTCTGGAACGCGATGCCATCGATCACGCCAATGATGTCGGAAATCTTGCGGGCCGAATGCTCGATGCCCTGCATCGTGTTCACGACCTCACCCACCACCGAGCTGGCCCGAGAAGCCACCTCGGACGCGCCGCTGGCAAGCACATTGGCCTGTTGGGCGTTCTCGGCGTTCTGCTGCACGGTGGCAGTGAGCTGCTCCATGGCTGCCGCGGTCTCCTCCAAGGAACCCGCCTGCTGTTCGGTGCGCGCCGACAGGTCATGGTTGCCACTGGCGATCTCACGGGTGGCCACCCGCACGGATTCCGATGAATCGCGGATGCGCAACAACACATGGGCAATCTTGTCGACGAATTGATTGAAGGACCGGCCGATGTTGGCCAGTTCATCGTCACCCTCGGCCGCCAGGCGCCGGGTCAGATCGCCCTCGCCCGACGCGATGTCCCGCAAGGCCCCCTCGACCAGGCCCAGCCGGCGCAACAGGCGCTGGACCGCGCCGGTCAACAAGGCGATCGACACCAGCACACACAACAAGGCCATGCCGGCGGCCACCATGATCAGATTACGCACCGGGCGGGTGGCGTCAGCCTGGTCGATGGCGATGGCGAGCAACCAGGGGGTGTCCTTGACCTTGGCGGCGTAAAGCATCTGGCTGGCGCCATTGATCTCCACCACGCTGTGGCCCCCCTGATCACTCAGGGCCGAGAGCATCGGCAGCTCCAGACCCGCAGCGATGGCCGACGCCGGCTTGAGGATGGTGTCGGGTTTGGAGTACGCCAGCACCTTGCCCTCGCCATCGAGCAAGAATGCAAAGCTGTTGGGGATGGGGTGGATCTCCATGATCTTGCGGGCCACGGTGTCCAGGTGCATGTCGGTCCCCACCACGGCAAGCGGTTTGCCCTTGGGGCCCACCGGTTCGACAAAACTGATCGTGAGTTTGCCGGTGCTCACATCGACATAGGCCGGTGTCAAGGCCGGCCCACCCACCTGCACCGCCTGCTTGTACCAGGGCCGTGCCGTGCCATCGTAGGTGTCGGGCATCGGGTGGGCGAAAACATTTCGCTTGTCGTCGTAAACGAAGTAGGTGTCATCAAAAGCACCCGCCTGTTTGGCAGCCAACAGAAACGGCACAGGCTCGGCCTGCCCGACCGCGGTTTTGAGAGAGCCGGTGATGCGCTGCTTTTCTCTCACCCATTCGGTCAACTCGTTGGCATGGGTCTGGGTCAGTTGATGCAGGCGATCGTCCAGACTGGCCCCTGTGTCACGCTGAACCACCATCAGGGTCGCCAGCGTCAAGACCAACAAGGAGACCACGGTGATCGCCACGCAGATGGCAATCAAACGGGCACGAAGGGTTTTGAGCATGGCATCACCTCTAATTTGTGAGTTTTCGTGACATACGTACGGCTGCTGATGACAATAACGTACATCGCCTGCCGACTCAATCGGGATTCGCGGCCCATCGCTCTGGGGGCTGTTCACGACGCAGAAGCTCGCGAGATCACCTGGTCACTTAGGTGACTAAACACAACAAGTAGCCTTCGATTACCGAAAATATTGCGTTCTAAGCAAGAAATTTCGGCGGGTGGCAGAATGCAACGCACGCCCGGCGCCGGTGACGGACCGCCGGGTCAAAACACCTCCCAACCTTTCTCTGAGTCAACACCATGAACCTGAACGATTTGCTCAAGTGGCGCTATGCCACCAAGAAGATGAACCCGCAAAAGGCCGTCCCCCAGGACAAGGTCGACAGCATCATCGAAGCCGTGCGCCTGACCGCCACCTCCAGTGGCCTGCAGCCCTACGAGCTGATCGTGGTGACCAACCCCGAAGTGCGCGAGAAGATCAAGGCCATTGCCTGGAACCAGGGCCAGGTCACCGACGGCTCGCACCTGATCGTGTTTGCGGCCTGGGACAACTACACGGCTGAGCGCATCAACCACATGTTCGACCTGACCAATGACGAACGTGGCTTCAAGAACGAAGGCTGGGAAGCCTACCGTGCCAAGCTGCTGGCCATGTACCCCGGCCGTGACGCCGAAACCAACTACCAGCACGCCGCCCGCCAGGCCTACATCGGCCTGGGCACCGCGCTGATCGCCGCCGCCGCCGAAGGTGTGGACGCCACCCCCATGGAAGGCTTCGACCCCGCCGCGCTCGACGAGATCCTGGGCCTGCGCGCCAAGGGCCTGCGCAGCGTGATCATCCTGCCCCTGGGCTACCGCGAAGAAGACAAGGACTGGCTGGTCAACCTGAAGAAGGTGCGCCGCCCGAACCCCCAGTTCGTGAGCGAAGTGAAGTAAGCACCGCGTCCCGCCTGTGAGCCAACGGCCCGTGCCCGCCCCTGTGGTGGTCACGGGCCGTTGGCTTTGGGGCTCGGCTTCTAATCAAAAAATTGGCTTTCACTCCAAAAGTAATCAGAATCTCAAAGATTTAATCGATTTTTGGGTGAACGCCCGATTTGTATATGCCAGACGTGATGGGCTACGGTTGGTTGGCAGAGCGGTATGGCGTGAAAACGGTCCAGCCCCTGCGCACGGTCAGCGTGATTGCCAAGTCGCGGTCGACCGTGCGCGAAGGCGGCTTCGTTCACGAACAATACCCCGCCAGCGCCCGCCCGGCCGAGACCCTGGCTGGACACCTCACCTTTGCTTTCAAACATGAGGGCTTGCATCTGGAGTTTCTGGCACGTCTGTTCCAGCGCCTGCCAGCGACCGATCTCGAAGCCTGGATTGCCCTCGAACCGACGGGGCAGTATGCGCGCCGTGCCGGCTTCTTCTACGAGCTCCTGACCGGCCGGACACTTGATTTTTCAGGCGTGACCGTGGGCAACTATGTCACCGCGATGGACGAATCGCAGTACCTGACCTCCACATCAGCGACCAACAACATGCGGTGGCGCGTGCGTGACAACTTGCCCGGCACACGTCACTTCTGCCCTCTGGTACGGCGCACAGCCGCCGTTCAGCAAGCAGAAAGCTACCCCTGCGCCAAGCGCCTGGACGAACTGGAGATGGCGTTTGGCGCTGACCTTCTGCAACGCAGTGCCGTCTGGCTCACCATCAAGGAAAGCCGGGCCAGTTTTGCGATCGAACACGAAGAACAGCATGTCGATCGCGTGCGACGCTTTGCTGCCGCCATGGAGCGCTGGTGCGGCCAGTATGAGGACCCTCTGTCAGAGACCTCCCTGACTGCGCTGCAGTCCGAAATCCTCGGGCCGCGTGCAACACGCTACGGTTTACGACGATCGGCGGTGTTTGTGGGCGAGGTTGATGGCTTTCACGAGCTTGTTCACTACATCGCCCCCCACTGGGAGGCCGCTCCCCAACTGCTGTGCGGCTTGCGCGACTGCGCTACCCGCACCCTCGGCGCGGGCGCGCTGGTGCGGGCGGCGGTGCTGTCTTTCGGCTTCGTCTACATCCATCCCATGTCGGATGGCAATGGCCGCATATCGCGCTTTCTGATCAATGACGTGTTGCGACGCGATGGTGCCATACCCGCCCCCTTCATTCTTCCGGTTTCCGCCACGATCAACAGCTCAGTGATCAAACGCCGGGGTTACGACCAGGTCCTTGAGGTGTTCTCGCGCCCCTTCATGCGCCGCTATGGCGAAGCCTGGCAGTTGAGTCGCGAACAGCAGGCCGAAGACGGCGTCCGCTACAACCTGGAATTCGAGGCCTATGAGGATGCCCTGAGCGCCTGGCGCTACCCCGACCTCACCGACCACGTCGAATACCTGGCAGACATCGTGCGCACCACCCTGGAGGTGGAAATGCACAAGGAGGCCGGCCATCTGCGTCAGCTCAGGCTGGCCCGGGACCAAGTGAAACAGGTGATCGAAGGCCCTGACGCCGACATCGACCGGATCATCCGCTCGGTGCGTGACAACGCTGGCAAGGTCTCTCATAAACTCGCCAAGGAATTCCCCGCTCTGGCCGATGAGAACACCGCCGATGCACTGGTTGCTGCACTCCTGCCCGTGCTGCGCAGCACGCCCCCGGGAAGCCTCCCCTGAAGCGAGACAGGACAGGCCTTGACAATGAAATACGCCCTGAAGGATTCCGCCCATGCCCGAATTTGCCGCGCCTTTGACCATACCGACCAACCCCACGACCCCGTCCCCCCCGCCACCCCCGTGGCCCGACGCCCACGCCAGCGACCCGCGCACCCTGGGCTGGATGCAGGGCTCACCACCGCCGGCCGACAAGATGGTCCGTTTTGACGACGGCAGCTTTCTGCGCTTTCCGGAACTGCGCTGGAGCCTGAACCACCTGCGCGAGTTGGTGCCCACCGTGGCCATCGATCGGACACCAGGGGCCCCCAGCGCGCTGCCGCTGGCGCTGCGCGACGACCTGCATGACTTGCGCTTCAGCTCGATGCACGGCGAATCGATGAGTTGGCGCGACGCCCTGCTGCGCACCTACTACGACGGCATCCTGGTGCTGCACCAGGGCCGCGTGGTGCAGGAGGATTACTTTGGCGAGGGCGCGCCGGAGCGCGGCCACGCGCTGTTCTCGGTCACCAAATCCTTTGTCGGCACGCTGGCCGCCCTGGCCGTCCACCACGGCCGGCTCGACCCCCAACAACCCGTGGCCGAACTGCTGCCCGAACTGCGCGCCAGTGCCTACGGCAGCGCCAGCGTGCGCCAGGTCATGGACATGCTGACCGGGCTGGACTATTCCGAAGACTATGCCGACCCGAAGGCCGGCATCTGGGACTTCTCGCGCGCCGGCGGCCTGCTGCCGCGGCCCGAAGGCTATGCCGGCCCGCGCAGCTATGGCGAGTTCCTGGCCACCCTGCGCCAGCAGGGCGAGCACGGCACGGCCTTTGCCTACAAGACCGTCAACACCCAGGTGCTGGGCTGGCTGCTGGAGCGCCTGCAGGGCCAACGCCTGGCCGAGCAGATCTCGCAACAGCTGTGGCAGCCGCTGGGCACGGCGCACGATGCGGCCATCTCGCTGGACGCCACCGGTGCGGCCTTTGGCGGCGGAGGCATGTGCGCCACCGTGCGCGACCTGGCCCGGTTTGGCGAGATGATGCGCCTGCGGGGTCGCTTCAACGGCCACCAGGTGCTGCCCGAGGCGGTGGTGGCCGACATCGAGGCCGGCGGCCAGCGCAGCCACTTTGCCCAGGCCGAGGGCTATCGCGCCACGCTGCCGGGCTGGTCTTACCGCAGCATGTGGTGGGTCAGCCACAACGCCCATGGCGCCTACATGGCGCGCGGCGTGCACGGTCAATGCATCTACATCGACCCGAGGGCCGAGATGGTGATCGTGCGCACCGGCTCGCACCCGGTGGCCAGCGGCGTGGGCAACGACCCGATCACCCTGCCCGCCTTTGCAGCGGTGGCCGAGGCCTTGATGCGCACCTGAACCGCGCCCTGAACCGACACCGGCCCCAAGACGTGGCGGTGCCCACGCCACACCCTCAGGCAGCTGCCCCGGGCCCGGCCTCGCCCGCCAGGGCAAGCGACATGCGCCGTGCCGCACCGCACAACTGGGCCACCAACTGCGCCTGGCCGGCCTGCAGGCGCTCGGCAGGTCCGGTGATGCTGAGGGCGGCCAGAACCTGGCCGCTCTTGCCCCGAACCGGGGCAGCCAAGGCCCCGAAGCCAGGGGTTATTTCACCCATCGAAACACTATAGCCCTCGGCATGGATGCGACTGATCTCCTGGGTCAGCCGGCTGCGGTGGGTCAGGGTCTGGGGGGTGTAGCGCGGCAGCTCGCTTGAAAACAAGGCCTGCCGCACCTCGTCCGGCGCATAGGCCAGCAGCAGCTTGCACGAGGCACCGGCATGCAGCCGGCGCCGACTGCCGGCCTGGCTTCGAATGGGCTGATCACAGGCCCGCTGCCAGCGGTCGATGCACACCGAGTCCAGCCCGTCACGCACGCGCAGCTGCACGTTCTCGCCACACTCACCGCCCAGCGCCAACAGGTGGGGCCGGGTCAGCCCCACCAGGTCGATCTGCTCCTGGGCGGCCACGCCCAGGTACAGGGCCTGCACGTCCAGGTGGTAGGTGGGGCTTTTGCCCAGGCGGGTGACCAGGCGCCGTTGCTCCAGGGTGAACAGCAGACGAAAGGTGCGAGCCTTGGTGTTGCCCGAGCGCTGGGCCAGTTCGCTCACGCCCAGCCCCGGGTTCTGGGCCACCAGCAGCAGCAAGGCCACCGCTTCGTCAACAGCAGAGACGGTGTAGTCAGTTGTCATGGCGCCTGCCTGCCTTCGTTCATATGTTTCACTGGTTGAAAAACTATCCGGCAATCTATCACCAAACGGGATTTATCTCTGTATTCATGGCCATCTAAAACATAGGATATCCATCGCCGGCACATCATTTCAACCAACGAAACAAATACCCCATGAAGAACCCTTCTTCCCATCTGCTGACCCTGGCTGGCGCCGCTGCGTGGCTGGTGCTGGGCTCAGCGGCCTGTGCCGCCGACGACACCCCGGAGACCGACAGCCCCCGCCCCCGCAGCAGCCTGAGCCTGTACGGGCGCATGGACCTGAGTGTGGAGACCGTGCAGGCCGGCGCCAAGTCGAATGTGGGCTACGGCACGGCCGGCGCCCACCGCACCCAGATGTCTGACAACACCTCACGATTGGGCTTTCGGGGGGTGGAAGACCTGGGCGCGGGCCAGCAAGCGGTGTTTGGCATCGAATTCGGCATCAACGCGCCCAACGGAAGCCTGGTGTCGCCACCGATGCGCAACGCCTACGTGGGTCTGCGCGGGCCCTGGGGCACATTGAACATGGGTCGGCTCGACTCGGACACCCCCACCGGCTCGCCGCTGTACTCGCAGGCGGCGCGCAACCTGCGCTGGATCGTGCACGACGCCGGGGTGGTGGCCATCGGCACGCGGATCCTGAACGGCAACAACCGGGTGTCCAACGCGATCACCTACAAGACGCCCGATGCCAGCGGCTTCCATGCGGTGGCGCGGGTCAACCTGGCAGGGCCCGATGCCACCAACCCCACGACCAACCCGGCTCTGAAATCGCCTGATGATTTCAAGCAATACCAGGTTGCGCTCAACTACAAGAATGGCCCCTGGGGACTGGGCACGGGCTACGGCTGGGATGAGAAAAAGGGGGGCTTCCTGGCCAACGATTTCAAGAACAAGACCCAGGCCGTGGCCAGCTACGAAGCCCCGAGCTTCAAGACCTATGCGCTGTTGAGCCAAGAGCAGTTCAATGCCGCGCCGGGCGCCCGCTCGGCCGTCAAGGTGTGGCTGATCGGGGCCACCGTGCCCTTTGGGGTGCATCGGGTCACGGCCAACCTCATGCAGCGCGACGTACAGACCGACCCGGCCGGCAAACTCAGGAATTTCCAGGCCGACTACAGCCACAGCCTGAGTGCGCGCAGCACCCTGTATGTGTTTGTTGACCGCGACGTGAGCAACAGCCATCTGCCCAACAGCCAGGCCACCGGCATTGGCGTGGGCATGCTGCATCGTTTCTGAAGCCGGAGCTGAACTTGAACCTGCTGCCCCTGAAATCGGGCCCGTCGCCGGCCTGCGATCTGCTGCCAGCGCGGCCCGACGCGCCGCACCTGCCCTTGGTGATCGACTCTCCGCACAGCTGGCCCCACTGGCCCGCGGAGGTCCCGACCCTGGCCCCCTGGGCCGCCATCCGGACCTCCTGGGACGCCCACGTGGACGCTCTCTGGGCCCAGGCGGTGAATGGGCGGGCGCCCGTGCTGTCAGCTCGCTTTCACCGCTCGCTGATCGATGCCAATCGAGCCCGCGACGACATCGACCCCGCGATGCTGGACGCCCCCTGGCCCGGCCCGCTGGCACCCAGCGACAAGTCCGAGCGCGGGTTTGGCCTGATCCGCCGCCTGGCCCTGCCCGGGGTGCCGATGTACCACCAGGCCCTGGCCGTGAGCGAGGTCGAACGACGGATCAGCACCTGCTACGACCCCTACCATGCCACCCTGGCGGCGCTGATCGACGACACGCGCCAGCGCTTTGGCCATTGCCTGCATCTGGATTGCCACTCCATGAAATCGGTGGGCAACGCGATGAACCACGACGCCGGGCGGGCCCGGCCCGATGTGGTGGTGAGCGACCTGCACGGCCACAGCGCCGCGCCCGCAGTGACCCAGGCCGTGGCGGCAGGCCTGCGTGCCCAAGGCCTGTGCGTGTCCATCAACGACCCCTACGAAGGGGCCGAACTGATCCGCCGCCATGGCCAGCCCGCCCGGCACTGCCACAGCCTGCAGATCGAACTCAACCGGGCCCTCTACATGGACGAGACCCTGTGCACCCTCACGCCGGGCCATGGCCTGCTGGTGCAGGCCTTGCGCCACATGCTGGACAGCCTGTCCGGTGAACTGAATGACCTGCTGCAAACCCCGCTGAAGCCCACAAGCGCTCCCACGGAGACCCCATGAAAAAAGCCATCCGCCCCCTTCTGAACCGCCTGCACGCCCTGGCCTGTGGCCTGGCCCTGAGCCTGGTCGGCACCGGTGCCCTGGCCGCCTACCCCGACAAGCCGGTGCACATCGTGCTGCCCTTTCCGGCCGGGGCGGCGGCCGACACGGCCATGCGCGTGATCGCCACCCGGCTGGCCGAGCAATGGAAGCAGCCCGTCATCATCGACAACAAGCCCGGCGCACCGGGCTTTCAGTCGGTGGCTTCGGCCCCGGCCGATGGCTACACCCTGATCCTGGGAGCGGGCTCGCACATCGTGACCGAGCCCATGATCAAGACCCGCCTGGCCTACCAACCCGAGCGCGACCTCACCCCGGTGGGCATGGTGCTGACCAACACCCCGGTGTTCACCGCCACACCCTCGCTGGGGGTGAAGTCATTGGGTGATCTGCTGAGCCTTCTGAAGCGCAAGCCCGACGAGCTCAACTACAGCTCGGGCGGCGTGGGCAGCCCCAACCACCTCGCCATGGAGGCTTTTCAGCAGGCCACCGGGACGCGGCTGGTCAACATTCCCTACAAGGGCGGCGCGCCCTCGGTCAACGACCTGGTCGCGGGTCATGTGCAGGTGGGCATCAACGCCATTCCCAGCGTGATCCAGTACATCCAGGTGGGCAAGTTGCAGCCGCTGGCCGTGGCCGCACCGCGGCGCCATGCCAGCCTGCCGCAGGTGCCCACCTTCACCGAGCTGGGCGTGAACGGGCTCGACTACGAGATCTGGTACGGGCTGTTCGCGCCCGCCAAGACCCCCAAGGCGCTGGTCCAACAGATCAACCAGGCCTTGCAGGCCAGCCTGAGCGACCCCGGGGTGGCGCGTCAGCTGAAATCCCAGGGGGCTGAGCCCAGCCCGGGCAGCGCCGAGTCGCTGGCGGCCTACATCCGGCGCGATGCCGAGAAATGGCGCGAGGTGATCCGTCGCAGCGGCATCCGCCCCGAGTGAAGCCTGGGGCCCGACTCAGCGCTGCCGGCTGAGCCCTCAGTGCGGCAGGGCCGTCATGGCGGTGCCCAGGGCCACTGCCGGGGGAGGCGGTCGCAACAGGGTCTGCCGGTAGACGCCCGGAGCCAGACCGGTCCAGCCCTTGAAGGCGCGGTGAAAGGTACTGGCCTCCGAAAAGCCAAGGCGGTTGGCAATGTCCAGCAGGGTCAGCTCGGGCTGGCCCAGGTACTCGATGGCCGCATCGCGGCGCAGGTCGTCCTTGATGGCCTGGTAGCCCAACCCCTCGTCGCGCAGCCGCCGGCGCAGGGTCTGCGGGGTCATGGCCAGGTAATCGGAGACAAACTCGAGCGAGGGCATCTCGCCCGCCAGATGGCGCCGCAGCAGGCGGCGGATGCGCTCGCTCAGGCTGGTCTGGTCGCGGTAGCGGATCAGCAGGCTGGCGGGCGCCTGGTGCAAGAACTCCTGCAGGCTTTGCGGTGTCTGCACCACCGGCAGGTCCAGCCAGCGGGCTTCGAAGCAAAAACCCACCCAGGGGTGGTCGTACACCACCGGGGCTTGAAACAATCGCCCGGCATCGCTGCTGTAACCCTGGTCGATGGGCCGGTACATGACCTCCAGCACCGGGATGCGGCGCGCCACCAGCCACGAGGCCAGCCCATAGGTGAAGAAGCAGAAGGTTCGATCAGCGTAACCGCGCTCGACCGCCCGTTCGCAGCGCCCCACCAGGCGCATCTGGGCCTGGCCCTCGTGCACCACCAGGCGGGGCACGAAGTCGGGCAGCACGCGGTGGTAGTAGGCCAAGCCGGCGCGCAAGGCCTCACCGAGCGTTCGGCACTGCACCAGCAGGCGGCACATCTGGGCAAAGTGTCCCAGCGGCACCGCCTGGCTGCACAGGCCCCACAGTTCATCGCGGGTGTGGCGGCTCAGCAGTTTGATCAGTGCCGCGTACTGGGCCTGGGTGACGCGCGACAGCGGTGAATCGAGCAGCGCCGGCACAATGCCGGCGCGGCGAAGCAGGGCCTGCACATCGACACCGCGGCCGCGCACCCCCTGCAGGATCTGGCTCACCTGCAGGATGGCAATGGTGTGTCGGGTCACCTCGGTCGATGGCATCAGTCGAGTTTAAGGCCCAGTTCCTGCACAAACACCTTCTCGCGGGCCGTCTGCTCGGCCGCGTAGCGGCTGTAATCCTCGGCACTCAGGTACAGCGGCACCTGGTCGTTCTGCTCCAGGGCGCGGTTGAAAGCCGGGTCGGCCATGGCCTTGCGAAAAGCGTCGTGCAGCACCTTGACCACCTTCGGGTCCATGCCCTTGGGCCCGGCCAGGCCAATCGGTGAATTGACCACCAGGTCAAAGCCCAACTCGCGCAAGGTCGGCACCTCGGGCCAACGCTTGAGGCGTGCCTCGCCCAGCGTGGCCAGCACCCGGGCCTTGCCCGACTCGGCCAGTGCGCCCCAGCCCGGGTCCGAGATGACCATCAGATGACCGCCCAACAGGGCCGCGGTCTCTTCGGCCATGCCTTTGTAGGGAATGAAATTGAACTGCACCCCGGCGGCCCGGGCCAGGCGCTCCATCGCGATGTGGCCGCTGCTGCCACGCCCCGTGCTGCCAAAGCTGATGGCGCCGGGCTGCTTGCGCGCATCGGCCAGCAGATCCTGCACGGTCTTCCAGGGCGCGTCCTGGCGCACCAGCAGGCCGTTGGTGTAGCCGGTCAGGCAGATCAGGTAGCTGAAATCGGCCACCGGGTCGTAGCTGACCTTCATGAGGTGGGGCAGGCGGAACAGCGTGGCCGCGATCAACGAAATGGTGTAGCCATCGGGTGCCGCGCTCTGGGCCATGGCAGCCGGCCCCAGGGTGCCGCCCACGCCGGGGCGGTTGACGATCACGATGGGCTGGCCCAGCTCGCGCTGGGCGGCCAAGGCCAGCGCCCGCAACTGCACATCGGTGGCCCCGCCGGGCGGAAAGGGCAGGATCAGCGTGATGGGCTTGGTGGGAAAGGCCTCGGCCGCCTGCAGCGTCGGGGCCACGGCCAACGACATCAGCAGGGCCAGGCCCGCACCCAGGCACGCCCATGGGCGCGCCAGCGCTTTCCAGAATCCTGTCTTCATGGTTTTGTCTCCTTGGTTTTGATCATGAGCATCCGTGAGCAACCGTGAGCAGGCTCAGGCCACCGCCCGCTGGGCCCGCAGGGCCTGGATTTCGTCCGCGTTGTAGCCGGCCTGCGCCAGCACCGGGTCGGTGTGCTCGCCGGGCCGGGGGGCCGGCTGCCTCAGGGCAAATTCGAAGCCGCTCATGCGCACCGGGCAGGCCAGTTGGCGCTGCCCATCGGCTAGCTGCAGCACCATGCCGCGGGCCTGGAACTGCGGGTGCTCCAGCGCCTCCTCCAGTTTCAGGATGGGGGTGACGCAGCAATCCACGCCCGCCAGGTGGTCGGCCCACCAGGCCAGGGGCTGGGCGCCGATCACGGCCTGCAACTCGGCCCGCGTCTGCGCGCAACCGGCCGGCGTGTCCGGCTGGTGGCGGGCCTGCCAGTCAGGCCGGCCGATGTGCTGGCAGAACCGGTCCCAGAACTTCTTTTCAAGGGCCGCCACGGCCAGGTAGCCGCCACAGGCCGCTGTGTACACCGCATAGCAGGGCAAGGCCCCGGTCAGCTTGCCCTGCCCCACCGGACTGGTGTGCCCCTGGGTGTTGACCGCCGCCAGCGGCAACACGGCATGGGCCAGCACCCCATCAGCAACGGCGATGTCGACATGACGCCCCAAGCCCGTGCGCTGGGCATCGAACAGGGCCGCCAGGATGCCCATGACCGCCGTCATGCTGCCCCCGAGCAGATCAGCCACCGGCACGTTGGACAAGGCGGGTGGCTGCCCCGCTTGCCCGATCTGGTCGGCCACGCCGCTCAGGCCGGCATAGTTGAGATCATGGCCTGCTGCATCGCGCAGCGGGCCCGTCTGGCCATAGCCGGTCACACTGCAGTAGACCAGGCGCGGGTTGATGGCGGCCAGCACCGCGTAGCCAGCGCCCAGGCGCTCCATCACCCCCGGGCGAAAGCCCTCGACCAGCACATCGGCCTCACGCACCAGGCGCAGCAACACGGCCAGGCCGGCGGGCTGTTTCAAGTCCAGACACAGGCCCTGCTTGTTGCGATTGACGAGATCGCGCACGGCCCGCGCTGCATAGTCGCCCGCCCCGGTGTCTTCGATCTTGATCACCTCGGCACCCAGGTCGGCCAGATGCTGGGTGCACAGAGGCCCAGGCAACAGGCGGGTCAGGTCGAGCACGCGCACGCCCGCCAAGGGGGCAGCCTGGGCCGGGCTGGCAGAGGTCACGGGAGGAGCATGGGTCGGAGTCATGGCGGCGGGTGGGTGAAGGACCGGGCCAGTCTAGGCAGCCCTGCCTGCCCCCCGCAATGGCCGGCAAGATCAAAGCCATTGGCCGGAATGTTCAGTGCGCCAACCAAGCGACAAAGCCGGGAAAACCAGCAGATTTGAACCCCGCCACCCGTGTAAAGGCTTCGTATACTGAGATGCGAACCGCCTGTCGCCCAAGGGCTTGACCGGGCGCCACACCCTTGATCTGCCAGAAAGCCACCCTTTGTCTGCACTCGACGCCCGGTCGATCATGATGCTGTCGGGCCTGCTGGCCCTGCTGATGTCGCTGGTGCTGATCTTCATGCGCCGCAGCTACCCACGCCACCTGCGACGAGGGCTGGGCCTGCTGGCCAGTGCCCCCCTGCTGTGGTGTGGCAGCACCGTGCTGTTCGGCCTGCGGGGTCACCTGCCGGAGTTGTTCACGGTGGTGCTGGCCAACGAGATGCTGATGGGCGGCGTGCTGGCCTACCACGTGGGCAATCAGTTTTTCTTCACCGGCGAGGCCCGCTGGAAAGGCTGGACCCTGACGGTGCTGGCCTGCCTGCCGCTGATGATCTGGTTCACCTGGGTGACCCCCTCGTACGACGTGCGCCTGGCCCTGTTCACCAGCGTGATGGGGGCCCTGTTCCTGACCCAGATGCGCTTCATGATGCGCCAGCCCGTCAGCTTCAGCCAGACCGTGGTGGTGCTGGTGCTGGGCCTGCAAAGCGCCATTCTGGGGGCTCGCCTGATCAGCGTCTTTCTGGGGCACGCGGGAGAAGGCCTGATGGAGCCCGGCCTGATGCAACTGGCCTACTTGTCGGGCAATGCGGTGTCCATCCTGATGCTGACCGTGGGTTCGGTGCTGTGTGCCACCGAGCGTCTGCGCATCGAGTTCGAACACCTGGCCAGCCACGACACCCTGACCCAGACATTGACCCGGCGCGCCGTGCTGCAACGCGCCGAAGAGGCGCTGGCCCGGCTGCGTCGCCATGGCGACCCGGTCTCACTGATGATGCTGGACCTGGATCATTTCAAGGCCATCAACGACCAGTTTGGCCACCAGCAAGGCGACGCTGCCTTGGTCGACTTCACGGCCCGGACCCGGCGCATGCTGCGCCAGACCGACCTGCTGGGCCGCTACGGTGGCGAAGAGTTTCTGGTGCTGCTGCCCGGCACTGACGCGGCCACCGCGCTGGCGGTGGCCGAACGGGTGCGCCAGGCCCAGCCGGCACCGCCCGCGCTGGGCTGCACCGTGAGCATCGGGGTGGCCACGGCCGTCGAGCCCGGCGAATCCATCGACGCTTTGCTGGCCCGTGCCGACAAGGCGCTGTACCAGGCCAAGAACGAAGGCCGCAACGGCGTGCGCCAGGGTTGACCGGGCGGGCCGAGATCAGCCCTGCTGTTGCGACACGCCGGCCGACTCAAAACTGGCCATTTCGGCCAGCACCCGGCAGGCCGAATCCAGCAGCGGCCAGGCCAGGGCCGCGCCCGAACCCTCGCCCAGACGCAGGCCCAGGCTCAGCAAGGGTTCGGCTTTCAATTGCTGCAGCATCAGGGCATGGCCGCGTTCACCCGATTGATGGGCGAACACGCAACGCTGGCGCACGGTGGGGGCCAATTCGCAGGCCAGCAGCACCGCGGCGGTGGTGATGAAACCGTCGACCACCACCACCCGGCGCTCGGCCGCCGCCTGAAGCACGGCGCCGACCAGGGTCACCACCTCGAAGCCACCGAAAGCAGCCAGGGCCCGCAGGGGTTCATGGCGGCCGATGTCGGCATGGCGCGCCATCACCTGCTCCAGCACGGCCACCTTGCGGGCCACGCCGGGCTCGTCCAGCCCGGTGCCACGGCCTGTGCATTCGGCGACGGGCCGGCCCGTGGCCCAGGCCAGCAGCAAAGAGGCCGACGAGGTGTTGCCAATGCCCATCTCGCCCAGCAGCAAGGTATTGCCGGGCAGGCCGGCCAGCACCTCACGGCCCTGGCGCAGCGCCTGTTCGCATTGGGCGGCGGTCATGGCAGGCCCCTCGACCGCGTCGGCCGTGCCCGGCGCCACCTTGCGCAGCAGCAGGCGCGGCGCCCCGGCAGCCGGCTCGGGCCGGGGCGCGAAATCGCGGCACACGCCGCAATCGACCACGGTCAGGTCCAGGCCATGCTGGCGGGCCAGCACGCTGACGGCCGCGCCGCCGGCCAGAAAATTCTCGACCATCTGCCAGGTCACGTCCGCCGGGTAGGCCGAGACGCCACGCGCCGCCAGGCCGTGGTCGCCCGCACACACCAGCATCTGGGGCTGGCGCAGGGCCGGGGCCTCACTGCCCAGGATCTGGCCCAATTGCAAGGCCAGTGACTCCAGCTGTCCCAGGGCACCCAGGGGCTTGGTCTTGTGATCGATCAGGTGCTGCAGGCGTGCGCTGAGGACGGCATCGTGCAGATCGGGCACAGCAGGAATCAGGGGCAAGGTCGAAGGTGAGGCCAGGGACATGGGTCAACTCAAAATGGCGAAAACCCGCATTGTCCTCCGCCGGCAGACCGGGGTCGGCGGTCCGACAAAGCGACAATCGGCGGCCATGCCCGCGCTGCCGCCCTCATTTTCTGCCTTGCCCACCTCCGCGATCCCGCGCCGCCCCGGCCTGCGCACCGTGCAAGGCCGGCTCACGCCCTGCCTCACGCTGCAGACCCTGGGCCGCGGCGACGGCCTGCTGGGCTTGTGCCGCGACGGCGTGTTCGGGCCTCGTGGCGAACAGGTCACGGTGGCCTGGGTCGACTGGCTGTACCTGGTGAATGACCAGGCCCTTTGGCAGACCGCAGCCCCGCGCAGCGTGCTGGGCCAGCGCCCCCTGCCCACCGAACGCCTGAGCGACGCCAGCGGCCAGGCCGTGCTGCTGCACCGCGATCTGGCGGCCGAAGCCCAGGCCACCGATCGCCTGCGCACGCTGGGCCTGCACCCCTTGAAGGCCGAGCAACTGCAATGGCGTTCACCCGAGGCCGAGGCACAGGCCTGGACGGATGAGCGCGCCCAGGGCCTGTGGTCACTGCCGCAGGAGGAGGCCTTTGGCGACTTCTGGGCCGACGAGGTGCCCCGGCTGCAAGCCGCTGGTTGGCGCATCGTGGTGAAACCCGGCTTTGCCCACCAAAGCGTGCCGGTGGAAGCCTGGCGCCTGCTGATCGAACCCGACACCGGCGAGCTGCTGGGCCGCGAGGTGGCCGGCCGCCTGGGCCCCCGGGCACCTGAGTCCGCCCCCCTGGGACTGCCGGCGCGCAGCGGGGCCTGGTTCATGACCCTGGGCGTGGTGATCGAAGGCCAGACCCTGGATCTTGGGCCCATCCTGGCCGACCTGTTGCGCCGTGACGCCCGCTGGCTGAGCACCGAGCGCCTGCGCGGCATCGATGACCTGAGCGTGGTGGCCCTGCGTGCGCCCGGCGGCAAGCGCCTGGAAGCCCCTGCCAGCACCCTCAAGCCCATCGTGGCCGCCCTGCTCGACCTGCTGAGCGACCCGCGCCAGGCGGCCGGCCCCTGGCGCCTGCAGGCGTGGGACCTGCCCCGCCTGGAACAGCTGCGGGCCCCCCTGGAGGCCAGCGGCGCCGCAGCGGCGACCGCCCCCGTGCCCTGGCATGTGCAGGGTGAAGACACCCTGGGCCCCTGGGTGCAGCGCCTGCGCCAGGCCGGCAGCCCGCCACCGGTGGCCGCGCCCGCAGGCTGGCCCCTGCCCTTGCGCCCCTACCAGTTGCAAGGCCTGGCCTGGCTGCAGTACCTGCGCGAGCAGGGCCTGCATGGCGTGCTGGCTGACGACATGGGCCTGGGCAAGACGGCCCAGACCATCGCCCACCTGCTGCTGGAGTACCAGGCCGGCCGCCTGCAACGCCCCGCCCTGGTGGTGCTGCCGGCGTCGCTGATCTTCAACTGGCAGCTCGAACTGCAGCGCCTGGCCCCGGCGTTGCGCGTGCTGACCCTGCACGGCAGCGAGCGCACCGAGCACTTTGCCCACCTGGGCCAGTACCAGGTGGTGCTGACCAGCTATGCCCTGGCCTGGCGCGATGTGCGGGCCTTGCGTGAGCAACCCTGGCAGTGGGTGGTCCTGGACGAGGCTCAGATGGTCAAGAACGCCGACAGCCGCAGCGCCAGGGCCTTGCGCCAATTGCAGGCAGAACACCGCCTGTGCCTGACCGGCACCCCGCTGGAAAACCACCTGGGCGAACTGTGGTCGCTGTTCGACTTTCTGATGCCGGGCTTTCTGGGCACGGCCCGGCATTTTCAGCAGCACTGGCGCAAGCCCATCGAAGTCAACGGCGAGACCCTGCGCGCCCGCCTGCTGGCTGCGCGCGTGCGGCCCTTCATCCTGCGCCGACGCAAGGACCAGGTGGCCACCGAACTGCCCCCCAAGATCGAGATCACCCGCAACGTGACGCTGCAGGGCGTGCAGCGCGAGCTTTACGAAAGCGTGCGCGTGGCGGCCGACCACCTGCTGCGGCGGGTGCTGCAGCGCCAGGGCTTTGCCAGCTCGCAGATCACCCTCCTGGATGCCCTGCTCAAGCTGCGCCAGGTGTGCTGCGACCCGCACCTGGTGCCCGGCCTGCCCGTGCCCGCCGACCTGCTGGGCGCCAAACTGGAAGACCTGCAGACCCTGCTGCCCGGGTTGGTGGATGAAGGCCGGCGGGTGCTGGTGTTTTCACAGTTCACCGGTTTGCTGGCCCGGGTGGGTGACTTGCTGGACGCCCAGGGCATCGGCTGGCTGCGCCTGACCGGGGACACCCCGGTGAGCGAGCGGGGGAGCCTGGTCCAGGCCTTCCAGGCCCAGCAGGCGCCGGTGTTTCTGATCAGCCTCAAAGCCGGCGGCACCGGCCTGAACCTGACCGCCGCCGACACCGTGATCCACCTCGACCCCTGGTGGAACCCCGCCGTCGAGCAGCAGGCCACCGACCGGGCCCACCGCATCGGCCAGACCCAGAGCGTGTTCGTCTACCGCCTGGTGGTGCAGGGCAGCATCGAAGAACGCATGCTGATCCTGCAGCAGCGCAAGGCCCAGCTCGCCGAAAGCCTGCTGGGCAGCGACCCGGCCGAGGCCGGCAAGTTCAGCGTGACGGAGCTGGAAGGCTTGCTGGCGCCGCTCGAGGATTCAGCCGGCTGAACGCCGGCCCGGCCCTCACAAGCCGCGTTCCTTGCGGAACGCTGTGCGCGCGGCAAAGGCCGTGTTGGCAAAGTCGGAGAACACGCCGTCCACGCCAGCACGGTAGAAGGTCAGGTACTCGGCGGTCGGGTCGCCCTTGTAGAAGCCGGCCAGGTACTTCTGCTCGTTGCGGAAGGTGTAGACGTGCACGAACAGGCCTGCCGAGTGGGCGTCGTTGATCAGGCTGGTCGGGGTGACCGAATTCACATCGGCCAGCGAGCCGGTGTAGCCCGTGGTGGTCGGGAAAGGGGACACCTTGAGGGCCATGACCTGGGGCTTCCAGGGGCCGATGCCATCGGCATAGGTCTTGATCTCGGCCAGGCCGGCGGGGGTCAGCATGCTGCCGAAGTAGCGGCCATCGCCGTTGACGGTCCAGCTGTAGGGGCGGCCGTCGACAAAGTTGTACTCGTCGCTGGTCTGATAGATCATCTCGCCCGTCTTGTAATTGACGTCGTTGCCGTCGATCAACTGCACGACCCGGGTGTTCAGGCCGATCGAGCGCATGTACTTGAGGCTGGCCGGGTCAAACGACTGCACAAAGATCGGGGCGGTCTTGCTGTTCAGGTTGTTGTCCTTGATCAGCTTGACGATGGCGTCTTCAAACGGGTGGGTGCCGGTGCCGCAGCCATTGGCCATGGCCTGGGCATTGTTCCAGTAGGGGTTCTTGGCCTCGGGATAGACCGTGAGGGTGCGGCCCGTGCTGGCACTCTTCGCCTTGGCGATGTCGATGATCTCCTGCATGGTCAGGACGGGGTACTTGCCATTGAGGGCGGTGGGGCGCTCGTTGCGGGCATCGTAGGTGGTGCCGCCGATCCACTGCTTGAGTTCGGCCACCGTGAAATCGGTGATTGACCAGTCGCCGGTGTGGTCCTCGCCATCCACCACCAGGGACTTCAGCACCGACTTCGGGTCGCTGCTCGTGCGGTCGCTCAGGTAGGTGGCGGGGCCGCCGTACTGAGCCAGCGAATAGGTCACGGGCACCTGCACACCGGGCACGGTGCGCTTGCGCGCGGCCACCACGGCATTGGTCTGGGCCACGGTGCTGATGTTGGTGTTGTCGCTCAGCCAGGGATTGTGGCGCGCCACCAGCACGCAGTCCTTGGTGAGGTGCAGGTCTTCTTCCAGCGAGTCGGCCCCCGCGTCGGCGGCCCCTTCGTAGGCGGGCTGGGTTTCTTCGGGGTACAGGCCGGGCAGGCCGCGGTGGCCGATCACCAGGGGCTGCGTGCCATCGAGGGTGGTGTAGACGTGCAGGTCGCTGCCACCGCCGCAGGCCGACAGGCCCATCAAGCCAACCAACAGGCTCAAGGTGAAGCCGGTTCGCACGCGGCGTGTCTGAAGGGATGCATTTTTCATGGTGTTTTCCTCGCTCCGTGGACAAAACACCATGCTGGAGCCGAGCTGTGACAGGGCGATGTAAAGCCCCGGTCAACAGCGTGTGAAAAATTGGCTGCAAACCTGAACAGCCCGGGCAGGCCATCCAGCCGACCTCCCCGACAAACCAGACCCCGCCACCGATGATCGCGGCCGAACTGGATCCGGACACCTCGGAGTGGCGCGAAACCTAGACTGGATCGCTTTCAAAGCCCCACCCGACGGAGACACACCATGGACCTGATCACCCTGCTGCACGCCACAGCGCGCAGCTTTCCCGAGCACGATGCCATCCGCTACCAGCATCGCGGCACGCCTTACTCGGACTTTGTGCAACAGACACGCCAGGCGGCCCGTGTTCTGAAGGACCTGGGCGTGCAGCCGGGGGACAACGTCGCCCTGATGTGCCGCAACACGCCGGGCTTTCTGCAGGCGGCCTACGGCGCCTGGCGCCTGGGGGCCCGCGTGGTGCCAGTCAACCACAAGCTGGCCGCGCCCGAACTGGCGCACATCCTGGGGCACTGCCAGGCGCGCCTGTGCCTCATCGATGGCAGCCTGGCCGGCGTGCTGGAGCGGTTGGACCAACCGGTCATGGCCCTGAGCACCGACACCCCCCACCCCGGCCTGCCCTGCTTCGACACCCTGCTGGCCGCCGCCCAGCCGCTGCCCGATGCCGACAACGCCCCCCTGTCGGGCGACCACCTGGCCGAGATCCTGTACACCTCGGGCACCACCGGCAAGCCCAAAGGTTGCCTGCACACCCACCACACCGTGTTCCAGCAGGCGCTGGCCTGCGCGGCCAGCATCGGCATCGGCAACGACACCCGCATGCTGGTGGCGATGCCGATCTGGCATGCCTCGCCGCTCAACAACTGGACCCTGGGCACCCTGGCCGTGGGCGGCACCGTGGTGCTGCTGCGCGAGTACCAGCCCCAGGCCTTCATCGAGGCCATTGAAGCCGAGAAGATCACCATGACCTTTGCCGCCCCGGTGGCCCTGCTGGCACCTTTGAATGGGGTGCCGGATCTGCGCGCCCGCGACCTGTCCAGCATGCGCCGCTGGATCTACGGCGGTGGGCCCCTGGGGCGGGACATGGCCTTGCGCCTGATCGAGGCCTATGGCACCGAGAATTTCGTGCAGGTGTATGGCATGACCGAGACCGGCCCGTTGGGCACCGCCCTGTACCCCGAACACGCCCTGGCCAAGGCCGGCTCGATCGGTCGTGCCACCACCACCGGGGTGCAGATGCGCCTGGTGGACCTGGACGGCCAGCCCGTGCCCACCGGCGGTGTGGGCGAGATCCAGTTCCGCACCGAAGCCATGATGAAAGGCTATCTGAACGACCCGGAGGCCAGCGTGCAGGCCTTCACGCCGGACGGCTGGTACCGCACAGGCGACCTGGCGCGGGCCGATGAGGACGGCTTTCTGTTCATCGCCGACCGAGCCAAGGACATGATCATCACCGGAGGCGAAAACGTTTACTCCAAGGAGGTCGAAGACGCCCTGGGGCCCCACCCGGCGCTGCTGGACGTGGCCGTCATCGGTCGGCCCCACCCTGAATGGGGCGAAACGGTGTGCGCCGTGCTGGTGCTGCGCGAGGGCTTGCAGGCCAGCGCCGAAGAACTCAGCACCTTCCTCGCCCCCCGGCTGGCCCGTTACAAAATCCCACGATATTACGAATTCAGGCCCGAACTGCCCCGCACGCCCACGGGCAAAATCATGAAGCACCTGCTCAGAAGCCCGGCGCTGTGAGTAGATGGTGACGCTCCCAGGGCTGCCGCGCCCGGTGGAGTGTGTAAACCGTCACGCCGACCCCTGTCCCGACCGGGCGTTTGGGGTCGCCAGCGGCAGCCAGGGGGCTGCGGCTGGTACATTGCCAGGGCTTTGCAACGCCAATGGGCGTATTTCGCTTCAGTTTCCCCAGACCATGTCCAATCTCATCGTGCACGGCGGCACCCCCCTTCGCGGCCGCATCATCCCCTCTGCCAACAAGAACGCCGTGCTGCCTGTGCTGTGCGCCACCCTGCTCAGCGACCAACCCCTGAAGTTGCTGGGGGTGCCCGACATCACCGACGTGCGCAAGATCCTGGACATCTTCCGCACCCTGGGCAGCGAAGTGAGCATGGACCACGCGAGTGGTGTGCTGGAACTGCACCACCAGAACACCTGTTTCGACCCGACGCGCCATCACCTGCCCGAGGAAATGCGCTCGTCCATCATGCTGGTGCCGCCCCTGCTGGCACGCTTTGGCGTGGCCCGACTCGAAGACAACGTGAAGGGTTGCACCCTGGGCGTGCGCGAGATCGACCCCCATGTCGAGGTGTTCCAGCAGTTTGGCGGCCGGGTCGAGCGGGCCGAAGGCTCGCTGCTGGTGCACAGCCCGGGCCGGCTGCGGCCGACCCAGCACTGGCTGGATTACGCCTCGGTCACCACCACCGAGAACTTTGTGCTGTGCGCTGCGGTGGCCGAGGGCACCTCGACCCTGACCAATGCGGCCTCCGAGCCCCATGTGCAAGAGTTCTGCCGGTTCATGCAGATGCTGGGCGTGCCGATCGAAGGCCTGGGTACCTCACGCATCACGGTGCATGGCGGCGCCCGCCTGGGCGGTGGCGAGTTCCGCTTTGACGAAGACTTTCACGAGATCACCACCTTCCTGGCCCTGGGGGCGATCACCGGCGGCGACGTGGTGGTGCGCAACAGCGCGCCGGACAACTTTCCGCTGATCGACCGCACCTTTGCCAAGTTTGGCGTCAAGATCACGCACGAAGACGGCTGGTCACGCGCCAGCGTGCCCGGTGAGTTGCGCGTGCAGACCCCGTTCACCAGCAATGTGCTGACCAAGGTCGAGGCCGCGCCCTGGCCTTACTTTCCGGTCGATCTGCTGCCCATCTTCATTGCCCTGGGCGTGCGAGCCCAGGGCAACACCATGTTCTGGAACAAGGTCTACGACGGGGCCCTGGGCTGGACCGGCGAGCTGTCCAAGTTCGGCGCCCATGTGTTTTCGTCCGATCCGCACCGCCTGATCACCTTTGGGGGCAAACCCCTGAGCCCGGCGGTGGTCGAAAGCCCCTACATCATCCGGGTGGCGATTGCCCTGTTCATGGTGGCGGCCAGCATCGAGGGCCGCTCGGAGATCCGCAACGCCACCCCGATCCGCCGCGCCCACCCGCATTTTGTGGAAAACCTGCGCAGCCTGGGGGTGCAGGTGGACTGGCAGAACGAAGAGTGACCGCGGCTGGCGACCCAGCCGCCCCTTGAGCACGGCCAACAGCCCTGTCCGAAGGGGCGGTCCAAATGCGGGACAATTGCCACTTTACGCATTGAACCGTCCGAGACCTTCCATGAGCGACACAGCCCCGCAACGCCCTGAACTGCCCGACCACCTGTCCATCGACCCGCGCAGCCCGCACCACCTGGCCGCGGTGTTCGAACACGACATCGGCATCCACTTCAATGACAAGGAGCGCTTCGACGTCGAGGAATACTGTGTCAGCGAGGGCTGGATCAAAGTGCCCGCCGGCAAGACCCGCGACCGCAAGGGCCGCCCGCTGCTGATCACCCTCAAGGGCAAGGTCGAAGCCTTCTACAAGTCAATCTGACGCCGGCCACGCCCACCATGGACCTCACTGCACTGGACAATCCTTTCTGGAGCAGCCTGAACGGGCCCCATGCAGCGTGGTCGCAGGGTTCGGCCCGAGCCCGACGCTATGCCCCGGGCTTCACGCCCTTGCTGGGGTTTGAGCGGCCCGATGCCCCCGATTTTTCGGACCTCACCCCGCTGTGCGAGCTGGGTGAGCGCTTTTACTGCAAGGCCTGGGCTGGCGAAGCGCCCCCCGATTGGCAGGTGCTGGTCGAGGCGCCGGCTCTGCAGATGGTGTGGACCGCCGAGCCCCCTTCGAACCCACCCCCGGTCGATGCCAGGCGGCTGGGCCCTGCCGACCAGGCGGCCATCGAGGCCCTGGTGAAAGTCACCCAACCCGGCCCTTTTGGACCGCGCACACGCGAAATGGGTGAGTACTGGGGTGTGTTTGAAGCAGATCGCCTGATCGCCATGACCGGCGAACGCCTGCACCTGGGCCCTCTGCGCGAGGTCAGTGGCGTGTGCAGCGCGCCCGAAGCCCAAGGCCGGGGCCTGGCCAGGGCTCTGATCGAAACCGTGGTGTCGGCCCAGTTGCAGCGCGGGCAGACCCCGTTCCTGCATGTGATGGCAAGCAATCAGCGGGCGGTGCGGCTATATGAGCACATGGGTTTCAGAACCCACCAGACGGTGCTGCTGCGGGTGGTGGCCCGGCAGGGCTGAGCTGGCGCCACATTGACGCCATCAAGGGCGACGCTTCAAAGACTTCGGAACCGGAACGACTCATCGGACCGGAGCAGACTTGGACCTCAGGCGAGCCAGCACTTGCGCCGCAGGCTTCAACCAGCCCTCCGCCACGTCCTGATTGCCCAGGGCCAAAATCTTCAGCAGCGCCAATGACTCCTGGGTCTCCTCATAGGAGGCCACGTCCTGCAAGACGGCTTTGGCTTGTCCATTTTGAGTGATGAGCAAGGGCTCACGGCTTTCGGTCAGTGGCAAAAGAACCTCCGCAGCATGGGCCTTGAGGTAGCTGATGGGTTTGACCTGAGATGAATAGCGCACGGCAAACCACCGAACTTTAACCGGACTGAATGTAGTCTCTTAAGTGAGCCAAAAAAAAGGCCCATGTCCGAAGACATGGGGCCTTCATCGCGTCAACGATCAGAGCTGGCTGATCAACTCAGGCACGGCCA